>BLLX01000019.1 GCA_011959405.1 Muribaculaceae bacterium
CTGCTGTCGCTTGACAATCCTCCCATGATCTACCCGCTGAATCTCAAGGGCCTTAAACGCAATGCCGACGGGCTGTACGACATGGCCGACCTTGCCGACCGGTTCGAGCAGGCACTCGCGGCCTACGAGGCCATCCCGTAAATATATAGTACTATTAAGTGAGAAATGTTAATTAACTTGTTCAAAAAGTTAGTAACGCAATGCATTAAACAAACGATTTGAGTCTCGAAATCGTTTCTTAAGAAAACATAAGCAAAGAGCTTAAAACAATTATGAACCCTAATTCCTTTTATTATGAAAAAAAGACCTATTAAAATGGACGAGGGCAGTCAATACCTAAGTTCACAGGAAATGAAAAACGAGGTCGCCTATGACGATGTCTCTCAGAAAGACTGGTGGGGCGATCTGTGGAATCCGGATTTAATCCCTCAAACAAAAGCTTGTGAAGGGAAAAATACAGGAGATTCATGTACTTTCGCCTATTCAGGAACGACTCATACGGGACAGTGTGCAGACGACTACGTGAGAAAAACAAAAATTTGTGCAGCTATAAATGGCTCAGGAGCTGCGACTGGAACTGGAGCACTCTCGGCTAGGGAAGCCGCATGTCTCAATAAATCCAAAGGAGATTATTGCGAGTTTTATGACGATAATGGTTCCGTTAGCAGTGGCAATTGTAAGATAAACAATAATCATATAGCTGCTCGGCCGCTTTTCTGTTCGCAGTCAATTGGCGTCGGCAGTGGTGCTGACATAATTGAATCTGAATAAGCTACTATCTGATGAATGTCTCAAAAAAATCTGTATTGTGTATACAGATTTTTTGCATATCTTTATTCCCCAAAAAAGCAATGAGTAATTTAACGAAAATAAGTTTTATTTTGGTTTTATTTGTGTGTGCTGCATGTCGGACAAATACCACATTTGCCAATGAGACTAACAAACCGCCATTCCTTCATCTCGATACTGCCAGAGTAGCCGTGCGGGCCATCATATTCAGCGATGAGAATAAGGCTTTTTCCGAAGACAGTGTTCTTGACAGAATTGACATCTATGCGGCGACACTTCCTGTTTTTGCCAAGGACGAAGATGAGAAGTTTACATTTATGGAGCGCACAGGCAACATATATCATGCTGAGGTCCCGACTGAGACAAGGGAGAATATCGGTGCAATACGCCTATATCGCGAAGGCGAATTCATAGGTGGAACATCAATGCTTATGAGACAAGAGCGACCGACGGGCATTACCATGTATTTTTCTGAAGCAGGAGACTTGCGAGGGGCTGAATATGATTATATGGACTTGAATAAATGGATGGAAGTTTCTGTGATTTCAGAGAACGCGAGGTCGTGCAATCCCTTTGTTTATACGCCGTCCGACACTTCGCTTTATCATCAGGGCTGGCAGGCTGTCAGCAACTACAAAGTATCAGATGCATGGCCAAAGCAAATGCAGTCAGCTTTGAAAGAATGTCCTATGCCCGAAGAGATAGCAGACTGGTTGACAAACAACATAAAAATCTATTTTGCGTATCAGTGTATTCTTCCCTATAAAAATAATGCCAAAAAGTTGGCAAATATCAACGTGGAGGAGCCTCCTATGGGAGCATATTCATTTCTTGACAGTATAGACTATAGCCCGGAGGTTTTGCTGAAATACACTACTATGATTCCTGTCCGATATTTATTAGAAGGAATCCTTGCGTATCCCGAAGGAGGGTTGGAAGAAATAGGCGAAACCCCGATTCAGAAATGGCAGGAAAGAATAAGCCACAAGTTGGAACCGGCTATGAAAGTCAGGCCGCAATTTCTCCTCGACATGCTCGCGGCTATGTCTTATATCCGTCAGATTGAAAACCGTATGGCATTGTCTGATTGTCAAAAAGAGAATATCGCTCACGGCTTGCCTGTCGACCTTGGGCGCATAGTTCTTGGTCAAAATGCCGAATTGGCTAAAATGGATAACAACACTGTTCTGGTGCAGAACTATTCAGATCAGCCATTTGACCTAAAGAATTATATTGATACAGAATTTCCTGGTGCTCCGGTTGCGGTTGATTTCTGGAACACATGGTGCGGACCATGCCTGAACGCAATCAACGTTATCGAGGATGTGCGGCGGGATTTCAAACGCTCTGACATACGATTTCTTTATATCAGTGATGAATCATCGCCTGAAGCGCTATGGCACCGAAAAACTACTGAAATCGGAGCCAATCATGTGCGAATAAGTCGTACGGAAATGTCAAAATTGCTGGAACAATATGGACTTTTCGGCTTCCCATCGTATATGTTTTTCGACTCCGACCATAATCTCGTCAAATCTTATACTTCATTTCCCGGCATAAGAATTTATCGCAACGAACTACGCAAATTGGATAAATGAATACGTGAGACAGGTAAGCTTGCCCCCTGCGACTAAGTTGATTTGACCCCTGAAGAGTTTGAACTGCACCCCAAAAGTTGGATATCCAACTTTTGGGGTGCAGTTCAATTGGCAAGTGTGCAGTTTGTTTTGTGGTGACTTGTCGGTCGGTCCTGACGAAGTGACCTCTGAGTCTGTTATTCAAACGTCAGGGTGCGGGATCCGTCGGGATTCACCGTGATGGTCAGGTCGATGGTGTCGGCCGGCAGGATCGGATCGATCTTCTCCGGCCATTCGATCAGACACAAGGCTCCGCAGTCCAGATAATCCTCCACGCCCACGTCCAGAGCCTCTTCGAGAGATTCAAGCCTGTAGAGGTCGAAGTGGTAGATGAGCTCGGCTGTGGTGTCCGACCGGTATTCGTTGACAATGGCAAACGTCGGCGATGCCGTGTCGTCCGATTCCACGCCGAGTTCGCGGCATAGAGCATTGATAAACGTAGTTTTTCCGGCGCCCATTTCTCCGTGGAAAGCCACTACAGTGCGGTCGCCCATCAGGCTGATGAATTCTTTTGCTGCTTCCGTCAGCGCATCGAGTGAAGGAATGTTGATCTGGTGCATATATAATATTAAGAATGTGTCTTATCTGATCACGGCTTTCTGGCCGTTGACGATGTAGAGACCTTTGGTAGGCTCGGCAGCCGCGCGGCGGCCTGTCAGTTCATAGATTTCGGCTTCTGTTTCATCTACCACGGTGTTCATGCCACAGATTCCAGACATGTCGTAGGCGGGGGTAATCATTATCGGACGGTCCATCATGTCGGCAGGTATGGTGATCTTGCCGTCGTCGGTGGCAGCGATTTCGGTTTCGCTCCAGTAGGTGTTGCCCATGAATTCGGCCGTGCCTGTCATGCGGTAGCCGCGCCGAAGTGTGATCTTGCTCACGGGAGTACCTTCGGTTGTGGTGACCGACAGTTGCAACTCAGTGCTGCGGGGAGCGGTGAATCCTTCGCCTATCACTGATCCGTCGGCTGTGCGCAGCAGGCCGTGCTGTTCGTCATTTACTGCGGTCACTGCTACTGATTCGGGATATACATGGACCATGAAGTCCATCACGTATCCGCCGTTGTCGTTGATCTGGTTGGTTGCGCCTGGCTCGGTGCTGTATTGTCCGGCAGGATCAATGTTTGACCAGTCGATCTTGAAGCGAGCGCGGTACACTCCGGGCTTTGTCTCTGCCGGAATCACAAAAGGGAAACTTGTGGCGGGGGTTATGCCCGGCACCTGTGTGGCACCTGTGGAGTTCTTGCCGTTGTAGTGTGAATAGCTCAGCAGCTCGCTGGCGGGGGTACCGTCGTTGTTCAGCTCGTTGGAAAACTTGCCGTTGTCATCGAGGTCCACATAGAAATACGTGTGCATGGCCGATCCGGAGTAGTTCACGGTGGGAATGACTGTCGCTCCGGCGGGGGCGTTGAGCTCCGATTCCAGTTTGTCCAAGTAGACTCGGCGGGCGGTGTTGTCCTCGCATGAAATGGTCAACAGGCGGCCTTCCGACGGGTTCAGAGTGAGGGCGTTCAGTGAGCGGTCAGTGCGTGAGATGGTGAGATCTTCGGGAAAATTGATCGCATATACGTCGTCATCAGGTATCTCGGTGCCATCTTCAAGCATCTGGCCGTTGATCAGCACGTTGCCGCGCATCTGTGCAGCAGGTATGGTGTATGTGTCGTCGGTGAATCTGGATGCTGGTACTCTGACTGTCTGATACTGCGGATTGCCGTATTTGTCGGTCGCTTTGCCGTCGAGATTGTAGCCGTAGTTGATCACTACGCCGTCATGCACGAATCCTTTTTCTGGGTTCATCATAATGGTGAAGTCGCGTCCGAAGGGTACTGAGAGGGCGTTGAGTTTGGTGCCGTCGGCTGCAAGTACTTCGCCGTTGAGCTGATGGTCATTGACCGTCACGTTGTCATTATGAATGTTGATCATCACGTCAGCGATCACACCTCCGTTGGCGTTGATCATGTTGCTGCCCTCGGCATTGCCGGCGGGATCAATGCAGTCCCAGTCGACTTTGAAGCGCATGCGGTAGAGGCCGGGCTCGAGGTCGGCGGGTATGGTGAACGACGGCATGGTGAAGTTCTGGTCATTGACACGTGTGCCTTTGGAGTTGACTTTGTTGCCGGCTGCGTTTGTGTATGCCGAGAACGACATTACGTCCGATCCTTCGGCCGGCACTCCGCTCTCCTGCAATGTGGCGTCGAAACGTCCGTCGTTGTTACGGTCCAGATAGCAGTAGGCGTGCATCCACGATCCGTTGAAGCTGATGGCGGGTGTGACGGTCTCGCCGGGTTTGGCGGTGAACTGTTCGTTCAGACGGTTCTGGTACACGAGCTTGTCCGCCTGTTGTCCCAGGCTGATGGTCTGGTCGCCGTCGGCCGATCCTTTCAGCTGTATGTTGGTGGAGTAGCGGTCTTCACGGTTCAGCGCGAATGTGTTTTTGTCGCCGCAGATGGTATAATATTCGGTGGTGATTCGGGGTGTGGACGAGTTGTTGATAATGATTTCGTCCACATAGAACAGGAAATCCTCGGCGAGATCGTGGGGTGACTCGCAGTCAGGCACGACCACAAGCGAGCGTATGTCGATGCCGCCGGCGCCTTTTATGGCGAATACGGCGTCACACCACTGATTCTCGATGATCGAATTTGAGCTGAGGGTCCAGAACTGTTCGCAGTAGGGGTTCTGTCCAAAGCGCTCCTGGCGTGATCCGAGACCGACTAACATCACGCGTCCGGCTTTGGGCTTGTGGATAAGCACATGGACGTATTTCACCGTGGGAGTCAGTTCGAATGTCTCGTTCAGGTCCACGCGCACTCCGAACCGGTTTGAGCCGAAGCGCGAACGCTGGGCGCCCAGCACCATGTCGGTGCTGTTGCCTGGTTCGCCGGTGGCTTCGTTGTCAGACTTGTCTGGATTGGGTGTCACGGCGAAGTTGCCCTGGAGCACTCCTGTGCGGAACGGCGATTCTTCCCACACGTCGTAGACGCCGATGGATTTATAACCGTTCTCGGACTCAAAATCAATGTCGGTGGCTGAGCTGACCGACGGCAGCATGGCTATGGCGGCCGCCAGACCGATATATTTGGCAAACGTTTTCATTGATATCTTATTCTGAAAATGTGTGTTGGACGAAATTAATAGATTGACACGGTGTGAAGCAGCGGACAGGCCTTGGCGTCGGTGATGTGGATGCGCACGCCCTTGATGTTGTAGCCGTTGCCGTGGTCTGTAGTGGAGCCGTTAAGCGGGATTATGCGCTTGTAGCCGATGGTGGTGGTCAGCACGGACGAGGCCTGGCGGGTCCAGTTGGATCCGTCGGTTGTGGTCTCTATGGTGAAACCTTTCACGCGCTGTCCGCGTCTGATGTATTCCTGCATGGCCACATAGTGCACGTTGGTCGTTTCCGGAAACATGAATGTGATCGTGGCGTCGGTCACTCCGTCGTCGGTGGCCCAGTATGTGTCCTTGTCGCCGTCAATGAGGTTGCTGGCGTCATAGTTGCGGCTTGCGCCGGCCTTGCGGGTGGCGGATGCCGTTACGGTAGCCCTGGGGGCGAGATCGGTGCCAAGACGGCTTTGAAGCAGTTCGCCGAATTCTTTCAGGCGGTTCACGTCGTAGTCTGGCAGCACTCCGTATTTGTTTGGCGGGAAGTTGAGAATGAGCGTGGCGTTGCGTCCCACGGTCTCCATGTAGAATTTCCAGAGTTCGTTGAGAGATCTCACGGATTCGTTGGAGTGCCAGAACCATCCGGCAGTGGTGGCTTTGGCGTCGGACTCGCCGGCATTCCATTCCACGGCGTTCTCGTTGCCACTGGTTCCTGAGCCGAAGCACCAGTTTGTCTCACCGGCCCATCCGGCCTCATTGCCGATCCAGCGGGCTTCGCCGCCCACGCCCCACATCACGCAGTCGGGCATGGTGATGTGCACGGAGTCGCGCAGGTTGGGTATGTCGTAGTAGGTGTCTGCGTCTATCTGGCGGGTGGTGTTAGCGCCTCCATAGTAGCCGTCGCCGCCGTTTGCTCCGTCAAACCACATTTCAAACTGGTCGGTTCCGTAGGCTGTCAGCTCGTAGCACTGGCGCAGGAACACGTCCTTGACATAACGGTTTGTCCCGTCGCCGTAGTAGGCCGAGTTGCGGTCCCAGGGCGAGATGTAGAATCCGTATTTCATGTCGAGATCGCGTGCGGCGTCGGCAAATGCTTCGGGAATGTTGACCTGGCCGTTGGTGTTGCCGCAGTTCTTGATCGAGTGCTCGGTGGTCTCGGTGGGCCACAGGCAGAATCCGTCGTGATGCTTCACCACGGCTATGCCGCCTTTCATGCCGGCGGCTTTCACGGCTTCGAGCCACTGACGGGGATCGGGTTTGCCGAGAGGTGCGTATTGGGTCTCCGGTTCGTTGCCGTAGCCCCATTCCTTATTGGTGAATGTGTTCATGCCGTAGTGGAAGAAAGCGTAGAATTCCGTCTCGTTCCATTTTACCTGACGGTCGTGGGGCACCGGATGGACGGGCGCCGGTTCATTGTCGGGGTTTGAAAGCGTTTGCGGCATGATGGTCAGCTGTTCCTGTGCGGTGGCACTGGATCCAAGGGCGACAATCAGACCGAAAGCATAAGCCTTGATGATTGGTTTCATGCCTGGTTTTTAAGGTATTATAAATTTATGTTTGAAAAAATTCCAATTATTTCACAAAGTTAAGAAAAAATTAGCATTCTGAAAAGTATTGGAATAGCTCAAAACCCAATAATTATTTTAATGTAATAGTAAAAACATAGAAAGAGATGCTACCTTTTGGGCAGCATCTCTACTGAAATTTTGCGGTTTTCCGGAGGATTAGCCGTTGTATTTCTTCATCACTGCGATGAGGTCGAGCACCTTGTTGGAGTAGCCGATTTCGTTGTCGTACCAGCTTACAACCTTAACGAAGGTGTCGGTCAGGGCGATACCTGCCTTTGCGTCGAAGATCGAGGTGCGGACGTCGCCGAGGAAGTCGCTGGAAACGACTGCGTCTTCGGTGTAGCCGAGGATGCCTTTGAGTTCGCCTTCGGAAGCTTCCTTCATGGCAGCGCAGATTTCTGCATAGGTGGCGGGCTTGGCCAGGTTGACGGTGAGGTCAACTACAGACACGTCGAGAGTAGGGACACGCATGGACATGCCGGTGAGCTTGCCGTTGAGTTCGGGGATAACTTTGCCCACTGCCTTGGCTGCGCCGGTTGAGGAGGGGATGATGTTGCCGGAAGCTGCACGGCCGCCGCGCCAGTCCTTCATGGAGGGACCGTCTACGGTCTTCTGGGTTGCGGTGGTGGAGTGAACGGTGGTCATCAGACCGTCGGTTATGCCCCATTTGTCGTTGAGGACCTTGGCGATGGGAGCAAGGCAGTTGGTGGTGCAGGAAGCGTTGGAAACGAACTTCTGGCCTGCGTATGTCTTGTCGTTTACACCGACTACGAACATGGGAGTAGCGTCCTTGGAAGGAGCGGACATAACCACGTATTTTGCGCCGGCTTCGATGTGGGCCTGGGCTTTTTCTTCGGTGAGGAAGAGACCGGTGGATTCAACCACGTATTCTGCGCCTACTGCGCCCCATGCGATTTCTGCGGGGTTCTTGCAGGCGGTCACGCGGATGTGCTTGCCGTTGACGATGAGTTCGGATTTCTCCATGTCGTAGTCCACGGTGCCGTCAAACTGACCGTGCATGGTGTCATACTTCAGCATGTAAGCCATGTAGTCTACGGGAAGAAGGTCGTTGATGGCAACAACCTCAACGTCGTTACGCTTGGTGGAAGCGCGGAAAACAAAGCGACCGATACGGCCAAAGCCGTTGATACCTACTTTTGTCATAACAAATTTTTTAATTATTAATTTGAAGTTGATTTGATTTGCTCGAATTTGGCACCGCAAATTTACGAATATTTTTATGAAATAGCACAATTAATTTAATGAAAAATTTCTGCAATGACACAGGCTCTTTTCCTGCGCTCCGGTTGGGGCGTATTCCCGCTTTTTTGTTAATTTTGCCGCTATGAAAGGACTGAAAATCGGTTTCGACGGCAAACGGGCCGTGGCAAACTATACCGGCATCGGCAACTATTCGCGTCTGGCGCTGCAGAGCATCCTGGACATCGCCCCGCACAATGAGCTGTTGCTCTACACCCCTTCGGCCCGGAGCAACGACCGGCTGGATCCCATGCTGGCGGCATGGCCGCAGCTCAGGCTGCGCACCCCCGACACCGTCGCCGGACGCGCTTTCGGCGCGCTGTGGCGGTCGCGCGGGCTGACCCGGCAGCTGCGTCGCGAAGGCGTCGACCTCTATCACGGCCTGAGCAACGAGCTGCCCGTTGGCATCGGCCGCAGCGGCATCCCGTCGGTGGTGACCATCCACGATGTGATTTTCCGCCGTCATCCGGAGTTCTACCATCGGGCTGACGTGAGCATCTGCGACCGCAAGTTCGGCTATGCCGCCCGGGCGGCCACCCGCATCATAGCCATTTCGGAGCGCACGCGCGCCGACATCTGCGAGTTCTACGGCGTCGACCCATCGAAAATCGACGTGGTCTATCAGGGCTGTGCCGACCTATTTCACAAACCTGTCTCTCCGGAGAGCATACGCGACGTGCGTGCACGCTACTCCCTGCCTGACGCCTATATCGTGGGCGTCGGCACCGTCGAGAGCCGCAAGAACCAGAAGCTGGCCGTCAGGGCGCTCGCATCGCTTCCTCGGGATCTGGGTCTGGTGCTGGTGGGCCGGCGCACTGCCTATGCGCGCCGTCTTGACGAGACCGTGAGCCGTCTTGGCCTTGACGGACGCGTCATGTTCATAGAAAACGCTCCGATGGCCGACATACCGGCACTCTATGCCGGCGCCGTCATGGCCTCCTACCCGTCGTTCTACGAAGGCTTCGGACTGCCTGTGATCGAAGCCATTGCCGCCGGTACGCCGGTGGTTGCCGCCACAGGCTCATGTCTGGAAGAAGCCGGCGGTCCCGGTGCTCTATATGTCGATCCGCGCGATGATGAAGCCTTTGCCGATGCCGCCCGCCGGCTGCTCGACGACAGCTCCCTGCGCCGGCACACGGTGGCCATGGGACGCGACCACATCACACGTTTCCGCGCCGGCAATTTCGGTCAGGGACTCATCGACGTTTACCTGAAAACTCTGAATCAATGATAAAGAAAACCATACTCGACCTGCACCGCGACACCGCTGAAGAATTTCACGCCAAACGGAAATTTCCCATCACTGTGGTACTCGACAACGTGCGCTCGCTCAACAATATCGGATCAGTGTTCCGCACCTCCGATGCCTTCTGCGTGGAGCGGATACTGCTGTGCGGCATTACCGCCACTCCCCCCTCGCCCGAAATCCACAAGACGGCCCTCGGCGCCGAAGACAGTGTGGACTGGAGCTACTTCCCCGACACCCTCTCGGCCCTGCGCTCGCTTGGACCGGAATGGACACTGTGTGCCGTGGAACAGACCCATCAGAGCATCTCTCTGGAACGCTTTGAGGTGGATCCGTCGCGCAAATACGCGCTGGTGCTCGGCCATGAAGTCTACGGTGTGGATCAGGCTGTGGTCGACGCCTGCCACCACAGCATCGAGCTGCCGCAGTTCGGCACCAAACATTCCCTCAACGTTGCCGTCACGGCCGGCATAGCCATCTGGCACTTCGCCCGCCCTCATTTCCCCTGACCGGCGTCAAGTCCCTTAATAGATTTACACCGAGAAATGATAGTTTTGGCGGCTGTCAGCGACGCCAGAATGAGCGGGTGCAGAGCACAAGTACGGTGAATATCTCCAGACGGCCTATGAGCATGGCGGCGGCGAGGATCCACCGTCCGGCAGGCGGTATGAGATTGAAGGTGCCTTCGGTCACCTCGACTTCGAATCCGGCGTTGCTCACGCAGGAAAACACGGAGTAAAACGCCGTGTGCATCGGCACATTGAGCACCGTCAGCAGCAGTCCGCCCAGCACTATCACCAGAGTGTAGATACACACGAACGCCACCACTTTGTTCACCGCGTGCGCAGGCACCGTGCGGCTGTTGACCCTCACGGCCGTGACCGAGTTGGGTCTGAGCAGGCGTTTCACCTCGTTGTGCAGGAATTTCATCAGACAGACCAGACGGTCCACCTTGACGCCGCCGCTGGTGGAGCCGGCGCATCCTCCGGAAAACATCAGTATGAACGACAGGGCCACCACCGCCACGCCCCAGTAGTTGAACGCCGACAGCGAATAGCCGGTGGAAGTGATCGAGCTGACCACCTGAAAGAGCGGGTCGATCGTCACGTTGGACCATTCGATGAATGCCCCGTTGACCACGATGCACACGATGAACACCGCCGTGCTCAGTGCGATCACCCGCAGATATGTGCGGAATGTGTCATTGTCGCGTAGAGCGTGCATCTGTCCGTGCATTGCCTTGTAGATCAGCGCGAAGTTCACTCCGCCCAGAAACATGAATACGGTAAGTATAACCTTTACGTATGTGCCGGGCCAGGCGTTGATCCCCGACGACGATGTGGAAAATCCCCCCGTGCTCATGGTGGCCATGGCGTGGCAGGCGGCGTCGAACGCGTCCATCGGCCCTGCCCAAAGCAGCAGAAACAGCAGCACGGTCAGGCATGTGTATATCCCCCACATCTGCTTGGCCGTCGACGATATGCGTGGACGTATCTTGTCATGGGTGATGCCCGTGGCTTCGGCGTTAAACATCTGCATGCCGCCCGAATGGTTCAGCATGGGGATCACGGCGAGAGTGAAGATGATGATACCCATGCCGCCGAGCCACTGGCTCATGCACCGCCACACGTTGATGGTGCGGCTCAGCTGGTCGGTGTGCTCGACCAGCGATACGCCGGTGGTGGTGAATCCGCTCATGGCTTCGAAAAAAGCGGCCGACAGATCCAGACGGGTGGTGGGCGCAAGCATATACGGAATCATGCCGAACAGCGAGAACACCACCCATATCGACGCCGTGAGCAGAAAGCCCTCGCGGCGTCCCATGTCGGTGTGGGCCGGACGGATCCTGCAGAACACGGCGCCGGCCGCGGCCGTGATGGCCGTGGAGATGCCGAAGGCGCGCATGGCTCCATTCTCGCCGCATATCATGGCGGTGACGGCAGGGGTGAGCATGAATGCGGCTTCGATCAGCAGGAGGAAGCCGGTCACACGCACCACCATCGGGTAGTTGATTTTACGGGAGTCGCGCATCAGTAAAAAAGACGTTCTACTTTATGGATGGCGCCGTTCAGGCAGAACACCATCACCCTGTCGCCGGGGCGTATCACGGTGTCGCCGCCGACGAGCTGGCCGCGTCCGTCGCGCGTTAGACCCGCTATGGTCATGTCGTGGCTCAGTTTCAGGTCTTTCACTGCGGCACGGGTGATCTTGCTGCCCGGCCGCACCTCCAGTTCAGCCACTTCGGCGTCGGGCAGGGCCATGCACTTGGCGTTGGACGAGTCGGAGTCGAGCATCTGCTGGAAAATGGCTCCGGCGGCAAGCAGCTTCTTGTTGACCACGGTGCCGATGTTCAGGGTCTCCGCTTCTCCGATATATTGGATGTTCTCGACTTCGGCTATGGTTTTGGCCACGCCGAATTCCTTGGCCGTAAGGCAGGTGAGTATGTTGGTCTCGGAGCTGTCGCTCAGCGCCACAAACGCGTCCATGCCGCTTATGCCTTCGTCGGCAAGCAGATCGTTGTCGCGTCCGTCGCCGCAGACCACGTTCACCCCCGGACACCGCTCGGCCATGTGCTCGCAGCGGCTGCGGTCGGCATCGATCACGGTGAGTTTGTAGCGGTCGCCGAGCATGGCTGCCAGCCGTATGGCTATGCGCGACGCTCCCGTGATCATCACGTTGCGCACCGAATGCTGGCTCTTGCCGCAGAGCGTGCGCAGGGCGTCGAGATGGTCGGGCGGAGTCATGAAGTAGACAATGTCGCCGTCGAGTATCCTGTCGTCGCCACGGGGTATGATGGTGTCATGGCGGCGGCGTATGGCCGACACATGGAAATTGTGGCCCAAGCGGCCGAAGTCCTTGAGCTGCATGCCCACGATCGAAGCGTTGTCGCGCAGTTTCACCCCCACGAGGATCAGCTGCCCGTCCCACATCTCGAACCAGTGGCGCACCCATGTGCGCTTCAGGGCAGTGGCTATCTCGGCCGCCGCCAGATATTCGGGATAGATCACCCGGTCTATGCCGTGTGAGACGAAAAACGGCTGCACCTCCGGCGTCATGTACTCATAGTTGTCGATGCGGGCCACCGTGCGGCGTGCACCGAAGGATTTGGCTATCGAGCAGGCCGTCAGATTGTTCGTTTCGTAAGGGGTGACGGCCACAAAGAGGTCGCAGTCGCCGGCATGGGCCTCGCGCAGTGTGGCAAACGACGTCGGATTGCCGCACACCGTCAGCAGGTTGTAGTTGGCGTCAAGCGGGTCCAGTTTGGCGGCATCGGCGTCGGCAAGCACTATGTCCTGTCCCTCGTGCGAGAGCAGTTTGGCCAGATGTGAGCCTACTTCACCGGCTCCGGCTATCACTATTTTCATAAAGAGAGCAATTTTTTTGCTTCGGCGGCCATGGAGTCCGGGTCGAGTCCGCAGAGCCTGTAAAGCTGAGCCGGAGTGCCCTGGGTCACAAACGAGTCGGTGGGTAGGCCCAGCCGCTTCACCCTGATGCCGGAGTGACCGTGGTCGGCCATCCATTCGGTCACGGCGCTGCCGAGTCCTCCGGAGCTTATGCCGTCCTCCACAGTGATCACCGGCACGCCTTTGGCTGCTGCTTCGGCCAGAATGCTGCTGTCGATCGGGCGCAGGAATATCATGTCGTAGTGTGCGGCCGAGATCCCCTCGGCGTTCAGAGAGTCTATGGCCTTGGCCACTTCGGCGGCTATCGGGCCGATGCTCATGAAGACTATCTGCGATCCGTCGCGCAACTTGCGCCCGCGCCCTATCTCCATGGCTTCAGGCGCGTTCTGGCAGATTGATCCGGTTTCCTGTACGGCCGATCCTCTGGGATAGCGTATGGCCATGGGGCCGTCAAGCTCCGATGCCGTCCGCATCAGTCCGCGCAGCTGTGACGCGGTCGACGGTGCGGCTATCGTCATGCCCTGTATCGTGCGCAGATAGGCCAGATCAAGGGCGCCGTGATGGGTGGCGCCGTCCTCGCCCACAATGCCGGCGCGGTCTATGCAGAAAGTCACCGGCAGGCGCAGCAGAGCCACGTCGTGTATCATATGGTCATAGGCTCTCTGTAGAAACGAGCTGTAGATTGCCACAAACGGGTGCATGCCGTCTTTGGCGAGTCCGCCGGCAAATGTCACGGCATGTCCTTCGGAAATGCCCACGTCAAACACTCTGTGGGGCATTTCGCGCTGAAGGGTCGATATGGATGTGCCGTCGGGCATGGCTGCCGTTATTCCCACAATCCGGGGATTCCTGCGCGCAAGCTCCAGCAGGGTGTCGCCGAACACGTCCTGCCATTTCGGGGCGTCGGAGCCGCCTGATGTTTTGCGATCGCCCGTGACCGGGTCGAATTTGCCGGGTGCATGCCAAGTTGACGGGTCGGCTTCGGCCGGGGCGAATCCCCGTCCCTTGACCGTGCGCAGATGCAGCAACTTTGGTCCGCTCATGTCCTTGATGTCGGAGAGCACGCGTACCACCTTTTCCACATCATTTCCGTCCACAGGACCGAAATACCGTATGTTAAGCCCCTCGAATATGTTCTGCTGATGGTTTATCAGCGATTTCACGCTGTTGTTGAACCTGATGATGGAGCCGCGCGAACTGTCTGACACCATACCTAACTTTCTGAACATCCTGAAAAACCTGTAGCGCATGCGGTTATAGCGCTTCGAGGTGTTGAGTCGCGACAGATAGCGCGACAGCGACCCGGTGTTGTGGGCTATCGACATCTCGTTGTCGTTGAGAATGATCAGCAGATTGTTGGGTGTATTGGCCACGTTGTTCAGTCCTTCGAAGGCCAGTCCGCCGGAAATGGAAGCGTCGCCTATCACGGCCACCACATGCCTTTGCGGCTGTTCGTTGCCCAGAGCCGACGCTATCGACATGCCCAGAGCCGCCGATATCGAATTGGACGCGTGGCCTGCGGCAAATGTGTCGTATTCGCTCTCGTCGGGAGTGGGAAAGCCGCACAGCCCGCCCAGAGTGCGGTTGGCGGCAAAGCGGTCGCGCCGGCCTGTCAGCAGCTTGTGTGCGTAGGCCTGATGGCCCACGTCCCAGACTATGCGGTCGCGCGGGGTGTCAAACACATAGTGCAGCGCCACGGTCAGATCCACCGCACCCATGGATGAGGCGAAGTGGCCGGGGTTGACGGCAAGGTGGCTTATGAGCGTGCGTCGCAGCTCCTCGCACACCTGCGGAAGATCCTCCGGTCTGAGCCGGCGCAGTTCTTCAGGCGAGTTGATCACGGCGGCGGAGCCATTATGTTCGGCGGTTGGCATTGCGTATATATTTTTTGTACATAGGCACAAAAATGATTATGCCCGATGCTATGATCACGAAAAGCAGCCAGAAAGAGAGCTGCCTTGTGGCTATGAGAAGTCCGCACATATAGAGCCACAGTGCGCACAGAATGGCAAAGCGCACCCAAACCCCGCCGGGGATGGTGCGCTTTGTCGGTGGGGTTTGCGATGTATTTGCTTCGTGTTTTCGCTTTTTTGCGGCCACTGCTAAGCGGGTTATGCTATTATGCCGTGCGCGCGAAACACTTTCTGTATCTTTTCCAGCGCTGTGGTGACCTGGTCCATCGTGTGGGTGGCCATGAGCGAGAACCTGATCAGCGTATCGTGGGGAGCCACGGCGGGCGAGACCACGGGGTTCACGAAAATGCCTTCCTCGAAAAGGTCGCGGGTCACCTTGAATGTCTTGAAATTGTCGCGGATAAAGAGCGGTATGATCGGAGTGGACGTGTTGCCGATCTCGCAGCCCATGTTGCGGAATCCCTCAAGCGCGTATTCAGTCAGTTTCCAGAGGTTTTCCTGACGTTCGGGTTCCTGCTCCATGATGTCGATGGCCTTAAGGGCCGCCGCGGTGGAGGCCGGAGTGATCGACGCCGTGAATATGTATGAGCGCGAGTGGTGGCGCAGGAAGTTGGTGATCTCCTTGTCGGTGGCGATGAAGCCGCCGAGCGATGCGAATGATTTGGAGAACGTGCCCATGATCAGGTCCACGTCCTTAGTCACGCCGAAATGGTCGCAGGTGCCGCGTCCGCCGCGTCCGAACACTCCGATGCCGTGGGCTTCGTCCACCATCACCGTCGCGTCGTATTGCTTGGCCAGACGCACTATCTCGGGCAGGTTGGCCACGTCGCCCTCCATGGAAAACACACCGTCGGTCACTATGAACTTGACCTTGTCGGGGGCACACTTGCGCAGCTGGTTTTCCAGCGATTCCATGTCATTGTGCTTGTATTTGAGCGACTGGCTGAACGACAGGCGCCGTCCTTCGATGATCGACGCGTGGTCCTGGTCGTCCCAGAGTATGTAGTCCTCGCGTCCTGTCAGACAGCTCACCACTCCGAGGTTTACTCCGAAGCCTGTGGAGTAGATCATCACGTCCTCTTTGCCTATGTATTCGGCTATGCGTGCCTCAAGGCGCTTGTGAAGGTCGAGGGTGCCGTTGAGAAACGGCGATCCGGCACATCCCGTGCCGTATTTGCGGGTGGCTTCTATGGCCGCTTCCTTGATGCGGGGGTCGTTGACCAGACCGCTGTAGCAGTTTGACCCGAACATGAGTACCTTCCTGCCGTTGATGATCACTTCGGGATCCTGTTCGGAAGATATGGCGCGGAAATAAGGATATATACCGGCGGCCTTAGCTTCCTGCGGTACTGTATATTGGGCGAGTTTTTTCTGAAGAAGCTTCATGTATTGCTGAAATGCGATGTGGTGATGAATCGGTTAATTTTCCTCGACGCCGGCCAGAGCGGGATCGATAAGGATGCGTCCGCAGTATTCGCACACGATGATCTTTTTCCTCATCTTGATCTCGGCCTGCTTCTGCGGCGGGATACGGTTGAAGCAGCCGCCGCAGGCGTTACGCTGGATGTAGACCACTCCGAGACCGTTGCGTGCGTTCTTGCGGATGCGCTTGAATGCGTTGAGCAGACGCTCGTCGTCAAACTGCTGTTCAAGTTTCTTGGCGTTGTCGCGCAGGTTTTCCTCGTCCTGACGGGTCTCGTTGACGATTTCGTCAAGCTCGTTGCGCTTTTCGGCAAGAATGTGGTTTGAATCAGCCACCAGTTCCTCGGTGGCTTTGATCTCGGCTTTCTTGGAGTCGATGGCGCGGGCGAATTCGCCGAGATGCTTTTCGGCAAGCTCCACTTCCAGCGACTGGAATTCTATTTCTTTGGAAAGGATGTCGTACTCCTTGTTGTTGCGTACGGTGTCGATCTGTGCCTGATACTTGTCGATCTTTGATTTTGCTTCGGCTATGGAAGCGTTTTCAGCAGCTGTGGCACGGCGTAGCTCTTCAATCTCCTTCTTGTAGTTGTCGATACGTGTGCGCAGACCTTCTATGTTGTCTTCCAGGTCTTTCACTTCCAGAGGAAGCTCGCCGCGGATAGTGCGGATGCGGTCTATTTCGGAGAGGATAGTCTGAAGCTGGTAGAGGTTGCTCAGGCGCTGCTCCACGCTCAGTGATTGGTCTTGTTTTGTAGTTGCCATGCTTATATTCTCTTACAAGTAGTTAATCGGGTTTGTTTCGACCCCGCGAATGCAAGGTGCAAAGTTAGGAAATTTTTCCAATATAATGTGAATTAAAATGTCCTCCGCACATTTTTCACTGTCGAAATGTGTGATGTCGACTATGAAGATCTCAGGTGAAAGATCCAGAAAATCATGATAGCGCACATCGGAGGTCACTATGGCGTCGGCACCGGCCTTCACCGCGTCGGCTATGAACTGTCCGCCGGAGCCGCCCACGAGTGCCACGGTGTTTATGGCACGCGTTGAACCGCCGGCCGACACACGTGCTCCGCCGGCCGAGAATGCCTTGGCGGCCATGGCCGCCAGCTCGGTCCCGCTCACTGTCCGTGGCAGGGTAACTGTCACTCCCGTGCCGCAGTCCGTACGGCCCGGCTGGGGCACGAGCACCCGTCGGGGAGCGCCCGGGGCGAGTATCTCGGCCATGGCGTGCGACACTCCTGCCGGCGCGTT
Organism: Muribaculaceae bacterium; assembly: GCA_011959405.1. GTDB lineage: Bacteria > Bacteroidota > Bacteroidia > Bacteroidales > Muribaculaceae > UBA3263. Next base: position 17,598 of record BLLX01000019.1, read on the forward strand.
GTCGAGCGACGTGTGGGCCGAATAGACGGTCACGCCGTTGAGTATGGCCTTGTATATCAGCGCGCCCTGCCGCTCGTCGGGGGTGATGCGTCTGGCGCCCTTGAAAAGCAGCGGGTGGTGGCTCACCACCAGATTGCACCCTGCGGCTATGGCGCGGTCGAGCACTTCGTCGGTCACGTCCACACACACGGCCACGCCTGTGCATTCAGCATGGCGGGTGCCGGTCTGAAGTCCGCTGTTGTCCCATTCTTCCTGCAGGCAGGGTGGGGCGGCGGCTTCAATGGCGTCGATGATTTCGGCTATGGTCATTCAGCCGCGGGACGTAAGTCAAGCTGCAGTTCGTCCAGCTGCCGGGCATCCAGGGGTGCCGGGGCGTCGAGCATCACGTCGCGGCCTGAATTGTTCTTGGGGAAGGCGATGCAGTCGCGTATGGAGTCGAGACCGGCAAACAGGCTCACCCAGCGGTCCAGACCGTAGGCCAGGCCGCCGTGGGGTGGTGCGCCGAACTTGAAGGCGTTCATCAGGAAGCCGAACTGCTCCTGCGCCTTTTCAGGCGTGAAGCCGAGTATCTCGAACATTTTGGCCTGCAGTTCGCTGTCGTGTATGCGGATCGAGCCGCCGCCCACTTCCACGCCGTTGATCACCATGTCGTAGGCGTCGGCGCGCACTGCCGCCGGATCAGTGTCGAGCATCGGTATGTCTTCGTCCTTGGGGTGGGTGAAGGGATGGTGCATGGCCATCAGGCGTCCTTCCTCCTCGCTCCACTCGAACATGGGGAAGTCCACCACCCACAGACAGGAGAATTTATTTTTGTCGCGCAAGCCGAGCTGGCGTCCCATTTCCAGACGAAGCTCGCAGAGCTGTTTGCGGGTCTTCATCACGTCGTCGCCGCTAAGGATCAGGATCAGGTCGCCGGGCTTGGCATCCATGGCCTGTCTGAGCTGCTGAAGGGTCTCCTGAGTGTAGAATTTGTCGACCGACGACTTGACGTTTCCGTCCTGCTCCACTCGGGCATACACCATGCCTTTGGCGCCTATCTGCGGACGCTTCACGTAGTCGGTGAGCTGGTCGAGCTGCTTGCGGGTATAGGATGCGCAGCCTTCGGCGCAGATGCCGCCTATGTAGGCCGCGTTGTCAAACACAGAGAATCCGTGGCCTTTCAGCACGCTGTCAAGTTCCACGAAAGTCATGCCGAAACGGGTGTCGGGTTTGTCGCTGCCGTAATATTTCATGGCGTCGGCCCAGCTCATGCGGGGGAAAGGTTCGGTCAGCTCCACGCCGCGTATCTCTTTGAACAGGAATTTGGCCATGCCCTCGAACAGGTTGATCACGTCATCCTGCTCCACAAAGCTCATCTCGCAGTCGATCTGGGTGAACTCGGGCTGGCGGTCGGCGCGCAGATCCTCGTCGCGGAAGCATTTCACTATCTGGAAATAGCGGTCCATGCCGCTCACCATCAGCAGCTGCTTGAGAGTCTGGGGCGACTGCGGCAGAGCGTAGAACTGTCCGGGATTCATGCGCGAGGGCACCACGAAGTCACGCGCGCCCTCCGGGGTCGAGCCGACCAGCATCGGAGTCTCGATCTCCAGAAATCCCTGCTTGTCGAGATAGTCGCGCACGGCAATGGTCATGCGGTGGCGCAGTTCGAGGTTGCGGCGCACGTTCGGGCGGCGCAGGTCCAGATAGCGGTAACGCATGCGCAGGTCATCGCCGCCGTCGGTCTCCTCCTCGATGGTAAACGGCGGGGTCATCGCTGAATTCAGCACTGTGAGAGCCGATGCGATGATCTCTATGTCGCCTGTGGGCAGATTAGGGTTCTTGGCCGTGCGCTCTGCCACAGTGCCCGTCACCTGTATCACCCACTCGCGTCCGAGATGGTTGGCCTGCTCGCAGAGCGCGGCGTCGGTGTCGTTGTTGAACACTATCTGGGTGATGCCGTAACGGTCGCGGAGATCCACGAAAGTCATTCCGCCCATTTTGCGGGCGCGCTGCACCCATCCGGCCAGTGTGACCGTGCGTCCGGCAGCGTCGATGCGGAGTTCACCGCAAGTATTTGTCCTGTACATTGCTTGTCTGTGTCGAATATAAACTTTTTCAGCCTTCAAAGTTAAGGCTTTTTCTCGAATTATTAAAAATTAATTTTCGGGGCGTTTGCGTCTTGGAAACGACATGACGGCAGTCATGATCCATGTGGCCGCGCAGAAGGGAATGGTAAGCACTGGCAGGCCGGCTGCGGCCAGCGCTGGCGCCGCGATCATCTGGATCACGACGGTGAGCATCACGGCCGCTGTCACGGTCATGGCGCTACGCAGCCATCCGGCTTTGGCGTCTCTGAAAGTGTGACCGACGGCTATGGCGGTCAGCGCTGGAGAAAATCCCCACAGTCCCTGCGATACCTCCAGCCACGGACAGCCGCAGCAGTATCCCGCGGCCATTCCTGCTGCCGATCCGGCCAGCGCCAACAGCGCTGCCCTTCGGCTCGCGGCCCACAGCCCTGCGAGAAAGATGCATCCGGCCACCCATGAATCGATCAGAAAGATCTGCGACAATCCTTTAAGCGCTCCTTGGCCTATTGCGACGGCTGACGCTGCCACAGTCGGCGCTATCGCCGGTTCCGCAGGGCCGATGCCGGCCGTCTGTGCCGTCAGCAGCACGGCCCATGTGGCAAGGATGAAAGGAAGTGTCAGCGAAGAGCATCCCGTTTTGCTGAATGCGCGGTCCAGAACGCTTTTGAGCGGCAATGTGAGCAGCGCAGCCGCCGCAAGCAACGCCCACGTGGCCGCCATGGGCTGAAGAAACGTGAAAACCGCACATCCCGTCAGAATGGCATTGAATCCTGTCAGTCCTTCTGTCGCACGGCGTTTGCGCATGAATCCTGCGGCTGTTGCTATGGTCAGTGCTGCCGCCGCTCCGGCCGCCACAGCGGCTGTCCCTGCGCCGCCTATGCCAAGGCAGCCTGCCGCTATGCCCGATAAAAACAGCATCCCGGCCACTGTGGAGTTCTGCAGCATCACCTGCGATGCGCCGCGGCAGCATTCTCTGGTAAAGTCTGATGTTGTGGTTCTCAAGGTCTCGAAAACTGATTAGTGTGTCTGAAACAAACGAAACGGGCTTCCGCGTCAGCCGCGGAGCCCGTTGTGATTCTGGTTGTGGTAAGGGTCATGTGGACCGACGGCTTTAAGCCTCGGCCACGGGAGTTACATTGATGAAGCGGCGTCCGTTGCGGCCTTCGGTGAACACTACTGTGCCGTCGATGAGGGCATAGAGAGTGTGGTCCTTGCCGATGCCAACGTTCAGACCGGGGTGGTGAACGGTGCCACGCTGACGCTTCAGGATGTTGCCGGCCTTAGCGAACTGGCCGCCAAAAATCTTAACTCCAAGTCGTTTGCTTTCTGATTCGCGGCCGTTCTTAGAACTGCCGACACCTTTCTTATGTGCCATTTTCTAACCGGGGTTAATTTTAATTATGCAACAATATCTTTAATAACTACCTGCGAGAAGCACTGACGATGGCCGTTTTTGCGGCGATAGCCTTTGCGACGCTTTTTCTTAAACACGATGACTTTGTCGCCCTTGACGAGCTGACGCTTGACTTCGCATACTACTTTGGCGCCTTCTACGGTGGGTGCGCCTACCTTGACGGTACCGTCGGCGTCTACCAGAAGCACACGGTCAAACTCTACTGTGGAGCCTTCGGTGGCGCTGTCGCCGAGATAGTGGACATAAAGGAACTTGTCCTTTTCAGCTTTGAACTGCTGGCCCTGAATTTCTACGATTACGTACATTTGTTTGTTGTGACGTTTTGTATGTTAGCTCCGTCGGGCGAAGCGCACACGTTGCCGCAGCGCCTGCTTACTCGTGCCCGAGCGAAAAAATATGCTTTAGAGCGGCGCAAAGTTACGGCTTTTTCCGCAACAAACAATTATGCGCGTGGTAATTCCGGAGTTAAATAAAGTTAAATAGCAGTGCCGAACTGCGACAGAAACCATGACGAGATGGTCATGTAGATGGCCATGCCTATAATGTCGTTGGTGATGGATATGAAAGGACCGGTGGCAAGCGCCGGGTCTATCTTCAACCGCTCGAGCGTCAGCGGCACGAACGTGCCGAACACCGAAGCGAATATCACCACGGCGAAAAGCGACAGCGACACGGCCACCGTGGTGACCTGCGTGGCCCCCAGCGTCAGGCAGTTGTACACGAACACAAGCAGCGCTATGATGCTTGCATTGAGCAGGCCCACGCCCACTTCCTTCAATATCTGGCGCGAAGCGCGCGCTATCTCCAGCGATCCGTTGGCCAGACCCTGCACCACTATGGCCGATGACTGTATGCCCACGTTGCCGCCCGTGCCGCCTATCAGGGGAATGAACAGGGCCATTGCCGGATTGGTCGCGAAGCCCTGCTCGAAATTGCCGAGAATCAGTGAATTGAATATGCCGCCGGCTATGCCTATCAGAAGCCATGGCAGGCGGGCCTTGGTCTGGGCAAACCAGCTGTCGTCGGTCTCTACGTCGGTCGACAGACCCGATGCCAGCTGATAGTCGCGTTCGGCCGACTCTCGCACCTCGTCCATCACGTCGTCCACGGTGATCTGTCCCACCAGACGGCCTATCGAGTCGATCACGGGCATGGCCACAAGGTCGTATTTCTCGAAATCCTGCGCTACCTCGTCGATCGGAGTGTCGGTTTTCACAGCCACGGGATCCACCTCCATCACATGCTTGATTTTCGACACCGACGGATGCGTGAGCATCTTTTTCAACGGCAGCACTCCTCGCAGCCGCTCCTCGTTGTCCACCACAAACACGTAATATATATCGTTCATATCCTCGGCCTGCTTGCGCATCTCCTTGATGCACTCCGGCATCGACCAGTTTTCGTTGACCACGATCATCTCCGTGCCCATCAGGCCGCCGGCGGTGTCCTCGTCATACTTCATCAGGTCGATGATGTCGCCGGCCTGCTCCACGTCGTCGAGTTGCGACAGCACCTCCTCCTGGTCCTCCTTGTCGAGCTCCTGAATCAGGTCCACGGCGTCGTCCGTCTCCATGTGGTCGATCTGCTTGGCTATGACCTCGTTGGGGAGGTTGTCAAGCAGTTTTCGCCGGTCGTCCTCATCGAGTTCGAGCAGCACGTCGGCCGCCGTCTCCTCGTCAAGAAGCTTATAGAGAAACTCGGCCTGGTCCAGGTCCAGATCCTGATACAGTTCGGCAATATCGGCCGGATGGAGACTCGACAGCTCCTTGGCTGCGGCCTCCACATCCCCGCGGTCTATGATCTCGCGGATCAGCTCCAGATATTCGGGACTGTACTCTTTCACGCCTGCAAAGTTACAAAAAAATAAAAATTAGCATGGAGTTTATGCCGATTATTCGGTTGCGGCCGGTGAACAGGTGCGCCTGCCTGCGTGTTAATATGATCGAGACCACACATACACAATACAATATATATCATCCCTTCTTCTGTTATGACAGACAACGCACGACTTATAGATACTCTCAACGCCGCCCTTTCCGAAGAGTGGATAGCCTATTACCAGCAGTGGGTCTATGCCCAGATGATCCGCGGACCGCGCCATGCCGAGATCCGGGCGTCGCTGATCAACCGCACTCACGACGAGCTGCGCCATGCCCAGATTCTTGCCGAACGCATCATCGAGCTTGGCGGAGTGCCTGCCCTCACGCCCGGCGAATGGCTTCAGCGTGCCCGCTGTGTCTACGATGCCCCCACGTCCTACGACTCGCCGCAACTGCTGCGGTCGCTGGTTATCGGCGTCTCGTGTCTGGCTCAGCGCTACGAGGAGCTGTCCGAGAACACCCGCGGCAGCGATCCTGTCACATCGCGCCTTGCTGATGCCATGTTTGCCGACCACTCCGACCACGAGCGTCGTCTGCAGTCCGTGCTCGACGGCATCCTCGCCGCCGCCAGATAACCGGCATCATCTCCTTTCCGCGACCATATACGGAAGCGGTGATATCCGTCGTCATGGATACCACCGCTTCTGCTCTTTATTCTGTATGTTCTCCTCTGGGAATCAAATCTTGGTCAGACGCAGACGGTAGCTGACCGGAGTCTGCGGCACGCAGTACTGCGGCAGAGTGCCCACGTCGGCTCCGCAGCTGGCGTTGCCTATGCCGCGCATGGCGCCGTCGAGATGCACCACGGTATATGGACGCGGCTTCAGCTCCCACTCATGCATGGCGTTCATAAGGTCGGCGTCGGTCCATGGCAGAGCCGAGAAATTCACGTCGCCCTCGGTCTCTATGCGAAGGCCGTGGCCCTCGGCATCGGTGAGCATGAGTTCGCGCAGGCCCTCGCGGTTGCCGGTGCTCTGCGGCTTGGCATAATGCTCGCCCATTTCGCCAACGGTGGTGGAGTAGCGGCCCAGAGGGGCGCCGTCCAGACGGTCGTTGGAGTTCGACAACGGACCGTGTGCATAATATTCCACATGGCTCAGAGCCGGGTCAATGCCCGCGCTCACCCCGGCACGGCGCAGATCGCCGCTTTTCGGAGTCACGGTCACATCCACGTCGACGATTCCCTGCGGATACACCGTATAGTTTATGTCGGCGTCGGCTATCGAACCTTTGCGGTGGGTGCGTACTATCATGGCATTGGGCAGCGATGTATTGTCCAGAACGGCTGTGCCGCCCTCAAGGCCGTTGTCCGTCTTGTCATAACGGTCGTTTTCGATCCAGCGGTGGTTGTCAAACTCAAAACCCTGTCCGTCGACTATAAACTCACGTCCGCCGATCTTGAGCGAGGTCAGGCGTGCGTTTCCGTCAAACGCCAGCTCCACATTGCCATGGATCAGGGCGCTGAGACGGTTGTCGGAGACGGTCGACCTGCTCATGCCCTTCTTGGGCATTTTGGGCGTCACCTGAGCCAGACCCGGACGCTTTGCCAGGATCACGGGATGGTTTATCGCCTCCACATGTCCGGCAGGAGCATAGACCGACGCGTCGCGACGCACGGCACGCATTGCCAGCACCTGCTCCACGCCCTTCTTCGCTTTGGGCAGCTTGATCTCCACCGCTCCGTTCTCGCCGGGGGCAAGGGCGGGCATGGCCACTGTTCTGGAGAATACCACACGGCCGTCGGCAAGCACGTCATACTCCAGATCAAATCCTTCTAACGACGTGAAGTCATACGCATTGGTCAGGGCCACCGACGCCTTGCGCCCGTTGCCGTTCACCACCACCGGGCCGAACTTCACCCACTGGTGGGCGGCCTTCACCTCGGCCAGCTTGGCGCTCTCGTCGCGTGTGGCGGGCAGAATTCCGTTTGAGCAGAAATTGCCCTGATGCGGTCCGGGATAGTCATATCCGGTGGTCAGGCGGCGTTCGCCCTTTTTCAGCAGCTGCGGATCATAGATGGCCTGGTCCACCCAGTCCCATATACATCCGCCTATGCAGGCGTCGCTGTTCTCTATTATCTCCCAGTATTCGCTGAGATTGCCTATGGCGTTGCCCATGGCGTGGGCATACTCGCATATAAACATCGGCTTGTCCAGTCCGCTGGTGTTCTCACGCATCCATTTCTGTCCGGGATACATCTTGGAGTAGAAATCCGAGAAACGTCCGCCGCCGTACGATCCGTCGGCGCGGGTGCCCTCATAATGCACCGGACGCGAGTCCAGAGCCTTGGCCGTGTCGTAGCAGTAGCGGAAATTCTCGCCGTTGCCGGCTTCGTTGCCAAGCGACCAGAAAATCACCGACGGGTGGTTGCGGTCTCTCAGCACCATCCGCTCGATGCGGTCAGTAAATGCAGGTATCCAGCTCTCGCGGTCGCTGATCGACTGGTTGGCGTGGTCCTCGAGGTCGGCCTCGTCCACGGCATATAGCCCGTAGTGGTCAAACATGGCATACATCCGCGCCGCGTTGGGATAGTGGCTCGTGCGGATCGTGTTCACGTTGTTGCGCTTCATCATCAGCACGTCGGTGAGCATCTCCTCGGTGGTCACCGCGCGTCCGTGCAGCGGCGACGTGTCGTGGCGGTTTACGCCCTTGAAAAACACCCGTTTGCCGTTCACATACAGCAGCGGACCGTCGATCTTCACCTCGCGCAGACCGTATTTCGTCGAAAACGCCATCTCCTCCTTGCCACGGTTGTCATGCTGGATCACCTCCACGGTGTACAGTGCCGGAGTCTCGGCGCTCCATAGCTCGGGATTCTCCACCGTAAACCTCACGTTTTCCGTTCGGTCATGCCCTGTCAGGGTGCATGTCTTCTCGCCGACGGGAGTGCCGTCGGGCGCCACGAGTCTCACGGTCACCTGCTTGCAGCGGATAGTGCGGTCGCGGTCGTCAAGAGTCAGCGCCACGTTCACCTCGGCCTTCGAGAAGTCGGGGGTGAAAGACGCCGTGATATAATGGTCGCGTATGGCCGTCGACGGCGTGTTCAGCAGCTCCACGTCGCGGAATATGCCGCTCATGCGGAACATGTCCTGACACTCCAGATACGATCCGTCGCTCCAGCGCATCACCTCCACGGCCAGAGTGTTCTCTCCCGGACGCAGATACTTGGTGATGTCAAACTCCGCCACATTGTTGGCTCCCTGCGTATAGCCGGTCTCATGGCCGTTCACCCACACTGTCGCGGCCGAGTATATGCCGCCGAAGTGCAGGATGGTGCGGCGGTTGGCGCCAAGCCATCCGTCAGGCACGGTAAACGTGCGCACATACGATCCCACGGGGTTTATTCCGTAGTTGGCGCCGCCGTCGTTGAAGCCCGGACGAGCCTTGATATACGGAGGGGTATTGGAGTGCGGATACTCCACGTTGCAGTATATCGGCTTGTCATATCCGTACATCTCCCAGTTTGAGGGCACGGGTATAGTGTCCCATCCCGACACGTCATAGCCCTCCTGCCAGAAATCCATCGGACGCTGCGAGGGCTCGCTCACCAGATTGAAGCGCCACGTGCCGTTGAGCGACGCGTGCAGCGAGCTTTCCGGCTGGGTCCAATGAGTGTCGTAATATGCCTTGTCGGCGTGCATTTCGGCTGCCGACGCATATGGCATGAACGTGGCCCGTCCTTTCTCCTTGTTGATGGCAAACACGGTCTCGTCTTCCCATCTCGGCGACTCGAACTTGGGCTTGTCCACCTGCTCGAACGTAAACATGATCTCCTTGCCTGCATCCTTTCCTGCGGCATACTCTCTCTGGCGCATCACGCCGTCCTTGTCGGGGGCATATATCATGCCCTCTTTCTGGGCCGACATGATCACGTAGGCCTGCGGATCGGTTCCGGCCACAGGCACGAAACGGAAACGCGCGTTGTTCCACACGCCCTTCTGTGCGGGCCACTGGATCAGACGGTCGATCTGCTTGTTGTCGCCGCCGTCGTCGAAATTCTGGTTGTAGAACGCTCCGCCCACCGCGCGGTCCTCGAATCCGAGCATGGTGATGCTCCAGTACTGTCCGCGGTTGCCATTGTCGGCGGTCTCGAGCGCTATCGCAGCATTGTTCTCGCCGGAGTCGCCGTTGCCGAGCACCTTGCCGGGGTCGGCCGCCGACCGTATCCTGTAGGTCAGCTCGCTGTCGAATCCGGCCATGGCCGAAGGTTTGATGATCACACGCGTGCCGCGGCTCTTGCTCACAAGACCTACGCGGTTGCCGCTGATGCTCAGCGCCATGTCGGGCCTGTTGGCCGGCACGAGCACCCGAGAGTCAGGCCCCGTTTTCTCCACCTTCCAGAGCTGGGCCTCGTCGGAGCCGTTGTTTTCCCCGGCCTCCACGGTGGTGCCGTTGGCGCGCAGGGCCATGTTTGTAAACGGATTGATGATGCGCCACGACCCCGAGAGCTCACTCAGAGTCCAGCACGATCCCTCGCCGGGATGTCCGGCCGAAGGGGTCACGGTTATTTTGCCGTCGGCGCCCAGAGTCACCGCCTTCGATCCCGAGGTGGGCGTGATCTCATAGAGCGCTCCTTTGGCAAAAGGTTGGGCGAAAGCTCCTGTGCCTGCCGCCGCAAACAATGTTGCCGCCCAGACCAGAGTCCGGACGGACGAAAAGTTCAATCTCTTCATAAGCAAGATTCAGGTAATGGTTTGTTCTGTCTGCAAATTTACGGTTTTGAACCCACATCCGCAAATAAATGGCGCGTGTCGGCAATGTCAGACATCCGATTTCGCTATATAAAAGATAATTCGTACCTTTGCGCAAAATTATATACGCATAATTTATGAACCGAGAAGTTAGAGTACGCTTTGCTCCGTCACCCACGGGGCCGCTGCACATTGGCGGTGTACGCACCGCGCTGTATAACTACCTCTTCGCCCGCCAGCACGGGGGCAAAATGATCCTGAGAATTGAAGACACCGACTCCCAGCGCTTTGTGCCCGGAGCCGAGGACTATATCAACGAGGCCCTCGCATGGCTCGGCATCGGCATCGATGAAGGCGTGCGCGAAGGCGGACCCTACGGACCCTACAAGCAGAGCGAGCGCCGCGACATCTACCGTGAGCACGTCAGAATGCTTCTTGACGCCGGAATGGCCTACATAGCCTTCGACTCCCCGGCCGAACTTGACGCCGCACGCGCCGCCACGCCCAATTTCCAGTACGACGCGTCCACCCGCATGCAGATGCGCAACTCGCTCACCCTTCCGGCCGATCAGGTCGATAGCCTTATAGCACAGGGCACACAGTATGTGGTGCGCTTCAAAGTCGATGCTGGACGTGCCGTTGAAGTCAACGACCTTATCCGCGGCAAAGTGGTGATCAAGAGTGATATACTCGACGATAAAGTGCTCTACAAGAGCGCCGACGACCTTCCCACATACCATCTGGCCAACATTGTCGACGACCACCTGATGAAAATCAGCCACGTGATCCGCGGCGAGGAGTGGCTGCCGTCGGCTCCCCTCCATGTCCTGCTCTATGAAGCCTTCGGATGGGCCGACACCATGCCCGACTTTGTCCACCTGCCCCTGCTGCTCAAACCCGACGGCAAAGGCAAGCTCTCCAAGCGCGACGGCGACCGTCTCGGCTTCCCCGTCTTCCCCCTGCTCTGGAAAGATCCCGTGAGCGGGGCAATATCCCGCGGATACCGCGAGGACGGCTACCTGCCGCAGGCCGTGGTCAATTTCCTCGCCCTGCTTGGATGGAACCCCGGCGACGACACCGAGATCATGTCTATGCAGGAACTGATCGATCGCTTCTCGCTCGCCCACTGCTCACGCGCCGGAGCCAAGTTCGCCTACGAAAAAGGCACGTGGTTCAACCACCAGTACCTCCAGACGCTGCCCGACAGCCGTCTCGCCGAACTCTTCCGCCCCGTCCTTGCCGAACACGGAGTGAACCCCTCCGACTTCTCCGACGACTACATAACCCGTGCCGTCGGCCTTGTCAAAAGCCGCGTGAACTTCGTGCGCGACCTCTGGGACGCCGCCCGCTTCTTCTTTATGGCTCCTGAGGAATATGAAGCCAAAAGCGTCAAAAAGCGCTGGAGCGCCGACACCCCCGCCATTATGGAAGGACTCATCGGAGTGCTTGAGTCGCTCCCCGACTTCTCCGCTGCCGCTGCCGAGCCCCCCGTGCTCGCATGGATCGCCGACAACGGCTACCACCTCGGCAACGTCATGAACGCCTTCCGCCTGACCGTCGTCGGCGAATGCAAAGGCCCCCACATGTTCGACATCACCGAACTTCTCGGCCGCAGCGAAACCATTGCCCGCATACGCCGCGGCATAGAAACCATACAGCGGCCTGCCGAATCATGATACGCGCGGGTATTCTGGGCGGCGACGGATTTGCCGCGGGAGAGCTGATACGTCTCCTGATCAACCATCCCGACGTGGAGCTGACATGGGTCCACAGTCCGTTGCACTGCGGCCAGATGCTCACCGAAGTCCATCAGGGCATGGAGGGCGAGACATATCTGCGCTTCACCGACGAAGCCGATTTCGACAACATCGACATCCTCTTCTGCTGCTACCCCCACGGCCATGCGCGCCGACTGCTCGACGCTGCCGAACTCCCCTCCACGCTCCGCATCATCGACATGAGCCGCGACTACCGTATCGAGGACGGCACCCACGACTTCGTCTACGGCCTGCCGGAGCTGAACCGCAAGCGGATCGTGCGCGGAGCCACCCGTGTGGCCAACCCCGGATCGTTTGCCACGGCTGTTGAGCTGGCCCTGCTTCCGCTGGCCAAAAACCTCCTGCTCAACACCCCCGTCCACATCACGGCCATAACCGGATTCTCCGGATCGGCTGTCGAGAAAACCACTCCCGACCAGCTCGCATGGCACCGCGACAACGTGTCGCTCTACAAACCCCTCGCCCACCAGCACCTGCCCGAGATACGCCAGGCGCTCACCGCCCTGCAGAGCACCTTCGACGCCCCCATCCACTTCATCCCCATGCGCGGCAGCTTCGCCCGCGGCATGCTCGCCACCATCTACATGGACATGAACGTCGGACTCGACCAGCTGCGGGCCATCTACGAAGAATACTACGCCGACCATTCGTTCACCTACATAGTCGACCGCCGGCCCGACCTCAAGGACGTGGTCAACACCAACAAATGTCTCCTCCACCTCGAAAAAGTCGACGGCAAGCTGCTCATCACGGCCGTTGCCGACAACATCCTCCGGGGTGCAGCCGGACAGGCCGTCCACAACATGAACCTACTCTTCGGCCTGCACGAACGCGTGGGGCTGGCACTGAAGTCCAGCACTATCTGAACTCTCCGATTTTAATCCCTGACAAAACGATTTATTTAACACCATAAATAATGAACCAGAATCTCAGCGAACAGGAACAGGTGCGCAGAAACTCCATGGAGCAGATGCGCAATCTCGGCATTGAGCCGTATCCCGCAGCCGAATTTATCGTGACGGCACATGCCGACGACATAAAGGAAAACTTCGACGAAACCCTCGAGGAACCCCGCCAAGTGGCTGTCGCAGGCCGCATCATGGGCCGCCGCATCATGGGCAAGGCCGCATTTGTCGAGCTTCAGGACAGCCACGGCCGTATTCAGGTCTACATCTCGCGCGATGACATCTGCCCTGGCGACGACAAGGAACTCTACAACACCGTATTCAAAAAACTTCTCGATATAGGTGACTTCATCGGAGTCACCGGCTTCGTGTTCCGCACCCGCACCGGAGAGATCACCGTGCATGCCCAGAGCCTTCTGGTGCTCAGCAAATCCCTTCGCCCGCTGCCCATTGTCAAAGTGAAGGACGGAGTGGTCTACGACTCGTTCGACGATCCCGAAATGCGCTACCGCCGTCGCTACGTCGACCTTGTGGTCAACGAAGGCGTGCGCGACATCTTCATCAAGCGCACCAAAGTGTTCAACTCCATGCGCTCCTACTTCAACGACCACGGCTACATGGAAGTGGAGACCCCCATCCTCCAGTCCATCCCCGGCGGAGCCTCGGCGCGCCCCTTCATCACCCACCACAACGCGCTCGACATCCCCCTCTACCTCCGCATCGCCGACGAACTCTACCTCAAGCGT
>BLLX01000020.1 GCA_011959405.1 Muribaculaceae bacterium
AAGAGTTCGGATATCCCAGAGACGGCCAGAGCATTTTGCCCGAGTCCGCCACTCTGGCCCGCGACGGATACTACCGGCATATTATAACACGATTCCGCGACGGTTCATCCGGCCTGAGCGGACTGAACTTCTGGGCATGGGGCGGCGAAGGCATCCCGGGCAAAACCTACACCGGCGACCCGGCCCACGAACCGCAAGGCCTGTTCTCCGTGTTCGCCACCGACTCAACTACCATTTCGGTGATAAGCGACAATATCCCACAGACCAAATAACACAACATCCGCCACATAATGACAGCGGCCATCGGTGCAAATATCACCGACGGCCGCTGTCGCTATCAACGTGCGTTTCAATAGTTTACTGCTTCCATTTCAAAGAAGCTCTGCGGATGATTGCATACGGGGCATACTCCGGGAGCCTTTTTGCCTATCACGATATGACCGCAGTTACGGCACACCCAGATGGTGTCTCCCTCACGCGAAAAGACTATGCCCTCCTCAATATTCTGAAGCAGACGACGATAGCGCTCCTCATGGTGACGTTCGATAGCCGCCACTGCTCGGAAACGGAAGGCGATTTCAGGGAAACCCTCCTCGTCGGCTTCACGAGCCATACGGTCATACATGTCAGTCCATTCAAAGTTTTCGCCCTCGGCAGCTTCGCGGAGATTGGACATAGTGTCGGAGATCTCTCCTCCGTGCAGAAGCTTATACCAGAGTTTTGCGTGCTCTTTTTCATTGTGGGCCGTCTCCTCGAATATGGCGGCAATCTGCTCATAGCCGTCCTTGCGGGCCTTGGATGCAAAATATGAATACTTGTTGCGAGCCTGTGACTCACCGGCAAACGCATCCTGAAGATTGCGTTCTGTCTTTGTTCCTTTAAGATCTTTCATTACTGTCTTTATTTGTGGTTAGAGGTTTGTCTGTATGATTACACTGAGAACACAGACCTTTATAATACACATCCACCGAATCGACACAATAGTCATGTGGCAGAGCGGATGTGTCCAGATTCATCGGCACATCGATGATGCGACCGCATTCCCTGCATCTGAAATGGGCGTGAGGAAATGACACCATATCATAACGCATCATATCCTTTTCAATCTCAATCTCACGCACCAGCCCTTTATCCACCAACACGTGCAGCGAGTTATACACCGTGGCGCGGGACAACGACGGAAATTCAGGCGCAAGATGCCGGTAAATCTCCTCGACCGACGGATGAAGTCGCGAATTGCCCACATAAGATAATATGGCTATACGGTGCACGGACAGACGAATTCCAGCTTTGTGCATCATCGCAGCTATCTCATTTTCCGGTATATATGGACGGTCATTCATATCTCACATCAATTATAATCATTACAAAGTTAGTAATAATTCTAAAATAGTTAATAGCTTTAACAAACTTTAGTATCACGGAATGTACATAAACGCACCTATGCCTGTTCCCGCAACGGGTCATGCCCCATACAATACACCTGTATGCAAAACAGCACCCAAAATGTCCAACCAGCCCAATTTTTGCCGGAAGAGGTATTACAAAAATCGCTGAAACTAAGATAGTTTCAGCGATTTACTTGATTTTGCCGCTTGGCTTGGTGACCCCGGAGAGATTTATCTCGGCAGGGGTTAAGTCTTTTGTCTATCAATACTTTATAATTCTTGAAAATCGTGGATGTTCCCTTTTTGCACACCCGGAAATTTCAATGTTCTTCGTATATCTACAACGAAAAGATAGCTATAATAGTCTGATTTCAGCCCGTTTTCAGTGTTAAAAATTACAGTCTGCTAATGGATTCACAAACTGAAATAGCCTCCTGTTTTATTAGAGCCGCGATATTCTACAAAGCCCATCTCGCCCAAAGATTTTAAGGCTCTTTTCACGGTAGCCTCACTTTTACCAACAATAGGAATAATGTTTATTCGACTTATTCCCGGATGTTCCTTTACAATCTGGAGTACATTCTTTTCAACATCCGAAAGCAAATTTATCGGGTCATTCCTGTGACCCGATAAATTCGGACGTGAGAAAGTCACTCGTACAACACCTCTTTCATCAGTCACTTTTGGCTGTTGCAGACCTGCCCGCTCACATTCTTCAAATATCAGAGACAGACCTCTGCCCCAATGCTCGATTACACCGCTGTAATACATTACGCGCGCTATTGTCTCGTTTGGCGGTTCTGATGTATGGGAGTCAAGTATGTGTGAACCGTATGTCAGTTGAGTTGCCGGTATGTCCTCAGGGAGCATTCCTGCGTTTTCAATCTCTATGCGGTCATCATATATGGCGACACCAACCGACGCTACCAGCGTATCGGTGAGATTTACGGATTCCCGATTTCCATCATATCCGAACCGACGGTGGTTGACGGTCACGAGAGTGTGCAGAACCGCTTTGTAGTCGAAGGCAACCTGAAATACAAGTACAACAACGGCATAATAGCGATGAGCGACACTCACGCCGCCTGTATGAACTTCGTCAACGCTCTGGAGAAGATACCCGGCATCATCGCCCAGTATGAGGAACGAACCGCCAGACTCAAAGCCGACGTCCCCCAGCTTGAAGCCATCATTGCCAAGACATGGGGCAAGGAAGACGAGTTGAAACAGCTCAAATCCGAACTCGCCGCCCTCGACCGCAAAATCACCGCCGCCCTCGCTCCCAAACACGATGAGAATGACGGTACGGAGAACAAGCTGGAGCAAACTCAGCAGCCCCAGACTGAGGTCAAGGCTGAAACAACAGTCAGTACTATTGATGTCAACACAACTGACCCTTCGCAAGGGCATAAACCCTCGATGGTGGCTGAACCACAACCTTGTTATCCAATGACAACGAGTGTACGGCATTTCCCGGCTCGACATTCGGGAATTTGACAACACTCAATAGACAGATCAGGCTTTAATGCTTGGTCTGTCTATTCTGTTTATTCAGGAACATAAATGATGTCTCCGTTTTCAAGTTCGTAGGCGGTTCCGACTCTTTTTCCTTTGTTGCCAGATGAGTTTTGCTCTTCCGAAGGTGTATAACGATTTATTTTTTCGCCTTCTTTTGTAATGATTTCCATATTCTCTTTACCGGGATTTTTCACCATAGTAAAGTCCTCTTGTGAAAACATTTCGGTCATATTATAACGACTTACAAGAGCAACCATCAGAGCTACGGCAAACACCATTGCCACATCAAAAAGATTGCTCACGACGCTCATAGGATCAGAATCCTCTCCGCGCCGGAGTATAGAACGTCTTCGTGCCATTATTTTTTCTCTTTGAGTGTTTGAACGATGAAGTCAAGAATCATGAGATTATGCAACGCCCAGCGTTCCTTAGCCTGCTGTGTTACAAATCCAATAGCACTTACCACGAGCCCAACCACAGTTGTAGCAAAAGCTACCTGCATATTGTATGCCATAGAAGCTATATCTCCTGTAGCGAGACCTACGAGTGCCGGTCCCATCGGAATCAGTGTCCCCATAAGACCAAGTATCGGGCCCATTTTAGTAAGAATCTTAGATGTCGCGATGTTTTTTTCTGCGGCAAGCTCGTATTCTGAGACAAGCATATCCAATCTCGCAGGGCTATCAGCTGATTTATAGATTTCATTCAGATAGTCGATGACCAAGATTCCTTTCTTGTCTGAAAAAGACATAAGAAACTCAGAGATGTTTGACGGATTGAGTTCCTTGACTTTTTCATCCAACATTGTTGCGGTTTTCTTTTCTGTCATATACTGTCCGAAGAATCCGCCGATGAGGATTATTGACCTTATAAAGAAATAGATCAGCAACACGATGACAGGGACAAGCAGTCCTGTCGAAATCCAGTAGAGGATATTTGAAATTACATTCATGATTGATTATTGTGTTTATTTTGATTTTTGCGAAAAAATAGATACCCCAAAATACTGCCGCTTACAGCGATTCCAATAATTGCCAGTAAGGAGTTAACATTGACTTCGTTGACACCAGTTGTTGCTGTCCGACCATTTACGGTAGCTATAATTCCAAGAAGCCCAATGATACAATTAATGTAGAAAATCAGTTCGAGCCGTTCTGACTTTTCAGGAAGTAAGTATCTTACGCCATAAGCAAGCAATGGAATCATAATCACTATTGCTATCCCCAGACAGTAGCTAAGATTGTTAAAATCCACTCCCGCATTAGTAAATATAATCTGCACAAGCAGATAAAATGAAACGGGGAATATAAGCAATCCGGGAATAAACAAAAGTAGATTCTTTACGACTCTGTCTTTGAGCTTTATTGGATTATTAATCATAAAGAGGCAAAATGCTATCTGTAATGCCACGTCCAATGTGAGGATTACCGCCAAGTCAAGCATCAGGTCAGGAGTCTGTAGCCATTCAGAAATTTGTATTTTCGACTGGCTGATTGCAATATCTGTAGTTGATATGGTAGCAAATGCCAGACTCACGGCTTCGGCTATCATTTGCCATGGGCGCATGAAGGTCAGTTTGAGCACGAAGCTCAAACTGACCATAAACATGATGAGAATAACGACAGTCTCCATTATTTATTCATTTTTCTGCGACGTCTTATAACGAGGAACACGACGAGGATGCATATCGCGACAATTCCAAGTACAAGTCCGCTATTGATATGACTTGTTGTCTTTTCGAGATTGTTCAATTCTTCTTTCTTCATTACCTTGCCATCATCGGCACCAAAATTCTCTGCGCGAATATTGCTTATAGAATTGTTATACGCTTTGGCGGTCGTTTTGTCGACATTTGAAGCGATATACTCACGGAGTTTGGTATTGTTACATACAAATCCGGAGCAAGAGGGCTGATACTCGTTTACGACTTCCGTATGAAGTTTGGCCAGCGCAGAAAGCTGTTCGTCTGTAGCAGTCCACATTCCCTTTCGCGCAGTCTCCATCATTACAGCCGTAATCTCTTCTATGGCTGCGGGATTGACAGACTTGAAGTAATCTTTTGTTCCGAGATTATGCTTGTCAGCGATGTATGTGTCGTAGATGTCGTTCCATAATTCGTTGTCGATGACATCCGGTTTCATCACATTCCATCCGTATGTGTTTCTGACGACATCGGCAATCCCGGAGGCATCGCCGGCACCGCCTTTCATTTTCTCCTTGATATAAGCCGGATTGAGGATGGTAGTCCTGCTCTCGATGCCGATAGCCTCCTTTACCTCCTGCATTTTTGCACGATTGCGGTTACGGTAATCGGCAAGGTAAGCATCCGGGTCTTTTCCGGTAACATTTCTGACTGCGAGATTCATGCCACCCATAAACTCATACACATGATCAAGACTGAGAGCTCCCCATGTATTGCTCTGTCGCGGCTGAACCACTACATCAGTATGGGTCAAAGCTGCCTCAAATGCGTAATCACGCATTCGTTCCCAATCTTTTTCCGAACCATAAGAAGCTCCCATATTATGGATATAAGTCTCGGCTATCTGACTCTCGTCGTCCCATCTGTCTCCAGCCTCGACCATTTCCTGTATTCCGCTTCCGTAGTTCCCATCTACACCGCCAAAAACTCTTGCTGTTGACATCTCACGGGCCTCTTTGGGTGATACGCCCTTGTCTACAAGATGTTTTTCAGATTCAATTACACCTTCTGACACATAGTTGGGATATTTGTCATCCTTGGACTGCGAAGCCATTTCTACAGCTCTTGTAATCAAGAATAATCTGGAAGCCGCTAAATCTCGCAATTGTCCGGAGGTCTGGACAACGACATCGATTCGTTGACGTCCAAGTTTGTCTGAGGGAATCAACCGCAGATCTGTAACGCGGCCGAAGGGATCTCTCAACGGTTCCACACCAAGCATATATAGTATTTGGGCAATAGTAGCGCCTTCGGTCTCTATAAACTCACTGCTCCACAACGTATAGCTGACTTTTCTTGGCAATGAATCGTTATGAGCATCACGATACATTTTAAGGGTATTATCTGCCAGAGTCTTTCCCTTTTCCCATGCGACTGCCGAAGGAGTTTCTTCTGCATTTATAGCGAACATATTCCTTCCGGTCGGTAATACCAGAGGATTGAGTACTGGGTCGCCGCCGGATGTCGGGGTTATAAAACCGCCGTTCAAAGCATTGATAACCGATGCCAATTCATATTCGGGGCTGTTAGCCAACGCTTCGGCATAAAGACTGACATTCCTGACAGCGCGTTCAATCTCCATTATTGCCGTCGCTTTATCTATCTCCTCTTTAGTATATTTTTGCGCTGACATTGCCATGGCTTTCGAAGTAGCTGTACCTTTATCTTTTGACTTTGATGAATTTCGCTTCATGGCGGCGCTCATTTTTGCAATGGCAGTGGAATCTGCTCCCATTTTCTTTGCCATTTCAAGTGCTTTCTCCGGTGACATACCGGTGGCATTCATCATTCTTTTCATTTTGGCAGAGGGACTTTCTTTTCTTTCAGACAACTTTGCAGTTGGAGCGGCTACCGGCATAGATGACCCCATTACCATCATCTTCGAGAATAAGTCTTTTGAACCATTAATGTCTTCGGTAACAGCTCTGGCACTCTGCAAATCATTCATAGAAATGCCGGCAATTTTACAAATCTCGGCATCTGTAGCTAAGCGGTTTTCCACAAGAATATTTGCTACAAGTGTGCGAGCTGGTGTCAAATATCGACCGGTGAATGCCAATCCTTCAGACTTATTGCCCTTTATCTTGCCACGTTGTTTGTCAAGAGTAAGAAGGCTGTACGCTATCGGGTCAACAGTCATCGCCAATACAGTCGATTTCAGTTTATCCTTTTCGTATGGTATTCCCATAACATATAATGCGCCTGTGATTTTCTCATTGGCAAGTTCCTCTGCAAAACTCTCTATTCTGGAAATTTCACCTGCTGAGTAGGGTTTTGAAATAAGACTGTCCAATCGGAGTTCTCTATGTATTCCAAGCTCTACAACATACTTCTTCACGAGTCGTGATGCCGCATGAAGACGACTGTTGTCAGGATTATCTGATTCGGCTTCCTTATTATAGGATGCTATTGCATCAGTCAGGTTTTTGTAAATTCCACGTACATTGCTTTCCAAAAACGGAGGGGTAAGATAGTTTATGATTCCGGCATAGCTTCGGCGTTTTGCCATCATCGCTTCACCTACATTACTCGTGGAATAGATATAAAAATGAGGTATTGTGCCGACCAGTCTGTCTGACCAGTCACGACTGCTGAGTGCCACCTGCTTTCTCGGTGTAAACTCCAGTGAACCATGTGCTCCAAAATGGATGATTGCATCGGCATTGAAGCCGTTACGTGCCCAAAGATAAGAAGCGACGTAAGCATGAGGGGGTGCCATATCCGTACCATGGACAATTTTAAAATCATCATCTCCAAGTCCGGCTGCCGTCTGAGGAATAAGGACAATATTGCCGAATTGAAGTCTGGCAAGTGCAAGATCTCCGTTGTCTGTCTTAAGACCATGACCGGGAAACTCACCGTCAATTGCCGTTATCTCTTCCGACATTTCTTGACCGAGGTCATTTACAGCCCATTTTTCATAATCGGAGCGGGTTATAATCTCAGGATTGGCTTTTTTGACAAAATCAGACATTGCCCCTGTCGCGTAATTTCCGAATACCCGACCACGGTCATTGATCAATTTCTCAAACTCTGCGAGTGATGAAGGGAGGTTATCCACTCTGTATCCTTCCTGTTTAAGTCGGTCAAGCATATTGTATAAGGAGGGTGCGACTTCCAATCCTTCGGCTACAAGAGAGTTTTGTCCTGGACCTTTGAAATAGAAAATTGCAATTTTCTTCTCTCTATTGGATTTCTTACTTAGGCGTACATAGTTATTGACAGTTTCAATGAATTCAGTCAGTCGCTCAGGAATAGCTTTTATCATCGGTACTCCGTCGGTACCTTCATACTGAGCAAATAGGGCATAAGGTCTTATAGCACCATCAATCTCAGGAGTCACGATACTCTGGGACATGAAACCGCCGTTCATACCCATCTTGTCATCCATCCATTCATCATAATCGCGATTGACATTCAATGGCGAAAACAGAGGTATATTCTTTTCTTTCAGATACTCCACGACGACATCGCCCATCCTTCCGTGAGCCATGTTTATCATTGCCGATGGGGAAATACTGTCTGTTATTCCGTTCCTGATTGCCTGCTGGATATTTGAAATGGGATAAACGATGTTGCCTGTTGACTCCAACCCAGCTATCAATTCATCGGGAACTCCCATCTGTCCGGTAAGAATAATTTCAGGAGAGTTGGATTTAAGCAAATTGTTTTCATTTAGGAAGTTCCTATATTCAGACAATGAATCGAAATATAACATTTCATTGTCAGGATCCTTGTGGTCTTGGTGATAAAACATTCCGCTTGGAGCCTGTTTGGGGTCGCTGATTTCGCCAATAAACAGTTTTTTGCCATCTATATATTTTCTTACATAGTTGAGCATACTTCTATAATTCGTACGACCACCGCCTTGAAGATACTGTTTCAGAAATTCCGTGTCAACGGAATCGGTTGATACGATATAATTGTCGGGATTTGTGGCGGCTGTCGTTATTACAGGTGTGCCGGACTCCGCTGCCTTTGACAATGACTCACGCTGCTCCTCGGTGATTCTCAATCCCATTCCATTGACAAATACCATATCGAATTTAGAGGCATTTTCTAAATCTTCGACATCAAGATTTTCTATCTTAATGAAAGAGTTGTCATTGGCTTTACCGATTTCTCCGAGAGTGATTGGCTGATAGTTTACGAACGCTATTTTTGTGGATGATGCCATGCTTCTCCACGCAACAATAGCAGCGGTAATTATGATTGCCACTGCTACTGTTGCAAGAATTATTTTTTTTCTTGTCATTTTCATCTAAACATTGTGTCTATATCTAATGAAACTCCTACCGACCAAGTACGTCCGATCGTAGGAAGGGAGTTCCAGTAATATACTTTAGGTCGATAGTTCAACAGATTGTCAATTATAAAATTGACATTTATCCCGCGCCATACCTCCTGTTGGAGCGTGAATTTCCAAACAGAATAAGCATTGTCTGTGTCATACTTTGATTCCGGCTTGGCAAGATACCTTCCGGATATACCCGCATAGAATTTATATGCGCTACATAGACGTCTCTCATAATCCACCCTCCATGTCATCGAGTGTGGACGGGGATTGGAAAACTGAGAGTCAACGGTTCTTCCCATTGTATGCAGGTAATTGTAGTTCAACATCATTCCTAATCCCATTTGCAGTCGATAACGGGCTGAAATATCTAAACCAGCCACTTTAACGCCATCTTCGTTACAATAGATGGCTCCCGGCTCATTGGTCGAATCCCCCGGAAAGTCAGTGGTAGTTATGCGGCTGTTATACCAGTTAAAATAACCCAGTGCATTCATGCTATAAGAACCGGCTAAAATACTGTTGCGAATCTGACCATTGTGTTCAAGCGCGAGATTAAAATTATGGCTTTTTTCCGGTTTAAGTTTAGGATTACCATAAATCATCTGTATTCCTGCCATATCGAAATTCATATACATCTCTTTGAGGGTTGGAGCGCGGAACCCACCTGCATAGTTAGCCCTTACTGAAAAGTGATTGAATTTGAACATAGTGGCAAGTCTGGCTGTGACTGAATTGTTTTTGGATTCCGAGAAATAATCTTCACGGACACTTGCAACAATATTAAGCCAGGACAATGGATTATAATCAAATTGTACAAACGCATCAAACGATGACTGAGAATGAGTTTCTCCATTTACAAACTGGTAAGTCAGAAGATAGTCGTTCATATAGTCTGCACCCGCCGTTAACGCGTTATTACCAAAAAATTGCGTATATAATGCGTGAGCTATATGTTGACGATTACTGTAGTCATGATCGTGGGTTCGCTGGTCATTTACATATCGTTGCTTATCGTATTGGTCGTAGCTGTACGATAATTCAAGTGTCCTTCCGACTCCAATATTCCATACTCCACGCAGTCCCGCAGTATAGTCTATATAGTGGTCGTCGTAGTTGATTCTTGTACTAATCCTATTGAAGTATCCCCCTCTTGCTATCAGTCGTAAGTCGTCCGATGGCTGAAAAGAGAGCCGTTCCTTGACATTAAATGTTTGGCCACCAAATAAGTTTTGCAGATTTGATTCAGTATCAAAAGCGTCTGTAAGTTTGACAGTTTCTGAAGTGTTATACTGTACATTTGTATTCGAAGTCCATTTCCCTGAATGAAAGTTAAGGTCGGCACCTGTTCTCCATTCATTTCCAAGGCTTCTATATCTTGAGTTAAGATTGATACGCCAAGGTTCTTTACTTTCTCGAGTTATAAGGTTGACAACACCACCTACAGCATTTGCGCCATATAAAGCTGAAGAAGCACCTTTTACAACTTCAACCTGACCGACATTGCCAAGATTCAGACGATTGAAATCAATGTTGTCCATTGTCTCTCCGGCAAGCCGTTCTCCGTCAACAAGGAACAGAACGGATTTTCCACCAAACCCACTCATGTTTAACGAAGTCTCCTGACTCATTGCGTATGTAAATTCAAGCCCCGGAAGCTCTTCTGTAAGCAAGTCCTGTATATTTGTTGCGTCAGTCTTGCGTATGTCATCCGCAGTTATCAATCTTGTGACAACAGGAACATCTTTCAGAGCCTTAGGTGTACGGGTTGCAGTGACTACCACTTCCTCTAAGGCACCTATATCCGGAGTCATCCGTAACTCATGTTTGCCGATATTGCTTTTTAATATAAACGTCTCTGTAAGGAATCCAATATATGATATTTGAAGCTTTGCAGTGGAGCCTTCTACACTAATACAGAAATCACCATCGGTGTTAGTCGTCGTAATCCTATCATTGGATGCCTTGACCGTTGCGCCTATCAACGGACTCCCCATTTCATCGACCACCCGGCCGTTAAAAGTATCGGCGAGTCCGATGAAAGGGAGCGTTAGTCCGCAGATGGCAAGGAAAAATTTGGTTCTTTCCATTGCCGTAGTGAGTTACTGTTTCAGAGCTGTTGAAAAACAAATCATCGGCATAGGCATTGCACCATATTGAAGATTGAACTTCAGATTCAGGGTCTTGTCCTGAACTGTGCCGGAGAAGGTACACGTGTAGGGCTTTCCCGCATCGGTCTGACCGGTTACTTCTGTAGTAGCCAGAGTGACCACGTCATTTGCTTCTGTTACTTTTACTCCGGTGAGAGTTATTGACGGCAATGCCATAGGCGCTTCGCCAAAAGCAGGAAGTACAACAGAAACAGTTAATTCATCAGTGGCGTTGACAGTGAACGTCTTGTTCTCGAATATCGAGGCACTGCCCATCACCGTACATTCCAGATTACCGGCGTATGTACCTTGAATTGTTTTTGCTGCGGGAACCGCAGGCTCGTCTTTTTCGTCGCTGCACGACGAGAATGTTGTCAAGAAGACAACAGCCATGATTGTGGCAAAAAGAAACTTAATTTGTTTCATGTGATAAAATAATTTATTGGTTTATGCTATGTGAATTTTTGATTTTACGACTTATGATATAGCCTGATGCCAGAACAGACAATATTATCAAGCCAGACAGAAAGACGAACAGATTTGATATCGGACCAAGGAATGATGAATAACATCTTCCGACATGAAGTTCCAAGGCAAAATTCCATAAAGACATTGGTTGGTTTCTCATGTCACTGCCCATAGGATGCAGTTCTTCAGTCCCTTTAGCATAATCAAATACGATAGGCTTATAGGTGTCAGCACTGTAGCCACTCACTATGTCGTTTGCCAATCCAAATGAATTTCGTCTATTGGGGTCAACAATAGTGTTATCATGAAAAGTATAGCATTTCCCCTCATTGGGTTTCCAACGAAAGATTCCACTAAAAGACCCGATGATCCATACCCCCGGGGCTTCTCTATAAAATACGTTGACTCCCATCGGACTTACTGCCGGGCTTTTATCCGAAGGGATAATGACTGGAATTGATGAAAGATCCTTTAATTGCACGAATCCTTTTGATGTTGAAATCATCCAATTTTGATTATCTTCATCCCAGCGTATAGCACGGAGTTTATCATGCCAATAGTTATCAGTATCAAGACTCGATCCGGGAAGCGGTGATGTCTTTGTCATGACAAAAGGTATCATCAATGGTGGGCGTAAACACATTCCTGTAAACACTACAAGTATCGTAAGGACAATAGTGAAATAGCCGATTAGATTATGCCATTTGAAATTCCATTTTAGAATCTTCGCTGGAAGGATTGTCTTATGACTGTGACGAATAGAAAATGGCAAGATAAACAGGATAATACCCGTCAAAGACAGGATTATCAATACTATGGCTATAATGTCAACAACAATCCTACCTGGTAGCCCCCACAGCTCACCACTATGCAGATTCCATATTGACTTAAATAGACTTATTTTATTATCCTCATCAAATGGAGCCTGTAAAGTTAACTCCTTAATATCATCATGTGATACTCTATAGATGTTTGAACGAGTAAGGACAATTATTCCTGAGTTGTCAGGTGTAGATGAAATATCAGATATCTTTGAGTGATTTTTTGGTAAATCAACCGGCTTCCATTCATGACCTTTTAATTTATATAAATCATAAGTTGTGGCACACCATATTTGTCCACTCTGATCCTTTATGATATTTCTGACATTTCGTCGATCTATACCTGTCGGTAGTCCGGCATTAAAATCATAAGAATTGCTGAATATCGAATCCGTCAACCACACCCCACATGAGCCATAGGCAAGTATTCTATCTTTGTCAAGTGGCAAAGTGCCTCGGATTATCCCATTGTTATGGTTCTTTAATTTATATGATGCAGGTAAACAGGAGCGGTCGATATTAAATTGTGAAAACGCGTCCCTGTGATTGAGGATTATCCCAGATACACAGAATAACAACATGAAGATGGAGACCAATAGTCCCGCCCATTTGTGGAGCCATTTCCATTTATTGCGTTTCTTGGGTTTCATTCTGATACTAAATTTCGGGCGCAAAATTACTTGTATCCGGAAACTGACACAATACTCAAAAATCAGATAAATTAGAGCAATTAAGGTAGTCATGATTTAATTCCCCAGGGAAAAACACTCATTTTTAGGTATGGTGTAGGTATTATATTCATAGTAATTTTGCATGGGGATTTGCAGCCCCGTTTCAACTATCAAACTATGTCAAAGAATCAATCAATATTTCCTGGTGATCGCCTTAAAGCCATTATAGAGGATGAACCTCATATATTAGGAGTTTTAAGTCGGTTTGGACTGTCTTTCGGATTCGGCGATAAGACAGTTGGCGAAGCATGTAAGGAAGACAATGTTCATATGGAGTCATTCCTTGCAGTTTCCAATTTCCTATACGGACAAAACTATTCACAATTTGAAATATCGCTGCCTGCTTTAATGGGATATCTAAGGAAAGCCCATACACACTTCCTTGACTTTCTATTGCCTTCCATCCGTAGGAAACTCATAGAGGCTATTAATTGCTCCGATATAAATGACGTAGCGTTTCTGCTTCTGAAATTCTTTGATGATTATGTGAAGGAAGTACACAATCACATGGAACATGAAAACGATGAGGTGTTTTACTATGTGACCAACTTATTGAACGGCGTTACTAATGAGCAGTACCGAATTACTGACTACTCATCAAGTCATAGTAGTATGACTGAAAAACTGTCCCAAATCAAGGATCTGTTTATAGGACATTATCATGTAAAGGATAATGAAATACTAACTTCCGCATTATTCGATATAATTTATTGTGGCAATGAATTGAAGAACCATTGCGAGATTGAAAATAAACTATTTATCCCGGCTGTTGAGAAACTTGAAAAGTCATTGAAGTTGTCACGTCATGAATCAGTAAAAAACAGCAACAGCGACGATGAAAAAACAGATTTGCTGGATTCTATGACTGATCGCGAGAAGGATATAATATGCTGTGTTGCCAAAGGTTTGTCAAATAAAGAAATCGCTTCACAGTTATTAATTTCTATACATACCGTGACAACATATCGCAGAAACATCTCTGCCAAACTACAAATCCATTCATCAGTGGGACTGGCGGTTTTTGCGATACTCAATAATTTAGTTGATATAAAAGATGTAAACCCACATAGATAATTATACATTAAGACAATCTCTCAGCCCTGATTTATCCAATTTTTAAGTATTGTGGGATACTCTACTTCAATCTAACTTTACTGTATGAAATAAAAAGTTCTAAATTTTTGGTGCGGGAGCAATGATGTATGTAGTGGTTGAAGAGCTTATACCTGAAACAGCCCAAGGTGGACACTCCAATCTTGGGACGATCGGTTTTGCTGTCGGTTTTGCCCTTATGATGGTACTTGATGTAGTATTGGGTTAGAAGTTTACCATTTTGCCGGTCGGCCTAATAGTGAACATGTTTTTTGTGCGTTCATTGTTAGAACTATATATGCTTGATTCGCAGAGGTAAATAAGGACATCACTATAATTAGGCATTGTGTATCTTATTGTTACTTAGTAATTTTGTGGTGAATTATAGAACATGGTTCATTTATGCAGATTCTAAAACAGGATATAAACCGTCGTATTCTCGCAGTGGCACGACATGTGTTTTCTCAGCGGGGATTTGCAAAGGCTTCAATGCGCGACATCGCTGCCAAGGTCGGCGCGGCGTGGGTGTTGGTAATCTGTATAACTACTATTCCAGCAAGGATGATTTGTTTTGCGCTGTGCTTGCTCCGATTGTCTCTGCCTGCTATGCCATGTTTGACAAGCATCACGGTGAGTATGGACAAGATGTCATTTCAATGACCCAAGAGAGTTATCTATTGTCCGCTGTGGCTGATTATATGAGCATCTTGAAAGAGAACAGGACATTGTTGAAAATACTGCTTTTCAAGGCACAAGGTTCTTCTTTGGAGAATTTTAAGATTGAGTTTACAGACAAAGCGACAGTTCAGGTAAAGACATGGTTCGCCAATAATAAGTTGCGTCATCCCGATATGAATATCGAAGTCAGCGACTTTATGATTCATCTGCATACGGTATGGATGTTCACAATGTTTGAGGAAATAATAATGCACCGTGTCACCGGCGACGCTATGGTACGCGTTGTCGAGGAATACATAAAATTTGAAATCAACGGATGGAAGCATATATTAAACATCGAATAAAGTTTCCAACACACAATAATGTTCAGGAGGGAATCTCAAGTCAGAGATTCTCTCCTCTTTTTTTTGAACAAATTTGAATATTGTTCATTATTGAACCCATTATAAAAGAATAAGATATGAATCAATTCAAAGACAAAGTATCAGAAACTCTCCTGATTCCGCTCTATATGCGAGCCAAAGAGAGTCGCCGGGCAGACGCGATAATTCGCGACCTTATAGCACAGCGCATTGTCGAATCTATTGAATATGACTATTCAAAGTTCGACACAGCCAAAATGAGCGAGATCGGCTGTGCCATCAGATGCCGTTTCTTCGACGACATGGTGACGGAATTTGTCCGAAACCATAAAAATCCGGTAATCGTCAATCTCGGGTGTGGACTTGACGCCCGCTGCCAACGTACCGTGGAAGGGATATCGGATGTGGCATTCTACAGCCTTGACTTGCCGGACACCATAGACATGCGTCGTTCATTCATTTCCGAGGCGTCCAACGAATCCTATATCTCGGAGTCGATGTTTGATACCGTCTGGATGGATCGGATTAAGAGCGAACATCCCTTCGGCGATATCCTGCTCATAGCCGAAGGCGTCATCATGTATTTTGATGAAGCGACTCTCCGACAATTCTTTAACGACTTATGCGATCGTTTCAGCAATGCCGAAATCTGGTTTGACACCATGGGAACACTTGGCGTTAAAAATCAGAACAGACACGATGCCATTAAAAATATGGAAGCAACTTTCAAATGGGGCATCAACGACGGAAAAATCCTCGAATCATGGAATCAGCATCTTTCTCTGATAGGACAGATTTCTCCGGGACGCTTCTTCCGCTCACGTCAGACAATACTTATGCGTGCATTGTCATTATTCCCCGGTATATTTTTCAGACTTTATTCCTATTTAGGATATCGAATTTCATAATCAGACCCGGTTGGACATAAAGGCGGGGAAACCTGCCTTTATGTATATCTAATGTACTTATAAATAATTTATAATGGACAAAGATTTTAACCACTCCATTAAGAATAGTTTAACAGCTTATTGAGGTACAAAGTCTTCATCCTCAATTTGAATAAATTAGATATTTGCGGTTTTTGCTGTTCGGTTAAAAAAATGAATTATTTGGTGGTAATGGTTATTTTTTGTAATTTTGCGGCTGAAATGGTTGCTCTGCCGTCCAAGAGTGGAGGCGTTAAGGAGCATCAAAAGGGAATCCGGTGAGAATCCGGAACAGTACCCGCTGCTGTGAATCCTGTACCAAAGTCTATTGCACTATGTCATTGAGACTATTTAGTCTTGAGAAGGCGTGATAGATTGGGATGAGTCAGAATACCTGCCATTGCCGTAAAACATGAATGTGCCTACGGGACTATGGGCAGGTTGTTGATTCTATGAGCGGATTCAAAGTAATTTCTACACTCGTTTAGAGGTTAATCCATACTCCCGTCTGTGTACATTCTGTTAGTACGCAGACGGGAATTTTTTTCTGAGTATTAACCTTCAAACTTGAAGTATGAAATATCTATTGCTTTCAACAGCAATACTTAGCTTAATCCCTTTAGAGGCTTTTGGCGATACTCCACTAGACACTCTTTCCAGACAATTGGATGAGGTCGTGGTAACTGCGCGAAAGCCCGCTGATGACATTATCCCTGCACAGACATTGTCGGGAAAGGAACTCCACCGTTTGAACAGCAACAGTGTTGCGGATGCCCTGCGTTATTTTTCGGGTGTTCAAGTAAAAGATTACGGTGGAGTTGGCGGAATTAAAACCGTCAATATTCGGTCTATGGGCACAAACCATACGGGTGTTGTTTATGATGGAGTGGAACTCGGAAATGCACAGAACGGTCAAATAGATTTAGGTCAGTTTTCCCTTGATAATATTGAAGCATTATCACTCTACAATGGTCAAAAAAGCGAAATATTGCAACCTGCCAAAGATTTCGGGTCTGCCGGTACCATATATATGAGGACTCGAACACCTTTTTTCAACGAGGGTGAAACTTATCACGCAAGGACAACAATCCGAACTGGATCATTCGATTTACTTAATCCCTCGGCTTTGGTTGAACTGAAGCTCGGTAAGAGAGTTTCCGCCTCACTAAGTGCAGAGTGGATTAATTCAAGCGGTAAATATAAATTCCGTTATCGTAGAGTTAATCCCGCGGGAGAACTTGCATATGATACTACTGCGGTTAGACAGAACGGGGATATAAATGCCACCCGAATTGAGTTGAACACTCATGGCACCCTAAACTCCGGTTCTTGGAATTTCAAGGTCTACAATTATAATTCAGAGCGAGGTGTACCCGGAGCTATTGTTAATAATGTATGGCGAAGGGGGGAACGTATATGGGATACTAACTCATTTGCACAAGGTCGGTATACTGGATTTTTCGGAAAATTCACAACCTTAAATAATATCAAATATGCTTTTTATCGCACACACTACGTCAATAATGATGACAAACAAGTAAAGATTGACAATCTGTATAAACAGAAAGAAATTTATTTCTCATCAGCCAATGAGTATACCATAACTGATTTCTGGAAGATTTCTGGAAGCTATGATTTTATGTGGAATAATCTTGATGCTGACGTTTACGGTTTCGTGAAACCTGACCGTATTTCCCAGTACTTATCTGTTGCTACAGCATTGGATTTTAATCGGGTAAAGTTACAGGCAAGTGCTCTCGGAACATTTATTCACGATAGAATAAAAGGTCAAGAGGCGCCAAAGGATAAACATATATTCACTCCCGCTATCTTTGTCAATGGTTATCCTTTGAGGAATAAAGATTTATCTATCAGGGCATTTTATAAGCAGTCTTTCAGAATGCCGACGTTTAATGATTTGTACTATGCCGACATGGGAAACTCAAAGCTTTCGCCTGAACGCGTCACGCAATATAATCTCGGACTTCTATATGATCATCAGTCATCATCGTTCATCTCATCAGCTCGCGTGAGTGCCGATGTATATTATAATCGTGTCAAAGACAAGATTGTCGCATATCCAAAAGGACAGCAGTTTCGCTGGACTATGCTCAATCTCGGGCTCGTTGATATCCGTGGCATTGATCTTACAGGATTGCTGACTATTAACCCGTATAAGGATTTATATCTGACGGTTCGGGGACAATACACATTCCAACGAGCTATTGACATAACAAATCCGTCTGATAATTACTACCGAGATCAGATTCCATATATTCCTCGTCATTCCGGCGCGGCTGTTATTAATGCTCAATGGAAAGGTTGGGGACTTAACTACTCTTGGATATATGTTGGAGAACGATATAATCAACAAGAGAATATAAGGTATAACTATACACAACCGTGGTATACTTCAGATGTCTCATTGAGTAAGGATTTTAAGTTGGGTAGAGTGAGCTTGAGAGGATTGATTGAAATCAATAATCTTCTGAGTCAAGATTATGATGTTATTCTAAACTACCCTATGCCCAAACGTAATTACAGGTTCACCCTGACAGTAGAGATATGACATTCAAACAATTTTTCTTATATTTTCTGCCGCTCCTGATGGTCGCCACAAGTTGTCGCGAGGACGAACTTGTGGTGCCCACGGAGTATGACATTATCGGCGATGAGAGACCCGGTTCGGATATACGCGGATTTTATCTCGTTAACGAAGGCAATATGGGGTCAAATAAATGTACGCTTGACTTTTATGATTATTATACAGGACTCTATTCTCGAAATTTCTATGCCGAGAAGAACCCTAATGTTATAAAAGAACTTGGAGATGTTGGAAACGATATAGGCATTTATGGCTCTAAACTCTATGTTGTTGTCAATTGCTCACATAAAGTTGAAGTTATGGATTCCCGTTCCGGCGTCAGACTCGGTCAGATTGATATTCCCAACTGTCGTTATGTCAGGTTTCATCGCGGAAAGGCATACATCAGTTCTTATGTTGGCCCGGTTTTGATTGATCCAAATGCGCCCAAAGGCGCAGTATATGAGATTGATACACTTTCTCTTGCAGTCACGAGGAAAGTTTCTGTGGGTTATCAGCCCGAAGAAATGGAAATTGTCGACGACTACATGTATGTAGCAAATTCCGGAGGCTACAGAGCTCCGAATTACGATAACACCGTATCAGTTATTCAGATGGTTGACTTCAAGCAGGTTCAGCAGATACCGGTTGGTATAAACCTGCATCGGCTTAAAAAGGACAAATATAACAAGTTATGGGTTACTTCGCGTGGTGATTATCAGGATCGTCCTTCGCGCTTGTATGTTATGCAGAAAAAGCCCGGCTACAATCAGATGATTGTGACCGATACAATACCAGTGGCTTGTTCCAATATGGCTTTTTATGAGGATAAGATGTATTTCTACGCAACTGAATGGAACAATTATACTGCCTCTAATACTATAACCTACGGAGTAATTGACGTACGTACGAAAGAAGTAATATCCGACAATTTCATAAAAGACGGCACAGAAAAGGATATAACCATTCCTTACGGAATTGCTGTCCATCCCGAGACCGGCGATATATTTGTGACGGACGCAAAAAATTATGTTTCATCAGGCACGCTCTATTGCTTTAGCTCCGACGGCTACAAAAAGTGGAGCGTACGCACCGGAGATATTCCGGCTCATATCACATTTCTGTCAAAATGAAAAAGGCTGCTTTTGCGTTTATCACCGCTTCAGCGCTTTACGGATGCTCCGACGAAATTCCGATGGTTAATCTCGGAATTGATGACGTGTATTACATAGCGCGTATGCAGAAACTTGATTTGCATCCGGCACTTACCGGTGAACGCTACGAATGGTATGTCGACGGAGAATTAGCCAGCAAATCAAAGGATTACATCTTTCTTGAACCTAAGGAGGGTACTTATAATCTGGAATTAAAGATTATAGATCCGGAAACTCCATACGATTTTTTATTCACTATCCATGTTCTCCACGAAGAGATAGAATATAGCCCTTATATCTTTAAAGTATACGAGTATTGTCCGGCTCCGGGCCAGTTTATAAACGAAATGCCGAGATATGAAGAAGGCGACACATACGAGATCATACTTCAGAAAGCAGAGGAATCCATATCGGGCACAAACGACATTATGATTTCTCTCGGAGGCTACGGTGGTTATGTGACATTCGGCTTTGACCACACCGTTATCAACATCCCCGGAGAAAAGGATTTTAGAATATGGGGCAATGCGTTCTACGAACTCCTCAACCCCGACCAACGCGGTGGCTCTGCCGAGCCGGGTATAGTGATGGTAAGCTACGACACTAACTGCAACGGTCTTCCCGACGACGAGTGGTACGAGCTTGCAGGCAGCGAATACTACAAGGCTGAAACTCGTCATAATTACACTATCACTTACCGGCGCCCCGACCCCAACCGGATTCCGGAAGAGGACGACTCCGGTTTTCTTGACGACATAAATTATATTCCCTGGAGCGACTCCGACGGCGCATCGGGCCACATGGCAAAGAATACGTTCCACAATCAGAGTTACTATCCTCTCTGGATAAAAGCCGATACTATCAGCTTCACCGGCACACGGCTCGCGCCCAACGGAATAGACCTCAGCGGCACAGGCCGGTATTATGTACTATACGCCTACGACTGGGGATATGTCGACAATCATCCCAACGAATACGACGAACTTAATTCATTCGACATATCATGGGCTGTGGATTCCGAAGGAAACAAGGTGCATCTCCCCGGTGTCGATTTCGTGAGGGTATATACAGGCCTCAACCAATATTGCGGCTGGTTAGGCGAGACCTCGACAGAATTAAGCCGTGCGCAAGACCTGCACATAGCTCTGCCCGGTATCCCATTGCCCGACCCTCTGAAATGAACCGGGGGAAAACTTAACTTAACTCATTATAAAACCAATCATTAAAACCATAATTAAAACTAAATGAAAAAATTTTTATTGCTATCTGCTGTACTTGCTGTACAGCCAATTGCGACCCATGCCGTCGAGTATGTCGACTGGGTTGACTGGGACCAAATCCAACACTGGGCCGGAGACCCCGACGGTCAGAACAAATGCGCTCTCGTCATTGACTTCCAGGATATCGAGGGGATGGAGTCCTTGGTATGGGGCTATCGCTGGAATGGCAAGAAAACCGGCGAGGACCTTATCCGCGCTGTCGCTTCGCAGAGCAGCATTCTCACAGCAATGATTCAGTACACAGGCACAATGGGCTCCACCCTCAATGGCCTCGGAGTAAGCATGAACCGCGAGGAACTGGACTTTCTTTACTACGATTTTGCCCGTGCGGCCATTGGCGGCGAAGTTTCATTCGGATACTTCACTCCCAATACATCAATGGGCCAGGAGACCGCACCCGGATATGAGGCCGAACAAATGTGTATTGATGCAATTGAACGCGCCAAGGAAACCGGTATTATAGAGCATCCGCTCAATGCATTTTTTTACGGTTATCCTGCCTACGATTATGACTACTGGCAACTGGAAGATGGTTATGAGGCCCCGGACTTCCGTTGGCGTGCCGGATGGTATGACGGGTACTGGTCATATTGGCACGGCCCCAACGATTATGACTATATGGGATATTCCGGCTTAGGCATGTCAAGTACCGAATTGTACGATGGTTGCGTACAAGCATGGAAATATATCGTATTCAACGGTGACGGTATCGGATATATGGGAGGTGAACTGGCGGAAGCCCTCAATTACGATATGGCAGACTGGGGCGAGGAGATGCATGAGGCAGCTGAAGCGGTTCAGCCTATAAACCAATCGGATGTGACATTCTGGGTCGGTTCTGGTGAGAAAGCCGCAACTGTGGTCTTTCAGTTCAACGACGGTCGCGGACCGGAAAATCTCGTTTATGGTTATCGTTGGAGCGGAGGTTGGGATGATGACCTGATGACGGTGATATCCAACATAGCCAAAGCAGATCCGCGTATGTCGTTCTCAAAGTCGGGCAGTCAGCTGATGCTCACATATGATTCAGACCACGACGGCAAGATTACAAGCACTTATGATCATACCGATGTCTCGGAAACATGGAACTGCTATGTGAAGCGTACAATCGACACTAATTTCTATAAAGTCAATTCTGGCAGATGGCTTAATCCCAATGCTGTAATGATTTTTTCGCATCAACCCAAAGAAACAGCATCGGTTGAACTGCCATACACTCTGTTCAGACCGGCGATTGATTCTGAGCAGATTCTTACTGTACCTACTTGTATCGACTACGCACTTGCCGATAAAAACCTCGAGCTGCCTGTGTTTGTACAGGTGCCCGAAGGAGGTAAAATCAATACTTCTCTTTCGTTGATTAAGACAGGTTTTCCCATGCTCTCTGCAACGAATGTTCAGAACCTGATGGGGCATGTGACCGCATATAGCAATTTCAAGCCGACCGACGGCAATGTGCAGATTCGCGGCTCTTATACCGCCCCCGGCAGCACAAAAGCCGAATACGTATTCTCCAACGAGGCACATATCACCCTCCGCAACCCGTTGAAACCCGTCGTTGCGATGAGCTACGAGCAGCCCGAAGTTGCGGCACGTCTCGGCCACAAGGTTGAAAACGCCCTCGTTTTCCAGCCTCAGGACGCCACCTACACAAAGATGACATACAAGAGCTCCAATATCAGAGCCGCAACTGTCAACAGCTCTACCGGCGTAGTGACGACCACCAAGACTGCCGGAGAAGCCGACATCACTGCCACATACGCATTCAATTCCGACCTTACCGCATCTTTCTCGCTGCAGTCTGAACTCAAGGTCCCCGTTGAGGACATAACTTTTGAAAGTGCCGACGAAAATGGCGTAATCACTCTCACGCCCAAGGAGATGACCGGACTGTTCCCTATTATAACTCCCGCTGATCCTGATATCGCGGATGTTACCGTGACCTTATCGGACAACGGTACGGCCGCAAGCAACTATATTGCCACGATGTACAAAGTCAACCTTTGGGATGAGAACAATACTCGCATGACTCCTTACGAGCTTTCAGGCCACCGCGAAGGCGAATGCAGTCTTACGGTCAATGCTGCCGACGGTTCGGGATTTGAAAAGAAATTTATTGTGCGCGTAGTCGACCGCGAACGCGACGAGCCTATCGATTACAACACCGGCACGATTATGCTGAATGAAGAATGGTATGGCCATACAAATGGTGGTCTGAACTGGTTCTCACCTGATTATGACGTTGTTTACCAGGCCTACGAACGCGAAAATCCAGGAATGTCGTTCGGTTGCACCTCGCAGTATGGCATCATCTATGACGGCAAACTGATTGTAAGCTCCAAACAGGCTGTCGACGGCGGAGACCCGCTGCCCGGCGGTGGCCGCTTAGTTGTGGCCGACGCAGCCTCGCTGAAGCGTATCGGCTCAATCGACGAAATCATCTTCGGCGACGAGACACGAAGCAATGACGGTCGCGCCCTCTGCGGCGCCGGACATGGCCGTGTATACATGGGAACCAACAATGGCATCTATGTCATTGACACCGACAATTGCCGGATTATAGGTAAGGTGGGCAGTGAAATCCTCGACGAAGAGGATGACGGCAAGCCCAACACCGATCCCTCCGGCTCACTCTATAGCGGACAAATCGGCGACATGACTCTTGCCGGACACTATGTTTTTGCTATAAAGCAGAGCACCGGCGTATCAATCATCGATATCGATACCGACCGAATCATTAAGAGCATCCCTGACGTAAACGTGCAGGGCATCACCCAGAGTGCCGACGGCCGGGTATGGTATGCGACCAAGGAGGACGGACACAGCGTGTTCGTGGCTATCGACCCCGAAACCCTCGAAGAATCGGAACGCGTCGACGTCCCCGCGGAATGTGGTGTGGTAAATTGCGGTTGGGGCGCATGGCGCACTACCCAGTTCACCGGCGCACACTCAGTCAACTCGCTCTTCTTCTCAGGCGGTGCGGGCATATCCAATGGAGGCGACGGCTATTACTGGCGCTATGACGTGGACGACAATCAATTCCGCCCGATCGCAAAAGTATCGGGCCTTCCTGCCCACACTCCCGGAGTGCTGCAGGCAGCCTACGGTACTGTGAGATACGATGACCGAACCGGCATGATTATCGCCGGCACGACCGAATTCAAGGCCTCCGGCCATTACCGCTACAACTGGACCCACTTCATCGATGCCGAGACAGGAGAGTTCATGCACACCGTTGAACTCCGCCCCTATTACTGGTTCCAATCCATGCCGATTTTCCCCGACGTGTACGACCCGGAAATCGAGGATATCGACGACATCGTGATGTCTGTCGATGACGAGCCGGTTGTAGTCACAATCAATGCCACCGACCGCGACAACAATGATGCGAATATCCGATACTCGCTGATCGACTCGCCCCTCGCCACAGTCGATGACGAAGATGGCTCTCTCCCCGTGGAGGTGGCTCTCGAAGGCAACCGACTCACTTTGACTCCCAAAGCCATCGGTTCTCGCACTATCGGCTTCGCCGTTGAATCTAACGGCAAAGTGGTGAATCACGCCGTCAATGTCAGTGTCCGCGATATGATTACAGGCGTCGACTCGGTTGTTTCGGCTG
This sequence comes from Muribaculaceae bacterium, assembly GCA_011959405.1. Taxonomy (GTDB): domain Bacteria; phylum Bacteroidota; class Bacteroidia; order Bacteroidales; family Muribaculaceae; genus UBA3263. The sequence goes on from BLLX01000020.1 coordinate 24,768, forward strand.
AACAGCGAATCAGCTGCGACGGCAGAACTCTTACTGTAAGCGGCTTTAACGGTACAAGCTTCGATATCGTTAATCCGGGAGGCATCGCAGTTGACTCATTTACTGCCAATTCCGACAACTATATCCACACCCTCGCAGTTAATCATGGCATCTACATCGTGATTGGCGGCAATGGCGTGGCCAAGAAAATAATTGTGAAATGATACGCCTATTATTCCTTACTCTTTCTTTCGCAGCGGCTATTTATGCCGCTGCGAAAGATCTCGATTACTCCCGTGGCGTTATCTTCATCAATGAAGACTGGTATGGGCACCAGAATTCCACCGTCAATTATCTTCTCCCCGACGACCCGGATGGCGAATACTGGCATTACCGGGTTATTCAGACCGAAAACCCAGGCATGGAGCTTGGTTGCACCAACCAGTATGGCGCAATCTGGGAGGGACGGCTATATATGGTCGCCAAACAGGAAAAAGACCCAGGAGCAACAATTGTCGGAGGCCGCATTTCTATTGCCGATGCCTCAACTATGAAGCTCATCAAGCAGTTGCAGCTTATCGACCCTTCCGGCAAACAATGCGACGGCAGAGCCTTTTGCGGAGTAACGTCCACAAAAGGATATGTATCTTCAAGCAATGGTATCTGGGTTCTCAATCTGGAGACGTTAGAGATTGAAGGCCAGATAGAGGGATCGGCCAATCCGAATGCGGGAGGCGACAACGACAAACCGAACAGCGACCCCACAAGTTCTCTGTACTACGGCCAGACCGGCACCATGATTCTTGCTGCCGGAAAGGTTTTCGCCGTGCATCAGCAATATGGAATGCTCGTAATCGACCCGGTTACCGACAAAGTCATACAGATACTCGACATGGAAATCATCGACGATGCCGTGGAAGAGGACACCGGCACACGACCGCGCAGAACATCGGGCATCGGCTCGACAATCGTACGGTCGAAAGATGGAAATCTTTGGTATTCGGCCTCTAAAAATGTGCAGGGCACAGGCGCCACGGTACCGTACCTGATTCGCCTGAACCCCGAAACACTTGAGCGTGAAGTTATCAAAATCGAAGGAGACGACATGTTTCCTCCGCCCAACTCGTGGTATGCGTGGACTCCGGACCCCTTCTGTGCTTCGCAAGTCACCAATCGCCTCTACTGGTGTGGCGGTCCGAACAGCTGGTTTACCAATTATCGCATGTTCCGATACGATATCGATTCCCGAAAAATAGAGAAACTGCTTGATTTCTCTCAAGAGCCGGGCGAGTGGCATGTCTACGGCTGTTCGCTTGGTATTCATCCGGTCACAGACGAACTGTACGCATCGATGTTTCATAAATTTGTCGACCCAACATACGTGACCCGCCGTTTTGATGCCAACGGAAATCTCATCAAGGAATATCCTATGATCTCCAACTACTGGTTTCCGTCCCTTCCTGTATTCCCGCAATCAAACGGTGGTAATTCTGGCATTGAAGACGTTTTAACTCAAGATGTTTCGGATTTTGGAATTCTCTATAATCTTCAAGGCATTTCTATTAAAAACAATGTGGAATTTGGGAAATGGGACGGTTTGAACTCCGGAATTTACATCTGGAGGAATGAGAATAAAACTCATAAATTTATTATCCCCTGACAAATATGGAACTTAATAGAATAAAATCTTTCCTCGGTCTGTGCCTGCTCATCGTCCTGTTGGCGGCTTGCAATGGTAAAAAGGCAGCTTCGCTCAGCGATTTCAGCAATCAGCTCTATACCCCGGAATATGCCTCCGGCTTCAGTATCAAGGGGGCTGACGGATATGAAAGCTCCATCATTACTGTCACTAATCCGTGGCAGGGTGCGGACAGCATAACCACTCAGCTCTTCATAGCAAGAGGTGGTGAGTCTGCTCCCGAAGGATTCACAGGTCAGGTACTCGAGGGTGATGCTTCGCGTATTATTGCGATGTCATCCACTCATATAGCCATGCTTAATGCTATCGGTGAAGCCGGGCGTGTGGTAGGTGTTTCCGGTATCGACTATATTTCCAATCCGGTTATCTCCGCTAACCGTGACAGTATCGGTGACGTAGGCTATGAAGGGAACATCAATTACGAACTGCTCATTTCCCTCGACCCGGATCTTGTCCTCCTATACGGAGTGAACGGTGCAAGCTCGATGGAAGGGAAACTCAACGAACTGGGGATACCGTTTATGTACGTCGGTGACTATCTCGAGGAATCACCGCTCGGCAAAGCCGAATGGATGGTAGCTCTTTCCGAGGTTGTCGGAAAACGAACAGAAGGCGAACAGGTTTTTGTCGGCATCCCAGTCAGGTACAATGACCTTAAAAAGAGAGTCGCCGATACTGCGCTCGACGCTCCCTCCGTGATGCTCAACACGCCCTATGGAGACTCATGGTTTATGCCTTCCACCGAAAGCTATGTGGCCCGGCTTGTCAAGGATGCCGGAGGCGACTACATTTATAAGAAGAATACCGGCAATGCTTCACTGCCTGTCGACCTTGAAGAAGCGTATAAGCTGACTTCCGAGGCGGATATGTGGCTCAATGTAGGTATGGCAAACACACTCGATGAACTCAGGACATCATGCCCGAAGTTCTCAGACACCCGATGCTTCCGTAACGGCTCTGTCTGGAACAACAATCTGAAGACAAATGCCGCAGGCGGCAACGAATATTACGAATCTGCTGTTGTCAATCCCGATATTCTACTGCGCGATCTTGTAAAAATCTTTCATCCGGAACTCGTTGAAGAAGATTTCGTCTATTACAAGCAACTGAAATAGAAATTACGGAAATGCGGACAAGAGCATCGTTTCTTTTCATTGTTTTGGCTGCCCTCACGCTCTTCCTGTTCATGCTGGATCTGTCCGTGGGGGCTGTCGCTGTGCCCTTGCGCGATGTGTGGGCTGCTCTCACCGGTGGCGACTGCCCCCGGACAACTGTTAAAATCGTTCTCAATATTCGCCTCATAAAAGCGGTAGTCGCCCTGCTTGCCGGGGCTGCACTGTCAGTGAGCGGACTTCAGATGCAGACTCTTTTCCGGAATCCACTTGCAGGGCCATACGTCCTTGGTATAAGCTCGGGCGCAAGTCTCGGCGTGGCTCTTTTCATTCTCGGTGCGCCTCTATTCGGTCTTTCGGCTTCCTTTGCCTCACTTGGAATTGCCGGAGCCGCATGGATCGGGGCTGCGGCTGTTCTCATCGTTATCGCTGCAGTTGGACACCGTATCAAGGATATTATGGTGATCCTCATTCTCGGCATGATGTTCTCGTCGGGGGTCGGTGCGATAGTACAGATTCTGCAGTATCTCAGCAAGGAAGAATCACTAAAGGCTTTTGTCATCTGGACTATGGGTTCGCTCGGTGATGTCACCCTATCCCAGCTTTATGTCCTTGTCCCGGCGGTGATGATTGGACTGGCTGTGGCGGTTATAACCATCAAACCGCTCAACCTGCTCCTTTTCGGTGAGGAATATGCCGTCACTATGGGGCTGAATATCCGGAGTTCCCGTGGACTTCTGTTCCTGTCAACTACATTGCTTGCAGGAACGGCAACAGCCTTCTGCGGTCCCATCGGCTTTATCGGTCTAGCCATGCCACACGTCACAAGGATGCTCTTTGACAACAGCGACCATCGTATACTCATTCCCGGTACGGTTCTTACCGGCGCGTCCGTCCTGCTGCTCTGCGACCTCGTTTCCAAGTTATTCACACTGCCTGTCAATGCTATTACCGCACTGCTCGGCATCCCCGTGGTAGTATGGGTGGTGCTTCGCAACAAATCCGTTACCGCATGATACATCTCAATGATTTCTCAATAGGCTTCGGCTCCCGTACCCTGCTCGACAAGGTGAATACATCTTTCGGAAAAGGACAACTGACTGCTCTTATCGGACGCAACGGTTCAGGCAAATCGACCCTTCTGAGAGCCATTGCCGGATTGAACAGACAATATTCGGGAGATATAATACTTGACGGCAAGGATATACGTTCACTCACTCCCGACATACTCGCCAGGTCTCTCGCGTTTGTCACCACTGAACGCACACGGATTCCCAATCTGCGCTGTGAGGATGTCGTAGCTATCGGTCGCGCCCCGTACACCAACTGGATAGGCAGGATGCAGGACATCGACAGAAACATTGTGTCGGATGCCATTCGCTCGGTAGGGATGGAGGGTTATGCCGGGCGTACAATGGACACCATGAGCGACGGAGAATGCCAGCGTATTATGATCGCACGGGCTTTGGCGCAGGACACACCGGTAATGCTACTTGACGAACCCACCTCCTTCCTCGATATGCCCAACCGCTATGAACTCGTCTCGCTTCTTCGCACTCTTGCACACGAAAAAGCTAAATGTGTCCTGTTCTCAACTCATGAACTGGATGTGGCACTTCGTATGTGTGACAGTATCGCTCTGGTGGATAATGGTAAGCTTTATCATCTTCCGGTAACCGATATGGTGGAAAGCGGGCATATACAAAGATTATTCTCGTCTCCGGATATTAGCTTTGAAGAATTGCTATGGCAGAACAGGAAATGAAATTTACATATCAGGTACAGGATTTCACAGTTACCGTCTCCACTGAGGAATACATCCGGAGATTCAGTAATTCAGAGTGTTTTATAAAGTATTGCAAAGAATGCCGAAATTATGGCAAGGTATGGGTCTGTCCTCCGTTTTCGCATGATACGATGGCGGAACTGCGTCAATACGCCCGAGTTCTTTTAGTAGCTACCAAAATCACACCGGACGGAAAGAAAATCCCGTTCTCAGAAGTAAACCGATTCTTTCGTCCTGAACGCCTTCGCATCGAAAAGCGACTGAGGGATATGGAAATGACATACGGAGGAAAGGCTTTTGCTTACGCTGGAAGCTGCCTTTATTGTCCCGAAGGTACTTGTTCAAGGCTTGACAATCAACCGTGCCGGCATCCGGAATTGGTGAGACCCTCTCTTGAATCATACGGCCTCGATCTCGGAAAGACTGCATCAGAACTATTTGGCTTCCCATTGCTATGGAGCAATGACGGTTATCTACCCGAATATCTCACGCTGATCTGCGGTTTATTTCATAACGGGAAAATGGATTGTTAAAAGAAAAGTAAATGTACTGTATAAATCTTTTAATGTATGAAAATACAATTTTTATTAATATTATATGAATAAGATTCTAATCGTAGATGCCTCCGACTCCGATTGTCGGCTGATGTCCGGATTGCTCACACGAGCCGGCTATGAGCCGATTGCCGTCGAGACGATGGTGGCAGCAAAAGACGAGGTGGCGAAACTGCCACCCGGCGCGGTGATTGTCGCGGACGCTTCACTCCGTGACAGCTCTGCAAAAGAGTTAATCAACTGGCAGAAGGCTGAGGGATTCACTTTCCCGATCTGCATCTAACATTTGAAAAGGGACCCAGGTACAGCATTTGAAAAGGGACCCACCCCATGGGTAAGTTTAACCGGATATCGTTGATTATGAATAACGACATCAACGAGTCCACAAAATGTTACACATGGAGGAAAAAACATCCATTATTCTGTCTCATCGCCGTGAGGGGATGAGCATCCGCGAGATAGCGCGCCGCAACGGCATGAGCCTAATTGGGTCAAGCCGAAATGCCGGTGCATGAATTTTTAGAAAAGTGTTAAATTTGCGGTATGAAAACCGCAGATGCCTTTTGGCAATTCCTGC
>BLLX01000021.1 GCA_011959405.1 Muribaculaceae bacterium
GCTAATCTGATGCAAACATAGTGACTTTCCCATGCTGCACGAATACCATGTAGGCGGTCTGTTTTTCACTTGCGAGAGCCTTCTCCATCAGCCAGCGGCGAAAAAGGTGGGCGTGGTAGGTATTCAGCCGGAAGGCGACGGGGATGATGATTTCCAGCGAATACACGTCGGCTGACAGCCCGTTTTCCAGCTTGATGTACCGGCATACCTCGTAGTCGTTCAGCACGTCCGACTTGCGGATAGCCTTGATTGCGTTGTTCACCGCCAATGACGTCACGTTGAACAGCTCCGCTATCTCCCATGCGGTCATCCATATCTCGTTACCGTTTTCGTTACCTATTCCGTTACCTGAAGCCGAAAGGGTAACGGTTTTCCCGTTGATGGTGATTATTCCTCTTTTCATGGCTTGTCTCCTATTTAGATGTTGCACCCTGCGAACTCCTCGATTTTGTCCAACCGTGCCACGAGGTTTTCCATGTCCTGATTGAGTTTCTCCTTCGTTATCTTTGCGTAAATCTGCGTGGTTTTGATGCTCTTGTGTCCGAGCATGGAACTCACCGTTTCGATGGGCACGCCGTTGGAGAGGAATACCGTCGTGGCTGCGGTATGGCGGCTTTGGTGCCAAGTGATATGCTTGGTAATGCCACACCGTTTGGCGACTGCACGGATACCGTACAGACAGGTCATATAGTGCGGTACAGGGAATATCCTGCCGTCCTCGCACAATCCGCGATACTTGTCTATGATACGTTTTGCAATGTCGAGCAGGCGGATGTTGGATTCAACTCCCGTCTTCTGGCGGTTGATGTTTATCCACTCGTGGTTGTCGAAGTAGGTGCGGATGTTCTCTTCGCGGAGGTTGCGCATATCCGAGAAAGACAATCCCGTGAAGGCGCAGAACAGATAGAGGTCGCGGTAAAGCTCCTGCTTGGCGTTTTTCAGCTTGCCGTCCATCAACAGGCGGATTTCCTCTTTCGTGAGGAACGTCCGGGTGGTTTCCTCCTTCTTGATCTCGTACTCGCGGAACGGGTCGCGCGTCAGCCATTCGTTGTTGATGGCGATGAACACCATCGTCCGCAGGGGGCAGACGTAAATCCAGACGGTATTGGTGCAGCAATGCTTGTCCGTGCGGAGGAACATCTCGAAGTCGGAGATAAAAGCCGGGGTAAGCTCTTTCAGCGCGATGTCCTTCACATGGTAACGCACGGTCAGGAACTCTTGCAGGTGCTTGTAAACCGTGAGGTATTTCTGCAAGGTGCCTTTGGCTTTCATCCCTGCCTCCACCTGCTTGGCGTAATCCTCGTTGTGCTGGCGGAACACATGCATCAGCGTGTGGCAGCGGTGCTCCAGACCGAGAAAGGCGTTCTTCACCTTCTCCGCCGTGACGAAGTTGTCGCGCTCCATGATTTCCTGATAGTGCCCGTTGATGCGCACGCGCATCTTGTCGAGCAGGCGGTTCGTTTCGAGTGCCGCCGTGCTCCTGCCCATGACACGCCCGCCTTTCGTGTCCCACAGCTTGGGATCCACCGAGATTTTGCAGCTGAACTGTGTCTGCGTGCCGTCCACCGTGATACGCCCCATGACGGGGACCGTACCGTCTTTCCTCACTACCTGCCTTTTCAGGTAAAAGATTGTCGAAAATGTACTCTTCATCGTTCTAAAATTTTTTGGTTCAAATTTAGTTCGTGAAGAGCCCGTCGTCGGTACGCAAAACGGGGAGGAACGCCGCAATCTTTACCCGCTCCGGATTTTCTTGCGTGAGTTGTCAGTAACTCACTAATCGGTAATCGTTTGCCGCATTCTTCCGAGCGGCATATAACCCGATTCAGGCGTGGTTACGGATTGGTAACGCAGCGAAGTCCTAACTATGCTCCGGCGGTGCTTCCGGTTGCTTCCGGATTTTCAAGCCGCTTTCCCAAATCGCCTGTCTGCCAAAACCTTTACTCCATTCTTCCGTTTTTCACTTTTTATTCGTAACTTTGCATTGGAAATGCAGCTTACGTCACTCTCAATAGATAATTTCAAGAATATCAGACGCGCACGTCTGGAATTCTCGCCCAAGATCAACGGACTGCTTGGCAACAACGGCATGGGCAAAAGTAATTTGCTCGACGCAATACACACTCTGAGTTTCTGCAAAAGTTTCACCGGAGTTACAGACGCCATGCTCATCACCCGCGACGAGGATTTCGCCATGCTCAAAGGCAACTACCTGCGCCGCGACACGGACGAAGACCTCACCATGGGGCTGGCCCGTGGTCGGCGCAAGACCCTGAAACGGAAAGGCAAGGAATATCAGCGGCTCAGCGAACACATAGGCACCTTCCCTCTGGTCATGGTCTCCCCTGCCGACATAGACCTGATCCGCGAAGGAGCTGAAGAGCGGCGCAAACTCATCGACATGGTCATCAGCCAGAGCAATCCACGCTACCTTGACGCGCTCATACGCTACGGCCGCGCTCTCGAACAGCGCAACCGCATGCTCCGGGAAGGCACGGTGGACCATACGCTATACGATGCCGTGGAGATGGCCATGGAGATGAGCGCGTCATATATTGTGGAGTCACGACGGGAATGGGTAAGCAAACTCACCCCGATCTTCGAGCGACATTACCGACGTATATCCGGCGGCAACGAGATGCCGCAGCTAAACTACTCCACACGCATGGCCGACGGCGTTACACTGGCCGAACTGCTTGACCGCGAACGGCGCCATGACGAGATCGTGCGCCACACCTCCGTAGGCCCACACCGCGACGATCTCGGACTCACGCTCGACGGCATGGAGATGAGACGCACCGGCTCTCAGGGCCAGTGCAAGACATTCACCATAGCCCTGCGTCTCGCCCAATATGAATTTCTCGGCAAAGCCACCGGCATGCGTCCGCTGCTCCTTCTCGACGACATATTTGACAAACTGGACGCCGATCGCGTGGAGCGGATCATGGAAATCGTGGAAGACCCGGCATTCGGCCAGATCTTCATCACCGACACCAACCGCACCCATCTCGACGAGATAGTAAACCGCACGGCCGTCGATTTCCGCCTGTGGGAAGTGACATCCGGCAACTTCAGCCCTATCGGACACCAATGAAAAAGACAGAAGCACAATCCATCGGAGAGATCATACACGAAGTGTTTCGCCGGGCCGGCATGGAAACCAACGAAGCTGAACACAGAGCACTGTATCTCTGGGGCGAGATTGTGGGAGCTGGCGTCAACCGCCTGACCACACAACGCTATGTGGCCGACGGAGGAGTAATGCACGTCTACATAGCGTCCGGCCCTCTGAAAAACGACTTGCGTTTCATGCGCTCATCCCTTATATCACAGCTTAATGCCGCAGTAGGCACCAATGCGATAAAAGATCTGATAATACATTAACCGCCACATGACCAAACCGATAATATCCGAACCTGAATATGAATTCCGGCACCGTCTGCCGGTGCAGATGCGCTTTTCCGACACCGACATGCTCGGCCATGTCAACAACTCCGTCTATCTCCAGTTTCTGGACCTTGCCAAGGTGAACTATTTCACCACAGTCAACAAGAGCGAACCCGACTGGCGTGAAATAAACATGGTCGTTGCCGGAATCAACATCGACTTCCTCTCGCAGACCCGCTTCGGCGAACCGCTTGAAGTGCTGACACAGACATTTTCCATCGGCACCAAAAGCCTGCGCCTGAACCAGAGGGTAGTCAACTCCGCAACCGGCGAGGTCAAATGCGCGGCATCAACAACCATGGTTTGCATCGACCTCCGAGCCGGCGCCACCGAACCGATACCCGGCGAATGGATCTCGCTCATCAACGAATTCGAACAGCGCAACGTAAAATAATATCAACAATCCCGTGAAGAAAAACGGTATAGCGATATTTCTGGCCCGACGAATGCAATGGCGGGGAGATGAAAGGCGTCGCACATCACCCTCCGTGGCCATAGCCGTGACCGGAGTGGCGTTATCAGTCGTTGTAATGATGCTCAGTATCGCCGTGATGCTCGGGTTCAAGGACGAAGTGCGCTCACGCCTGCTTTCCGTCGACGATTCCGTGACCATCACCGCCTACTCGGCCGACGGTCTGGCATGTCCGCTCGACACCGCCGAGGTGCTCTCCCTGATCGACCTTCCGGCAGGCGCTACAGCCATTCCGAGGAATGAACTGTCGGGCATACTGAAAACACCCGACGATTTTCTTGCCGTCACTTTCCGCGGCGACGCATCGCGCGTGTCGCCCGACAGCATCGGGTCTTTAATGATCTCGTCAACAATGAGCCGACTGCTGGACCTGCACCCCGATGACCGCGTGCCCGCATGCTTTTTCATCGACAACCGCATCCGTACTCGTGCGCTCACTGTTTCCGGCACCTATGACTCCGGCATCGGAGAACACGACCGTGCCGTGGCCTACTGCTCACCGGATCTTCCCGCCGCACTGCTCGGATATGCGCCCGGCACTGCCGGCTCTCTCGGCATCCGCGGACTGGAGCCGGAGCAGACCGAAGCTCTGGCCGACCGGATAAACACGTCGCTTCTGCAGGCATACTACACAGGCCAAACATCCACCGCCTACGGCATCACCACCATATTGACCACCGACGCCACATTCTTCACCTGGCTGGACCTGCTCGACACAAACGTGATCGTGATTCTCGCACTCATGGCTGCCGTGGCCGGATTCACCCTGATCAGCTCATTGTTCATAATTATTCTCGAACGCGTCCAGACCATAGGACTGCTCAAATCACTCGGAGCCGACAACCGACTGATAAGCCGCACATTCATCCTCATGGCCGAACGCCTTGTGCTGAAAGGTCTTATAATCGGCAATGCCGTGGCCCTGCTCCTCATCCTGCTGCAGGCATGGACCCACATCATACCGCTTGACCCGGCCAACTACTATGTCGACTTCGTGCCCGTGCGCATCAGTCTCGACAGCATACTCGCCCTTAACGCCGGAGCCCTCGTAATCTCATGGCTCGTGCTCATGCTTCCGGCAATGATAATATCACGCATATCTCCAGCCGCCACCATGCGCTACGAATAACCCTTCCTGCAGTTCATATAGGATCACTTGGCGGTCAGTTCCACCACCATCGACGTGTTGTGACGACACGAGAACATATCAAGTCCCACTTTCATCAGATAATCTCCGGTGAAAATGCCGCTATTCTGGGCAAAGTTGGATTTCACACCGGGCATCAGATTGATTTCCCTGACAAATCGGTATTGTCCGAACACCAGAATTCCGTGAAATATTTAAGAGCTTCATAGTCGCACCGTGCACCCTCCTCCCGAACAAAGCATCATCGGCACATCCGGATACTTCTGCTGTATTCTGGCAAGCACATTATAGATACCACGCACGTGATCCACATAAAGCTGTCCCTGCCGATCCTTGTGATAGGGAGGTTGCCGGTCCATCCGAGCGTGCCCATCAGCACCTCGCCGCTGTGCTCCTTCACCGGTCCGTTCAGCCCCACCTCAAAAAACGGATGGGCGTGCATGGCAGCGCGGCTCCCCAGTTTCGTGTCAATCACTTTTTTGCCGAACTGGAGCTGCTGACTGCTCATCTGCGCTTCCTTGGCCCAATCTCCGCTGAATTCCGTCAGCCAGTACTGCGGCTCATTGAAATACAGCATCGCCGAAGCATACTGCGACATGATCACAGGCCGTTTCTCTCCATGAGAAATTTCCGTCCACGTCTTTATAACATTTTCTTTCGGATAAGACACATAGTTCAATGTGACATTCAGCGGATATTTGTCATCCCGAAGCCTGATTCTGGTGTGTGTACCCCCGTCGACACTGTCGGCCGACGAGCCTACATAGTAAAGATAAGTCGTCATATTGCCGTCGGCATGGGTCACCCCTAATGCCGGCTCAAAAAAATCCGCAAATACGCCCTACCCATATGATAACCAAACTCAACCGCTGTCCAATGGTGCCGAAACCGAAAGTAAAAAGCTTGGCAGCCAGACATCGGTAGACGACAGATATATCAGGCTCTCAGACGCCGGGATACGAGGCTACAAAAAGATTCCGGCCGCATCTTGTATCTCTTACAAGTCTGTGCGGCCGGAACTTCTTTATTGCTGTTGGGATTCCTGAGTCTGCGACTCTTCATCCTTGGTGCGGGTCTTTACTTTGCGTTTTGTCTTGGTGGCTGATGAGCCTGTGTCTTTTTCTTCGCGCAGGTCTATCTCCTTTTTGTCTGGGCCTACGATCTTGTATTGCAGATATGCCAGCGACTGATCTGCCGTAATCTTGAATTTTTTGCCAAGATCTCGGCGCCAGCGGCCGTATTGCGAGGTGAACAGCCCCTTTTTCAGATATGCTTCCACAAACGGATGCACATACATGGTAATGTTGCTCTTGCCGAGATCATTTATACAGTATTCGAGTTTCTCCCTCAAAGTGTCTGTAAAAAGCAGCGACGACTCCACAGTGCCCTTTCCATGGCAGGAGGGACATTTTTCCGATGTCTCGATCTCAAGATCCGGACGTACTCGCTGACGGGTGATCTGCATAAGTCCGAATTTGCTAAGGGGCAGGATGTTGTGGCGGGCGCGATCCGTATCCATAAGTTCGCGCATATACTCATAGAGTTTCTGGCGGTGTTCCGCCTTGTTCATGTCAATGAAATCTATGACTATGATGCCGCCCATGTCTCGCAGTCTGAGCTGCCGGGCTATCTCCTCTGCGGCACGCAGGTTCACCTCCAGGGCGTTGCTCTCCTGATCGGCCGACGAGCGCGAACGGTTTCCGGAGTTCACATCAATGACATGCAGAGCCTCCGTATGCTCTATGATAATGTATGCTCCCGATCTGAAGGAAACCGTCTTGCCGAACGACGTCTTGATCTGGCGCGTCACGCCGAAATGATCAAAAATGGGAGCCTCGTCGGCATAAAGTTTGACTATATCGGCTTTCTCGGGCAGGATCATGCTGACATAGTCATGAAGCTGGTCAAACGTATCTGCGTCGTTCACATAAATATTTTCAAACGACGGATTAAACAGGTCACGGATCACACCTACCGTACGTCCCTCCTCCTCAAACACAAGAGAAGGTGCCATGGAGCGTCTGGCCTTTGCCAGAGTATCCTCCCAGCGTTTGACCAGCTGACGCATCTCGTGCATCAGCTCCTGCACTTTCTTGCCCTCGGCCGATGTGCGCACTATCACCCCGAAGTTTTCAGGCTTGATGCTCTCGACCAGTTTGCGCAGGCGCGTCTTTTCTGCTGTCGAACCGATTTTCTGCGACACCGACACCTTTTCGCCAAACGGCATCAGCACCATGTTGCGGCCTGTAAACGAGATCTCCGTGGTCAGTCGCGGACCTTTGGACGAGATAGGCTCTTTTACAATCTGCACCAGCAACTGGCGGCCGGGCGCAAGCACATCGGTCACCGATCCGTGCTTGTCAATCTCCGGCAGGCGGGTCATTTTATCGATGTGGGGCATTTTCTTCTTATCGTCAAGAACCTGCTCCACCACCGAAGAGTACATTGCAAAGTTAGGGCCCAAATCCAAGTAATGAAGGAACGCATCCTTTTCATATCCCACATTGACGAAGGCGGCATTAAGTCCCGGCATCAGCTTTTTGACTTTTGCCAGATAAATGTCGCCCACGGCATAGGCAACGTTTCGTGCCTCTTTCTGGAGTGACACGAGACGCGAATCCTCCAGCAATGCAATGGTCACATCGCCGGGCTGCACGTCTACGATCAGTTCACTTTTCATGGGTCAAGACTGGATTTGAGTTAGTTAATTAATAAATATCGGGCGACACCGACCGTGAATAAAAAAGAAAAAGAACAAACTTCCGCGACGGAGTTATCTTGCGTTTCTGAGCATTCCCCGACTCAAAAGTTTGTTCTGATTTCTTCTTGCGTGATGAGTTTCTACGGCGGGGTGTCTGCCCCGGGCAACCGTCAATGCTGTGTGGCGGCCGCCATCGTCAGCACTGAAGAGTATTATTTCTTCTTGTGACGATTCTTGCGCAGGCGCTTTTTGCGCTTGTGTGTAGCCATCTTGTGGCCTTTGCGTTTTTTTCCGCTGGGCATGTCTTTTAGGCGTTAAAAAGTTAGATAATATTGAGAATTGAATTGGTTTCTTATTTTTTCACCTCTTCCATGAACACTTTTGCCGGTTTGAATGCGGGAATTTTGTGTTCGGGGATGATGATGGTTGTATTTTTGGAGATGTTGCGGGCGGTCTTCTCAGAACGCACTTTAATGATGAAACTGCCGAAACCGCGGAGGTAAACGTTTTCACCGTGAACCAGGGAGTCTTTCACGACTTCCATAAATTTCTCAACGGTCTCGAGAACGTTTGCGCGGTCAATACCTGTAGTCTTGGCGATTTCGCTAACGATGTCTGCCTTTGTCATGGGAATACTGTTATTTTTATTTAGAAAGTTACGTTATTGGATCTTTTGCCGTCACAGCCACACGGACCGTTTCGGTTTTGCGAGTGCAAATATCCGAATTTTTTTTCACATAGTCGCAAAGTTAGCCCTAAAAAAATCGCTAAAAGCATAGAAAATATGCGTTTAAAGACCCCAAACAGCCGATTTTGCAATCTCCGTTCAGAGGATATGCCCTAAATCAGTCACCGTCCTCACTCCGGCGGGCATTGCCGGGCGGCCAGTGGCCCTGCGGTCGAAATATATGGCGCGCCAGCCGGCCCCCAAAGCACCTTTTATGTCGGCCGACAGATTGTCGCCGATCATCAGACACTTCACAGCCGATGTCCCGGCACGCTCCGCGGCATAGTCAAACAGGCGCCTGTCCGGCTTCTGTATGCCTATGTCGTCGCTAAGCACCATCATGTCCACCATGTCCTCTATGCCTGCCGCGCACAGCTTGCGGCGCTGTACTTCTGCGAATCCGTTGGAGAGCACACCTATTTTATATCCGCGCGTGCGCAGACGGCCAAGCAGTTCACGGGCACCCGGAACCAGAGCGCCCATCGTGCCGAGCCGCTCAAGATAGTGACGGTCCAGAAACGCGCCCTCGCCATCGGCATCGGGATGGCCCGCACACGCAAGCGGCCGTCGGAACCGATCGGCCATAAGAAAAGCGCGCGTCACCCTTTGGGCCGCATATTCCGTCCAAAGAAAATGGTTATAGTCTTCGTATGCGTCAATCCACGCATCCTCGGAAGTGAAAAACCTGTCCATATCTCGCTCATGGTATATGGCACGCAACAATATCCGGGAATTGGCGGTGAAATCCCACAGCGTATCGTCAAGATCCACCCACACCCATTCTATACCCTCAAATTCTTTAAATTCTTCAATCATATTGTCGGCAAATTTACTTAATTTTGCAGTGTTATGCCAGGAATCATGCAAAACAGAGGCCAGGGACTGCTCACAATGCTGCGGATCACCGTGGAGGGGGGCGCCGCATTTTTCATAACATCAGCCCTGATCGACTATGGTGTCAGACTGTCACGCATAGGCGACTGGCTCATCAGACTGCAGATCGTCCCGGCAGCACTGAGCCTTTCGCTCGCCACACTGGTGTTCTGGTTGGCCGTAACTCTGATTTTCGGACGCCTGTATTGCTCGACACTCTGTCCGCTCGGCGCCATGATCGACCTGTCGGCAAGGATGCGCGGTTCAAAACGAGCTTACCGCTATTCCAGACCTATGGAATGGCTGCGCACTCTGTCACTCGGCATCTTTCTGCTGATAGCATTGAGCGCCATGGCCCCCGCCCGTTGGCTCGAACCGTTCGGGTTGTATGCTAAAATCGTCCAAACCCTGACCCATCCGCGGCTTGCGGCCAGCACGGCCGTGACACTTACGGCGGCTATCGCTATCATCTGGACGGCATGGCGGCGCGGACGCATATTCTGCAACACGCTCTGCCCAGTCGGCACCATACTCGGATGCGTGAGCCGCAACAGCGCCATGCGTATCGACATCGACACGGACCGGTGCATACAGTGCCGGAGGTGTGAACACGTCTGCAAGGCAGAATGCATCGACATGCAAAGCCACGTAGTCGACATGAGCCGCTGCGTGGTCTGCTTCGACTGCCTGCCGGTGTGCCCCAACGACGCCATAAGCTACACTCCCGGACGTCACACACTGTCGTTGCCCATGATGCAGCCGACCAAACCCTCTCCCTCCACTTCATCTTCAACATTATCGTCAATAACATGCGACAATACCTCGACCTGCTCAAAGACATCCTCGACAACGGAGTAACCAAGACCGACCGCACCGGCACCGGCACCATCAGCGTGTTCGGCCGTCAGATGCGCTTCGATCTCTCGCAAGGGTTTCCGCTGCTCACCACTAAAAAGCTTCACCTCAAATCCATCATACATGAACTTCTGTGGTTCCTGAAAGGCGACACAAACGTGAAATATCTGCAAGAAAACGGCGTGCGCATCTGGAACGAGTGGGCCGATGAGACCGGAGACCTCGGGCATATCTACGGTTACCAGTGGCGGTCGTGGCCGGACTACAACGGCGGCCACATAGACCAGATCGCCGAAGTCGTAGAGCAGATAAAACACACTCCCGACTCCCGGCGCATGATCGTGAGCGCATGGAACGTGGCCGACATCCCACAGATGCACCTGCCCCCATGCCATGCTTTCTTCCAGTTTTACGTGGCCGACGGCAGACTCTCGCTCCAGCTCTACCAACGCAGCGCCGACACATTTCTCGGCGTGCCGTTCAACATTGCGTCATACGCGCTGCTGCTGCAGATGATGGCCCAGGTCACCGGACTGCAGCCTGGCGAGTTCGTACACACCCTCGGAGACACTCACCTGTATCTCAACCACCTCGAACAGGCACGCGAACAGCTCGGACGCACACCCCGGCCACTTCCGGTCATGCGCATAAACCCCGACGTGAAAAGCATCTTCGATTTCAGATACGAAGACTTCTCGCTCGAGAACTACGACCCGCTGCCACACATCAGGGCCACAGTCTCCGTCTGACAGTTTTTTACCCTATCTGCGGTTGAATTCCAAGAATTTTGACTAATTTTGCACAAAATTCTCGTATCTAAGAAAAACTCTCATTCGTCATGAAGTTTAACGAATATAAAAACCTGAACCTCACAGAGGTCAATCATTCCACCCTTGACCGCTGGAACGGTCTCAACCTGTTCGAGCGCACAGTGCAGACGCGCGAAGGCGCTCCATCGTTTGTGTTTTTCGAAGGGCCGCCATCGGCCAACGGCCACCCCGGCATACACCATGTGATGGCCCGTACCATCAAAGACATAGTGTGCCGCTACAAAACCATGCGCGGGTATCAGGTGAAACGCAAGGCCGGCTGGGACACCCACGGACTGCCTGTGGAACTCGGCGTAGAAAAGACTCTCGGCATCACCAAGGAAGACATAGGAAAGAAAATTTCCGTTGACGAATACAACGACTCATGCCGTCGGGAAGTGATGAAATTCACCGACGAATGGGAAAAACTCACATCCCTGATGGGATATTGGGTCGACATGTCGGACCCTTATGTAACATACGACAACCGGTACATCGAGTCCGTATGGTGGCTCCTGTCACAGATCTATCAGAAAGGCCTGCTATACAAAGGCTACACCATACAGCCATATTCTCCTGCGGCGGGCACAGGCCTGTCGACCCACGAACTGAACCAGCCCGGATGCTACCGCGACGTCAAGGACACCACCTGCATAGCCCAGTTCACCTGCACAGACCCGCTGCCGCAGATGACCGGATGGGGCACACCCTGCTTCCTTGCATGGACCACCACCCCATGGACCCTGCCGAGCAACACGGCGCTATGTGTCGGTCCGTCCATAGAATACAACATCGTCCGCACCTACAATCCATATAGCGGCGAACCCGTCACATGCGTGGCGGCCAAAGCGCTTATGGAGTCTCTGTTCAACCCCAAAGCGGCCGATATACCCCTTTCAGACTATACCAAAGGAGACAAACTCATTCCATACGAAGTTGTGGCCACAGTCACCGGTTCGGAACTTACCGGCCTGCATTACATTCAGCTCTTCCCCTGGGTAAATCCGGGTAAAGGCGCTTTCCGTGTGATCCCCGGCGACTACGTGACCACCGACGACGGTACCGGCATAGTACACATAGCCGGCACATTCGGCGCCGACGACCTTCGCGTAAGCAAAGCCGCAGGAGTGCCCCCGCTCCACCTCACCGACCGCGACGGCAACATCCGTCCCATGGTGGACCTGCGCGGACGCTTCTACCGCATTGAAGAACTCGACCCCGATTTCGTCAAAACCAACGTCGACGTCGAAGCATACAGCGAATTCGAAGGACGCTACGTAAAGAATGCTTTCGACCCTGAAGCGACCGACGAAACCGAGACTCTCGACGTCAGCCTGTGCATGTGGCTCAAGCAACGCGGCTCCGTGTTCCGCATCGAAAAACATGTCCACAACTATCCCCACTGCTGGCGCACGGACAAACCGGTGCTATATTACCCGCTCGATTCATGGTTCATACGCTCCACAGCCGTGCGCGAGCGCCTTATGGCCGCCAACGAGACCATCAAGTGGAAACCGGCGTCGACCGGTTCTGGCCGGTTCGGCAAATGGCTTGAAAACCTTCAGGACTGGAACCTGAGCCGCAGCCGCTATTGGGGCACACCCCTGCCCATCTGGCGCACAGAAGACGGATCGGAAGAAATCTGCATCTCCTCCGTCGAGCAACTCTACAACGAGATCGACCGTGCCGTCCAGGCAGGAGTCATGACAGAGAATCCGCTGCGCGCCAAAGGCTTCGTACCCGGCGACTATTCAGCCGACAATTACAAGAAAATCGACCTCCACCGCCCATACGTGGACCATATCGTACTCGTGGGAGAATCCGGCAAGCCCATGCACCGCGAGACTGACCTGATCGACGTGTGGTTCGACAGCGGCGCCATGCCGTTTGCCCAGCAGCACTACCCGTTCGAACATAAAGAAGGAGTAGACTCCGGCGAACTTTTCCCCGCCGACTTCATTGCCGAAGGCGTTGACCAGACCCGAGGATGGTTCTTCACGCTCCATGCCATAGCCGGCATGGTCAAAGACTCTGTGGCCTACAAAGCCGTCATATCCAACGGTCTTGTTCTCGACAAGTTCGGCAACAAGATGAGCAAGCGTCTGGGCAATGCCGTGGATCCGTTCTCCACCATCGAAGAACACGGATCTGACCCGCTGCGCTGGTACATGATCAGCAACTCCGCGCCTTGGGACAACCTGAAATTTGACGAACAGGGCATACGCGAAGTGTCACGAAAATTTTTCGGCACACTGTTCAACACCTATTCGTTCCTCGCACGTTATGCCAACGTCGACGGATTCGACCCCACTTCCACGCCGTCGATCCCTGTGGAGAAACGCCCGGAAATCGACCGCTGGATCATATCCCTGCTCAACACACTCATTGCCGACGTCCAGTCGGCCCTCGACGACTACGAGCCTACGGTTGCCGCACGAGCCATCAACGACTTCGTTCAGGACAACCTATCCAACTGGTATGTGCGCCTGAACCGCGCACGCTTCTGGAGCAAAGGTCTCGAAGAAGACAAGATAGCCGCATATCAGACCCTATACGAGTGTCTTGAAACCGTGGCACTGCTGATGGCTCCGATAGCCCCGTTCTATGCCGACCGCCTGTATCTCGACCTGCATCCCGAAGCCACTTCGGTGCACATGCAGCTCCAGCCGACAGCCAATGCCGCACTGATCGACTCGGCCCTCGAACGCCGCATGGCCATTGCCCAGCAGATCACATCAATGGTGCTCGCCCTGCGCCGCAAAGCTGCCATCAAAGTGCGCCAGCCGCTCAGCAAGATTATGCTGCCGCTCGCCGATGACTCGCAGCGCGAAGTGATCGAACCTATCATACCGCTGATTCTCAGCGAAGTCAACGTCAAGGAGATGCAACTGCTCGATCCGACGGAAACCGTATTGGTAAAACGTGTAAAACCCGACTTCAAGAAACTCGGTCCGGTGTTCGGCAAACAGATGAAACAGGTTGCCGCCGCCATCCAGGCCATGGATCAGCAGCAGATCACATCACTCGAACGCACCGGAGCCATAGACCTCACCCTGACCGACGGCAATGCGGCCCACGTCACAGCCGACACCGTGGAGATATTCTCCGAAGACATACCCGGATGGCTCGTGGCCAACGAAGGCACCATGACTGTGGCTCTCGACGTGACGGTGACACCCGCACTGCGCCGTGAAGGCATGGCCCGCGAACTCGTCAACCGCATACAGAACATACGCAAAGGTCGCGACTACAACATCACCGACCACATAAGCGTGACGCTCGCTCCGCTGCCTGAAATCACCGAAGCTCTCGGGGAATACTCGGACTACATAGCGTCCCAGGTACTCGCCGACGCCATCACCACTGACGAATCCACGCCCGACAGCCCTGACACACTCGACATTGACGGACTGATCGTGCCCATCTTAGTTAACCGTATCTGAAAAAACGCGCCAGACCGCGAAACAAGACAAACATGACCGACAAAACACGATACTCCGACGAAGAACTCCAGGAATTCAAAGAACTGATCCTAGAGAAACTCGACAAGGCCCAAAAAGAATACGAATCACTCAGAGCGGCGCTGATCGGTGCCGACGGCAACGACACCGCCGACACCTCCCCCACATTCAAAGTCCTTGAAGAAGGCGCCAACACTCTCGGCAAAGAGGAAGCCGGACGACTGGCCGAACGTCAGCGCAAATTCATCCAGCACCTGCAGGCCGCACTTGTCCGCATCGAGAACGGCACGTACGGGATATGCCGCCAGACAGGCCGGCTCATACCCAAGGAACGTCTGCGGGCTGTGCCTCACACCACCCTCTGCATCGACGCCAAGCAATAATGATGGCCCGCCACAGAGGAACGCTCGCGGCTGCCGTCATAATCCTTGTGACGATTCTGGACCAGTGGCTGAAAATCTACATCAAGACCAACTTCTATCTTGGCGAGGATGTGGAGATAACCTCATGGTTTCATCTTTATTTCGTCCAGAATCCGGGCATGGCGTTCGGATGGGAAATGGGCAGCAAACTCGCGCTCACACTATTCCGCATAGCCGCCATAATAGCCGGCATATATTATCTGGTGCGCCTGCACCGGAGCAGACGCGAACCGGTTGGCTATGTGGTCTGCATAGCCCTGATAGTGGCCGGAGCCATAGGCAACGTGATTGACTGCACCTTCTACGGCCTGATCTTCGACAATCCGGCTCCGCCCCATCTGGCGACACTCTTCCCCGCATCAGGTGGTTATGCCCCGTTGCTCCACGGACAGGTGGTGGACATGCTTTATTTCCCGCTAATATCATTCGACTGGCCGTCATGGATGCCATGGATAGGCGACACCCGTTTCGTCTTTTTCCACCCGATATTCAACATAGCCGACGCAGCCATATCAACGGGAATCATAGCTCTGCTCCTGTTTTACCACAAGCATCTCGGATTCTCGTCTGCCGACGGCAACGACGCAGAAAAAAATCAATGAGACTGATTGTCCCTGCGATAATAGCCCTGATTCTGGCTACGTCATGCAGCCATTCGTCCCGCAACGTCATTCCTCAAGAACAGATGGCGCGGCTGATGGCCGACCTAAGCTATGCCGACGCCATGATCGGCAGCCAGTACCAGTCGACCTACAGCAGCGATTCCCTCCGAAAACTGCTCAAACAGTCCGTGCTTGCCAAACACGGAGTATCGCAGTCGGAGCTGGACTCGGCCATGATATGGTATGGCCACAACCTTCCGGCCTACATGGAACTGTGTGACCGTGCCGACTCCATAATCTCCGACAGCCTTAAAGCGCTCGACGCCCTCGAAGCCGCCATAGCCGAAGCAGCAGGCCTGCGGCACGATCTGGTCAACATCTGGCCGGGCACCCCCGCACACCTTTTCTCACAACGTATGCCCGGTGACTTCATCACCTTTGCCGTCGAAGCGGACTCCTCATGGCGCAAAGGCGACGTATTCACATGGTCGATGACACTGCTCAACAACCGTTCGCCACTATCGCTGTCGATGACTGTGGAATATGCCGACGCGCCTGGATATATCGAGACCATATCCGCCGACAACCTTATTGACGAACAGCGTCACTCGCTGGAACTGCGCACCGACAGCAACAAAATGCCTGCACGCATCTACGGATACGCCCATCTGAAAGCACAGCCGCAAGAACAGGCATATACCGACAGCATCATGCTGGCGCGCACCCCCAACACCACTACCGGCTATTACCGTCTGCGGCGCATGATACGCAAATTCCCCTCACGGCCATGAACAACACCTCATCCGTGGCACGGAGCAGACACGTACTCCTCCTTGGCGTGCGTCTGGACGGCACCGTAAGGCCCACGCCTGTCATTGCTGAAATAGAATCCGACGGACGCACAGTCCTGTCATATCGGACACTCGATGGGATTGAGCCGCCGGCCACCACACCCCTGCGGGCGCTGCTTGACCTCGACACCGACCCTCCGTCAATCCTCACTCTGGACACCGGCCGTCATCTCTGACAGCCCGAGAGCTGCCCGTATGGCCACACGCAGCCGCCGGGCCGACGAACCCTCGGCCTTGAGAAGATTCAGCACTGCTGTGATATAACTCTGTTTGTCGCCGCATCCGGTCAATGAACCCACATTGCTCTGCGAAAGCATTGATTTCTGGTTATACACACGCAGAATCGACGCATAATCCTCATTGGCCACATACGAATGGAACTCCCGGCAGAAATCCTCATAAATGGCACGCGGATTAATCGCATCGACCATATCGGCCAAATGGTCCTCGAGCTTAGTGATGTTGGCAAACCGGCCGTCGATACGGTGCTCCACCGTGCGCTTCACACGATGGCGCGTGTGCAACAGAGCCTGCTGACGCACCTCCGACCGAAACAATGCCACCACAGCCGCCTTAACCTTGCTGAAAGCCTTGGTCTCATCCCGGCGGTGGGCCGACGCCACAGTGCGCACCACCTCCTCGAGCATAAGCAGATTCTCGATTTCAGCGACATCGGGCACCATCACCCGCTTGCGGCGCAGATATTCCACCTCCTGGGCCGAACGCCGGTCGCGGTCCACAATGCCGCAGCTGTCGAGATGGTGGAATCCGCTCAGCGAATTGAACACTCGGGTGGACTCGATCACCCTGTCGCAGGAGCCGAGTGCCTTGACAGTATAGTCCGTAAAGATCAGCGGATACAGCTTGGCGTCGATCGACCGGGTGTCGTCGCCCTCGATAAACATGACCGGACGGCGCGACCCGAGTATGGTCATATACAGCTCCTCGCTCAACTGTGAGTCAGGAGGAAGCAGATCATAATCATATGTATCGGTTTCCGGCGACCATCCCCGCACCCACACCGTGGTCGCGGCCGTGCGCGTTGATGCGAAATCCAGATCATGCGTCACATACACAAACCGGCAGTCAGGCCGCAGGGCTTCCACACGGTCCCACACCCGACGCAAAGTCGACGGATGCAAAAACAGTTCCGGACTCTCCACCGCCACAAAAGCGTGATCCGGAGCGTAGAGCACCGCACCGAAATAATACAGCACAAGCCGTTCGCCGGGCGACAGTTTCAACTGCGAACGCTCGCCGCCGTAAAGATTGGTAAACAGCAACTCGCCACCGCGTCTCAGCACACCGTTGTCGGGAAACATCTCCCGCCATAAATCCAGCACCTTGTCCAGATTCGTGTCCGGAAGTGATTTCCCTGATTCCGAACCTCCCTCCACCTTGAAGCGAAGCAGATTCACCACCTCTTCATGGATCATCAGCACCAGCAGACGCTCCGACTGCGATGCCGGAGGCGTGGGCGACGCATTGGACGTGAAAAGCGGAGAGCGCAACACCGTATCGGCATACAGCGCATCAATCGAACCGGCAGGAGCATTCCCGTCAAACGCCCCATACAGAGCCGCCAGCGGCGACAAAGGAAACACACGGCCGGGATCCACATCAGGCAACGACAGCATCTTGCCGGCAAAACGCGACTTTCCGGCACCGTTGGCACCGATTATCAGAATCTGTCTGGCGGTTTCAGGCAAAACGAGTCCGGGTTTGCCTTGTCGGGGAGGGAGAAGCATAGGAGATATTATGTTTGAAGTTATCTGATACCTTTGTTAATCGGCAAATTCCCTCATCCGGGCCACATACTTGCCGATGATGTCAAACTCCAGATTCACCACCGAGCCCTCGGTAATATTACGGAAATTAGTATGCTCCAGAGTGTACGGGATAATAGCCACACGGAAACGATCCTTCTCCGAATCACACACCGTCAGGCTTACGCCGTTCACCGTCACCGATCCTTTCTCTACCGTAAGGTAGCCTTTGCGCACCATTTCGGGCGACACCGAGTATTCAAATGTAAAATACACACTGCCATCCACAGGCTCGCGACCGACACATCTTGCCGTACAGTCCACATGGCCCTGAACTATATGGCCGTCAAGACGTCCGTTCATTTTCATCGACCGCTCCAGGTTCACCACTGAACCCTCGCCAAGCAGACCGAGATTAGACCGTTCCAGCGTTTCCTGCACAGCAGTCACCCTATAGCATCCTGCCGCCGGATCTACGGCCACCACGGTCAGGCACACTCCATTATGCGCCACCGACTGGTCTATCTTCAACTCCGGAGCCATGACGGCCTTGACCGTCAGATCCACATTGCCGCCACAGCGGTCCACGGCCACTACCTGCGCGGCCTCTTCTACTATTCCTGAAAACATGATCAATAATTATCTGTTCTTGTTCTTACTCAATATACAATTAAACGGATAGGGTTTCCGCAAAGATAACACATCCGCCCAAAATTCCCATCACTTTCCTGCTTCAAAGTTGGCAGAAACCGCGCATACAACCATATAAAAACCCAACGAGGAATGGCTTCACAGTCACTCCTCGTCGAATAATAAACCAATCATTATCACATTTCTTTCAATGGAAAAAGTAATCTTGCTATGTACTCTTAAAACACCCGCTGCGAAAAAAAGTTCAAAAAACGCCGTTTTTTTTCGCGAAAATCCAAATTTACCATCTAAACGCTTGACTTTGGGGGTTAAAATGTAGTACCTTTGTCCTCATGAAATCAAAAAAAGGTTTTTCATCCCTGAGCGTACACCTCACGGCGACCGTAAGCGTCGCGCTGGTTCTCCTGCTGCTCGGAATCGTCGCCGCCCTCGGACTTGCCGCTCGGGCCGTGACAGATGAAATAAAAGAACACCTCGGCTTCGACGTGGTGATGGCTGAAAACATATCGCTCGACGGAATCAACGAATTCAAACAGAAATGGACCGCCGCGCCCTATGTGTCGTCATTCCGCTACCACTCTCCGGAGGAAGCCATGGCCACATGGCAAAGAGACATGGGCGAAAACCTCATCGAGCTGCTTGAAGTAAACCCGTTTCTCCCCGAATTTGAAATCAACCTGAAGGCAGACTACGCATGCGCCGACAGTCTCGACGCCATAATCCTGCCGCTGCAGAAGCATCCTATGGTCCATGAGGTCAACATCCACACCGAGATGGTCGACAAGGTGAACCGCAACATCTCCACCCTGATGTTTGTGCTCATGATAGCTGCGGCCGCCCTCATCCCCATATCCTACGTACTCATCAACAACACAGTGCGCCTGACCATCTACGCCCGCAGATTCACCATACACACCATGAAACTCGTCGGAGCGTCTCCGGGCTTCATCAGGCGTCCGTTTCTCACAAGCAATGCGCTGCAGGGCGTTATAGCCGGAACGATCGCGTCCGGCGTGCTCGCCATGCTCATACACTACACCTTCACCTACGTCGATCCGGCACTGGCCGCATATCTCCCGTGGACAACCATGGCCATCGTATTCGCCGGACTGATTGCCGCCGGTGTTGTCATCTGCCTTCTGGCGGCATGGTCCGCCACACAGCGATACCTGTCGCGCTCCTACGACGAACTCTTTCATTGACGACTCACACAAACCTGACATATGAAACAATACAACATATACCCCACCTCCGGCCAACAGACAGGCAAACCCTCCAGACTTGATCCGGAAAGCCGCATACAGCTCCCGCTTGTAAAAATCAACTTCATTCTCATGGCCATAGCGGCGGCGGCCATACTCATAGGATTCCTCCTAATGCTTGGCGGCAGCACAACCGCCCAGCAGTTCAACCCCGACATATTCAGCACCCGACGCATAGTCATCGGACCGACCATAGCGTTCCTCGGATTCGTCTTCATGGGATTCGCCATAATCTACCGCCCTAAAAACACCGGCTCTAACTAACACATCTCTGACAATGGACTGGATCGACGCACTAATCCTCGGCATAGTACAAGGACTATCCGAATACCTTCCCATCAGCAGCAGCGGCCACCTTGAAATATTCAAACAGGTGCTCGGCTTGGATCTCAACCCGGACGCTTCTCTGGAATTCAGCGTGATGCTTCACGTTGCCACAGTGCTCAGCACCATCGTGGTGCTGTGGAAAGAATTCATGCCACTGTGCGTATCATTCTTCACATTCAGACGCGACAACAATTTCTATTACGTATGCAAGATACTGCTGTCGTGCATCCCCGTGGCCATAGTCGGCGTTTTCTTCAAGGACCAGGTTGCCTCACTGTTTGAAGGCGACCTCACCGTAGTGGGCATCTGCCTTATGGTCACCGCTGTCTTGCTCAGTTTCGCCTACTTCACCCGCACCCGGCCCGCTCTGGCCGGACGTGCCGGCAAACCCGCACGCGACATCTCCTGGCTCGATGCGTTCATCATAGGATGCTCACAAGCCGTGGCCGTGCTCCCCGGGCTCTCACGCTCCGGCACCACCATAGCCACCGGCATCCTTCTCGGCGACAAACGCGAAAGCATAGCCCAGTTCTCATTCTTCATGGTCATCATCCCCATTCTCGGCGAAGGGTTGCTTGATATCAAAAAGATGCTTGAACCCGCGACCGACGTCGTCGCATCGGCATCAATCGGGGCGATTCCGATGATCGTGGGCTTCTGTGCGTCATTCATCATGGGATGTCTCGCCTGCAAATGGATGCTCAACATAGTCAAGAAAGGCAAACTCGTATGGTTTGCCGTCTACTGCGTAGCCGCTGGCCTTCTCTGCCTTCTATGGTAATCCCCTCACCCACGGCTACAGAAACTAATTTTAACCTAACGACAGACATTACACTACATTGGACTTTCTTGCCGGACACACCCTGCTGATCGACAAACCCCTCGGATGGACATCATTCGACGTGGTCAAGCGCGTGCGTGGCATCCTCACCCGCCGCTACGGCGTCAAGCGCTTCAAAGTGGGCCACGCAGGCACACTTGATCCGCTGGCCACCGGAGTAATGCTCGTCTGCACCGGACGAGCCACTAAAGAAATAGACACCCTTCAGGCCGGAGTCAAAGAGTATGTGGCCACCATGGCTCTCGGCGCCACCACCCCGTCATTCGACCTCGAGACGGAAATCGACGCCACCTACCCCACCGGCCACATCACCCGGACCTTGGTCGAAGAGACCCTAAAACGTTTCACCGGAAGCATCGAACAGATACCTCCGGCATTTTCCGCCGTCAAAGTCGACGGAAAACGCGCATACAAAATGGCACGAAAGGGACAGACACCTGACCTCAAGCCAAAGACGCTGCAGATCGACGAACTTCAGCTTCTGGATTTCAAGCCAGAGGAAATCACAGTCAGAGTGCTCTGCTCAAAAGGCACCTATATAAGAGCGCTGGCCCGCGACATCGGACTCGCACTCGGATCCGGCGCCCATCTCACCGCGCTTCGCCGAACACGCGTGGGAAAAGCCCTGATAGATGACTGCATGACCGTCGACAATGCCATACAATGGCTGCGCGACGTCGAGATCGAATTTCCCGATGACCAGAACCAGACAAAGAAATAAACCAATCCTCCGATATGAAACTTTCCCAATTCAACTTTAACCTCCCCGAAGACCTTATATCACAGTATCCGGCACCCAGACGCGACGAATCCCGCCTGATGGTGCTCCACCGCTCCACCGGCCAGATCGAGCATAAAATCTTCAAAGAGATCCTGCAATATTTCTCAGAAGGAGACATGATGGTGTTCAACGACACCCGGGTGTTTCCCGCCAAACTCTACGGCAACAAAGAAAAAACAGGTGCCCGCATAGAAGTGTTCCTGCTTCGCGAACTTAACGAAGAGCACAAACTCTGGGACGTATTGGTGGAACCCGCCCGCAAAATCAGAATTGGCAACAAGCTCTATTTCGGCGACGACGACTCACTCGTGGCCGAAGTGATAGACAACACCACATCCCGCGGCCGCACACTGCGGTTCCTCTACGACGGCCCTCACGACGAATTCAAACGCGTGCTCTTCAGCATGGGACAGACGCCGCTGCCCGAACACATCCGCCGCGAGCCGGAAGAAGTGGACGTTGACGCCTTCCAGACCATCTACGCCACCAACGAAGGCGCCGTAGTGGCCCCCGGAGCCGGCCTGCACTTCTCGCGCGAACTGATGAAACGCCTTGAAATCAAAGGTGTG
This sequence comes from Muribaculaceae bacterium, assembly GCA_011959405.1. Lineage (GTDB taxonomy): Bacteria > Bacteroidota > Bacteroidia > Bacteroidales > Muribaculaceae > UBA3263. The sequence goes on from BLLX01000021.1 coordinate 22,565, forward strand.
GACCGCGGTTTCGTCACAGTCCACAGCGGACTGGGCACATTCCGCGAAATCGACGTCGAAGACCTCTCCAAACACCGCATCGACTCCGAGGAAATCTACGTAGGCGATCAGGTCGTCGACATGGTCAACCACGCCAAAGACCTCGGAAAGCAAGTCTGCGCGGTAGGCACCTCTGTGCTCCGTGGCATGGTAGGAGCCGCCACAATGGGCGGACACCTCAAAGCCTACGCCGGATGGAATAACAAATTCGTCTCGCCCCCCTACGAATTCACCGTAGCCACATCGCTTGTCAGCAACTTCCACCTCCCGCTCAGCACCATGCTGATGATGGTAGCCGCCTTCGGAGGATATGACGAAGTAATGCAGGCCTACGAAATCGCCGTACAGGAAAAATACAACTTCGGAGCCTACGGCGACTCTCTCCTGATTCTATAACCAACGATTCCAAACTCCTAATTTCCCGAAATATGACCGATCCGAAAACCTATCTCGGCCCCGCCGAAGAAAAAATGGAACTGGCAGTAGCCTACCTCGACGAAGCCCTCTCACATATCCGCGCCGGAAAAGCCAATCCGAAACTCCTCGACGGAATCCGCGTTGACTACTACGGCTCATCCGCTCCCATCTCCAATGTGGCAAACATATCCGTGCCCGACGCCCGCACCATCACCATCACCCCATGGGAAAAATCCATGTTCAAAGAAATCGAGAAAGCCATTATCAACTCCGAACTCGGTGTGATGCCTGAAAACAACGGCGAAATCATCCGTCTCAGCATACCGCCGCTCACCGAAGAACGCCGCAAACTTCTGGTAAAGCAGAGCAAAGCCGAAGCCGAGACAGCCAAAGTGTCCGTGCGCAATGCGCGTCGCGACGCTATCGACGGTCTAAAAAAAGCCATAAAACAAGGCATGCCCGAAGACGTTGAAAAAGACGCCGAAGCCACTGCCCAGAAAATACACGACCGCTTCATGAAGCAGATCGACGACCTCTTTGCCGCAAAAGAAAAAGAAATACTTACCGTCTGATCCTGACGTTTAAGTCACACAGACCACCGACATATAATGAGTCCCGCCATTGACAACGTGCGGGACTCTTTGTTTTCCTATTGGTCAAAATATCCACATTGCTATTATAAATAGTAATATTTGGAATTTTACAATAAAAACAAATTTGATATAAGACGAATATTTCCGTAACTTTGTGGCTTAATATACTGACAAAACATATACTACACAATTTTTAAGGGAAAAAAGCATTTATGAACACCAGATTCAACCTTTCCTCATTAGCCGCTGTAATGGCAGCTTCCGCCGTAACCATTCTTTCGGCATGCGGATCAAAAGGCGATGCATCGGCAGCAGCCGGCGCAGCTCCCGCCCTCGCAGTAGAAACCATCACACCCGGTTCCATCGAACTGGAAACAGTATTTCCCTCCACTATCAAAGGTAAAACCGACATTGAAGTCCGCCCGATGGTCAGCGGCAACATCACAGCAGTCCATGTCGACGAAGGCCAGCGAGTGCATAAAGGCCAGGCGCTCTTCACCATTGACCAGGTTCCCTATCAGGCGGCTGTAGACCAGGCACAAGCATCGGTCAACGTGGCATCAACCGCCGTCCAGACCGCGCAGATCTCCTACGACTCAAACAAAGCGCTCTTCGACAAAAACATCATTTCGGCCCACGCTCTCCAGATCTCGGCCAACCAGCTCGCCCAGGCCAAAGCACAGCTCGCTCAGGCTCAGGCAGGTCTGGTCAACGCTCAGAAAAACCTCAGCTACACTCAGGTCATAGCCCCGTCCGACGGCATAGTAGGCACAATACCCCTGCGTGTCGGTGCGCTTGCCTCCCCCTCCGGACTGGCTCTCACCACTGTCAGCGACAACTCTCAGGTCTATGCCTACTTCTCGCTCAACGAAAAGCAGATACTCGACCTCACCGACGGAGGAGCATCCACACTCGAAGCCGCCATCGCGGCGATGCCTGAAGTAAAACTACGTCTGGCCAACGGCACCGTATTCCCCAACCCCGGCAAAGTAGCCACCGTAAGCGGAGTCATAGACGCATCCACCGGCTCAGCCACTGTGCGCGCGCTATTCAGCAACAATAACAACATGTTGCGCTCCGGCTCCACCGGCTCCGTCATCATGCCCATGAACCAGACCGACGTGATAATCGTGCCGCAAAAAGCCACATTCGAAGTACAGGACCGCAAATTCGTCTACACGGTCGATGCCGACAATGTACTCCACTCGACACCAATCGAAGTACTCGGCATACAGGACGGACGCAACTACGTGGTCACTTCAGGCCTTAACCAAGGCGACCGCATAGTAGTGGAAGGCGTCGGCGTCAAAGCACGCGACGGAATCACAATCACCCCCGTCGACGCGGCCGCACAGCAGCAAAACAAGCAGTAAACCCCAACCCGACATTTCAAACCACAGATGAAATTAGATACCTTTATTAACCGTCCGGTACTTTCCACGGTTATATCGATCTTCATAGTCCTGCTCGGACTGATCGGCCTTGTATCTCTACCGATCACCCAATTCCCTGACATCGCGCCGCCCACCATCTCGGTGTCCACCACCTACAACGGCGCAAACGCACAGGCCGTGCTCAACTCCGTGATCGCCCCCCTTGAAGAATCGATCAACGGCGCCGAAGGCATGACCTACATGAAGTCAACCGCCACCAACACCGGCTCGGCCACCATCTCCGTCTACTTCGAGCAGGGCATGGACCCCGACATGGCCGCCGTCGACGTACAGAACCGCGTGGCAAAGGCCCAGAACCTTCTGCCCGCCGAAGTAAACCAGGTCGGTGTCCTGACCCAGAAACGCCAGACATCCATGCTTATGGGTGTGGCGCTCTACGACTCCACCGGAGTCTATTCCGAAGAGTTCCTCGACAACTACATGAAGATCAACGTCATCCCCCGGCTCCAACGTGTATCCGGTGTGGGCGACGTGATGAGCTTCGGCGCCGACTACTCCATGCGCGTGTGGCTCAAACCTGACGTGATGGCCCAGTACAACCTTGTGCCCACCGACGTTTCCGCAGCCATTGCCGAGCAAAACATGGAAGCCGCTCCCGGCTCCTTCGGCGCGCAGGGCGACCAGAGCTTCGAATACACCATGCGCTACCGCGGACGTCTTGTGACACCCGAGGAATTTGAAAACATCGTGGTGCGCGCCACTCCCGACGGCGAGGTCCTCTACCTGAAAGACGTGGCCGACGTCGAGCTCGGCCGTGTCACATACGGTTTTGCCAACGGACTCAACGGCTACCCCTCGACCAGTGCCATGGTGTTCCAGACCGCAGGATCCAATGCCACCCAGATCATCGAGGACTGTCTGAAAGTGGTCGACGAGATGAAAGCCGACCTGCCTAACGGACTCGCGTTCGCGGTGCCGATGAACAACAACGACTTCCTCTACGCCTCCATCCACCACGTTATCCGGACCCTCATCGAGGCATTCATTCTGGTGTTCCTCGTGACCTACCTCTTCCTTCAGGACATCCGTTCCACCATCATTCCTGCCATCGCCATACCCGTGGCCCTGATCGGCACATTCTTCCTGATGAACTTCATCGGGTTCTCGCTCAACCTGATCACCCTCTCGGCCCTTGTGCTTGCCATCGCCATTGTGGTCGACGACGCTATAGTCGTCGTCGAGGCGGTCCATGCGAAACTCGATGTGGGCTACAAGTCCTCACGCAAGGCCGCCATAGACGCAATGGGAGAAATCGGCGGAGCCATCATATCCATCACCCTTGTGATGATGCTCGTGTTCATCCCCGTGTCATTCATGCCCGGCACCGCAGGTATCTTCTACCGCCAGTTCGGTCTCACCATGGCCATATCCATCGGATTCTCCGCCATCAACGCACTCACCCTCTCTCCGGCTCTCTGCGCAGTGTTCCTCAAACCCCACGCCGGCCACGACAATGCCGCCGACTCCACGCTATCGCAGCGCGTCGGCGAAGCCTACAAAGCGGCCGGACAGGCCTACAAGGCACGCTTCGCATTCCATCCCCTCATCACCACAGCACTGCTCATCGGCACCATCGTGTTCATGGTTCTCGGATGGTACACCTTCTCAAAGCCCGTACACTGCACCATAGCGGCCATCGTGGCCATATTCGCCCTCATCGGACTCTTCGGACGCCGCTTCAAGGCCGCATTTGAAAACGCATTCGAAAAACTCCTGAAATGGTACCGTCAGATCTCGCACTTCTTCATGAACCACAAGATATCGTCGTTTGTGGCTGTGGTAATCAGCATCGGCCTGCTCGTGTGGCTCATGAACTCCACCCCCACCGGCATGGTGCCCGACGAAGACACCGGAACCGTGTTCTGTATGATCGACATGCCTCCGGGCACCTCACAGGAGCGCACCATCGAAGTGCTCCATAAAGTCGACGCCATCATTAACAGCATTCCCGCCGTCGAATACAGCCAGATGATCGCAGGCTACAGCTTCCTTGCAGGACAAGGCGCCACCTACGGCACATTCATCATCAAGCTAAAGAACTGGGACCTGCGCGACAAAAATACCGAAAGCTCCACTGCCGTCATAGGCCAGATATACGGCATGACCGCACAACTCATCAAAGACGGCCGCGTCATGGCATTCGCACCGCCCATGATATCAGGTTTCTCTGTGACCAACGGTTTCGAACTTGAGATGCAGGACCGCACGGGCGGCGACGTCAACGACTTCTTTGCCGTGGTGCAGGGCTTCCTCGCGCAGCTCAACCAGCAGCCCGAAATACAGATGGCCTACACCACCTTCAACCCCACCTTCCCGCAATACCGCATAGACATCGACGCGGCCAAGGCCAAGCAGGCCGGACTCAGCCCGAGCACCATTCTCTCAGCCCTTCAGGGCTACTATGGCGGCATGTACGTGTCAAACTTCAACCGTTTCGGCAAAATCTACCGTGTCATGATGCAGGCCTCGCCCGAAGCCAGAGTATCGCCGGAAACCCTCGACGCCATCAAGGTGCGCAACGGATCGGGCATGGCATCCGTCAGCAACTTCGTCACGCTCACCCGCATCTATGCGCCTGACCTGCTCAACCGCTTCAACATGTTCACCTCCATATCCGTCAGTGGATCGCCCAAACCCGGCTACTCGTCCGGACAGGCGCTCGAAGCCATCGAACGCGTAGCGGCCAACTCCCTGCCGCAGGGCTACGGCTACGAGTACGCCGGCATGACCCGACAGGAATCGCAGCAGGGCAGCAACTCCACTGCAATCATCTTCGGTCTGTGTCTGCTCTTCGTCTACCTGCTCCTGTCCGCACAGTACGAAAGCTACGTCATACCCTGGGCCGTGATCCTCTCCATACCGTTCGGTCTGATGGGATCCTTCGTGTTCGCACAGATCTTCGGAGTCACCAACAACATCTACTTCCAGATCGCCCTGATCATGCTCATAGGCCTGCTGGCCAAAAACGCCATTCTTATTGTGGAGTTCGCCCTTGAACGCCGGCGCACAGGCATGAGCATCGTCAACGCCGCCATACAGGGAGCATGCGCCCGTCTGCGCCCCATCCTCATGACCTCGATCGCACTGATCGTCGGTCTGCTGCCCCTGATGTTCTCGTCAGGCGTAGGCGCCAACGGCAACCGCGCGCTCGGCACCGGCTCAATCGGCGGCATGCTCATAGGCATGGTGCTGCAGCTCATATTCGTGCCCGCACTGTTCGTGATTTTCCAGAAAATACAGGAAAAGATCTCGCCGCTGAAATGGCAGGACACCAACAATGCCGGCATTGAATCCGAAATCGAGCAGTACTCACGATAAACCCAAATCACAAGCAGAACAAAAATGAAACTTATTTCATCTAAAATAGCTTCAGCAGTAGTGGTGGTGACCCTCGGTGTCACCACCACCGGCTGCCATATCTACAAAAAGTTCGAGCTGCCCGAAGACACCCCCATCACACGGGAATACAAACAGGCACTCGAAGCCGAACCGGACACCACCGCCCTCGGCAACCTCCCATGGACTGAGGTGTTCACCGACCCCGTGCTCACAGACCTCATATCCCAGGCTCTTGAAAACAACAAAGACCTGGCCAACGCCAGACTCAACGTAGAGATCGCCCACGCCAACATGCTCGGCGCACGCCTGAGCTACCTGCCGTCCGTCACCCTCATGCCCAACGGTGCCGGATCGTCAATGGCCGGATCCCCTATGTCGTGGTCATACCAGCTCCCTCTCTCCGTAAGCTGGGAGATAGACGTGTTCGGCAAGATACTCAACTCCAAACGCTCGGCCGAAGCATCCTACCAGCAGAGCAAGGACTATGAGCAGGCCGTGCGCTCGCAGCTTATCGCCGGAGTGGCCAACTGCTACTACAGCATATCGGCCCTCGAAGCCCAGCTCATGCTCCAGCGGGCCACAGCCGAAAGCTGGGAAAAATCCGTGCAGATGATGAAAGACATCAAAGAAGCCGGCAACACTACCGAAGCCGCCGTGGTCCAGAGCGCCGCACAATATCACGGCATACTCGGATCGATCACCGATCTCGCTACATCGGTCGAGGAAGCACACCACACACTCTCCCTTCTGCTCAACGTCACTCCCCAGCGATGGGCCATACAGCCAGGACTCTCGCTCGACGAACTCCCCGCAGGATTCAATGCCGGAGTGCCCATGAGCGCCCTGGCCGCCAGACCGGACATACATGCTTCCGAACGCGCACTCGCCGTGGCCTACTACGCCACCAACCAGGCACGCGCCGCCTTCTACCCCGGCCTTAACATCACGGCCAACGGCGGATTCACCAACCTGCTCGGCAGCATGATCAAAAACCCCGGCGAATGGTTCATAAACCTTGCCGGACAGCTCACTGCCCCGCTCTTCGCCCGTGGCCAGAACATTGCCCGCCTTAAAGCCACAAAAGCGCAGCAGCAACAGGCCATGAACAATTTCCAGTACGCCCTGATGAGCGCGTCGGCAGAAGTAAGCAACGCTCTGACCGCCTACCACAACACCTCGGCCAAACTCCAGCAGCTTGCCACACAGGCCGACTACATGGCGCGCGCTGTCGACATCACGGAGACCCTCTTCACCAATGCCGCGTCATCATATCCCACCACTTACCTTGAAGTGCTCACCGCACAGCAGAACTACCTGTCCGTGCAGATGAACTTCATTAACTGCAACCTCATCCGCACCAGCGCCATAATCAACCTCTATCAGGCAC
>BLLX01000022.1 GCA_011959405.1 Muribaculaceae bacterium
CGATGGACATACGCCGACTGCGTGGCCCATGCCCGCGAACACAACATCGAGCTTAAACAGTCGTCGCTGAACCGCGAAAACGCATTGTCAGCCCTCGAGGAAGCAAACGCACAGTGGGCTCCGTCGCTCAGCTTCACCACAACGCACGGATTCACCAACACACCGTGGAGCGAAGGCAACAAAAATGTATATGCCAGCTCTTACGGAGTCAATGCGGCATGGACCGTATGGGACGGTGGAAGGCGCTCCGGAGAGATCAAACGTAACAAAGCCGAAGTGCGCAAAAGTGAAAACGACACCGAAACGCTGTTTCGCTCGATAGAAACGGAACTGCTGTCGATATATATAGATCTGCTGTATGCACGAGAGGCCATATCCGTGAACCGGTCGCAGGCGGAAGCGAGCGCCGCCCAGGCCGAACGTGCCGAAAGACTTATGCAGAGCGGACGCATCGCCGCTCCGGAATATGCACAGATCAAAGCGCAGGCCGATGCCGACCGCTATAATGTAGTGTCGGCGGAAGCATCATATGCCAGCCAGCGCATGCAACTGAAACGCCTGCTTGAGCTTGGCATAAATTCCCAATTGGAAATAATGCCAGTTGATGTGACCGAGGAACAGGTCATAGCTCCTCTGCCACCCATGGAGCAGAGCTATGCAATGGCACTTGAGACCGATGCAGAGCTTCAAGGCAAAAAGATTGCCGCCGAAATAGCGGAAATAAATATACGCACAGCCAAATCAGGCCATTATCCCGACATATCCCTTCAGGCCGGACTTAGTTCAGGATATTATTCAAACCCCGGCGGCAACTGGGCCACACAGATGAAACATGCTTTCAACGAAAATGTGGGTCTGACCATATCGGTACCTATTTTTGACCAAAAGAAAACAAAGACCGCAATATCACAGGCCAAAATAGCCCGACTCAACAGCATGCTCGACATCGAATCACGTGAAAACGAGATAGCACGCACCGTGGAAGACTGGTATATCAGCATGAATTCCGCTCAGACACGCTACAGTGCCGGACTAAGCCGGCTGGAATCGGCCCGGCTCTCCAGCGATCTGGTCAACGAGCGTTTCCAAGTAGGCTATGTGCAGGTCACCGAACTTCTTCAGGCCCACAGCACTCTGGCGTCAGCGCGCCACGAACTTCTGCAAGCCAAATACATGGCCTTGCTCGCACGCAAGATGGTGGAATACCTGCGCAATGCCACTGTTTCCCTTCAGTAACCTAACAACCAATTATATCCAATCATGAATTTCAAGACATTGTTACTATCGTCAGCCGCAATCGTCTCACTCAGCTCATGCGGTGGAGAAGAACGTATATCACTGGTGACAGACACTGTGACCACAGGATCCATCAGCGAGTCAGTCACTGCGACAGGCACCCTGGAATCCGTCATGTCGGTCGATGTGGGCACTCAGGTGACAGGCATCATAGACAAAATATATGTGGATTTCAACTCTGAGGTAAAAAAGGGACAACTGATAGCCGAAATCGAGAAAGTGTTGCTTCAGAGCGAACTTGAATCGGCCGAGGCCAATGTGGAGAGCGCACGCGCATCTTTTGCATACTCTGCCGCGAACTATGAACGCGACCGCAAACTCCATGAGCGCAATCTGATCAGCGACTATGATTTCGAGACATCCGCCAAAGACTACCAGCTGGCAAAAACAACTTACGACAAAGCCAAAGCCGACAGGGTAAAGGCAGCCAAAAACCTCAACTACGCCGAAATCTACTCCCCGATCGACGGCATCGTGATCTCTCGCGACGTAGAAGTCGGCCAGACGGTGGTATCGGCCATGACAGTGGCCAATCTGTTCACAATCGCCGACCTCGACAACATGCGTGTGGTTGCCGACGTCGACGAAGCCGACATAGGTCAGGTAAAAGAAGGCCAGCATGTCACCTTCACTGTCGACGCATATCCCGAAGATGTGTTTGAGGGAATAGTTACCCAGAAACGCCTAAGCCCCACCACTGAAAGCAATGTGGTGACATACGAGGTACTCGTGTCGGCGGCAAATCCCGAGCACAAACTCATACCCGGACTCACCGCCAACCTGACCATCTATATGAGCCGAAATGACAATGCCGTGCTTGTGCCGGTCAAAGCGACAAGATTCATGCCGCATGACTATCCTGGACAGGACGGATTGCCGCAACTGGCCGGAGACACCGTAGGGTCATTCACTCCGTCAGAGCCCGGAGAAAAGAGGGTATGGACCGTGGATGACGGCAAGCTGATCCCCGCCGTGATCCAAACCGGAGCAAACGACGGAGTGAACATGGAAGTCGTTTCAGGACTCGCACCCGGAACAAAACTTGCAGTCGAATATTCCGTCGCCGCCGACAATCCGGATATGCCTGACGGCGCCGCCCGCAGTCCTTTCGCCCCCAAACCTCCAAGCCGTAAAAAATAATGATGGAACAGAGAGAAATAATCCGCATCAGTGATCTGCGCCGTGACTTCAAGGTAGGTGAAGAGACTGTCCATGCGCTACGCGGAGTATCATTCACCATCCGTAAAGGCGAGTTTGTGACCATAATGGGCACATCCGGATCAGGCAAATCCACCCTGCTAAACACTCTGGGATGTCTCGACACCCCCACTTCGGGCGAATACATCCTCGACGGCGCCCGCGTGCGGACCATGGGCAAGAACGAACGCGCCAGACTCCGCAACCGTAAAATCGGGTTCGTATTCCAGAACTACAATCTGCTTCCCAAGACCTCGGCCATTGAAAACGTGGAATTGCCGCTGCTCTATAATCCGGAAATCAGCGCTGCAGAAAGACGCGAACGGGCCATAAAGTCGCTCATTGCCGTGGGACTCGGCGAACGCCTTAACCACAAGAGCAACCAGATGAGCGGCGGACAGCAGCAGCGTGTGGCCATAGCGCGCGCTCTGGTCAACGATCCCGTGATAATATTGGCCGACGAAGCCACCGGCAATCTGGACACGCGCACCTCGTTCAGCGTGCTGGTCCTTTTCCAGGAACTGTACCGCAAGGGGCGCACGATCATATTCGTCACCCACAATCCCGAACTGGCCGCATTCTCCTCAAGAAACATCGTGCTGCGAGACGGAAAAATCATTTCCGACACCCTGAATCCGTCGCCCGCATCGGCCAAAGAAATGCTTGAATCACTGCCGTCAGACGACGACTGACCACAAACACCGCACACAAATGAATTTCTTCAATCTATTCAAAATAGCCGTGAAGGCGCTGAACCGCAACAAGCTCCGCGCCATTCTCACAATGCTCGGCATAATCATAGGCATCGCCGCCGTGATATGTATGCTTGCCATCGGACAAGGGTCGAAAGACAGCATCAAAGCCCAGATTTCAGAAATGGGATCGAACATGATCATGATCCATCCGGGCAACATGCAGCGCGGCGGTGTGCGACAGAGCGCCGACGACATGCAGACACTTAAAATCGCCGACTATGAAGCGCTGAGAGAACGCACCGCATACCTCGCGGCCGTAAGCCCCATGGTACAAAGTTCCGGACAGCTTGTGGTAGGCAACAACAACTGGCCGTCGAGTATCCACGGTGTCGCGCCCGAATACATGGACATACGCAAACTCTCCGTGGAGGACGGCGAGATGTTTACGGAATCCGACATAAAATCGGCGGCAAAAGTATGTCTTATCGGCAAAACCGTAGCCGACAACCTGTTTCCCGGCGGCACAAACCCGATAGGACGCGTAGTGCGTTTCGGGAAAATCCCGCTCACCGTCATCGGCGTGCTTAAAAGCAAAGGCACCAACTCTATGGGCATGGACCAGGACGACGTGGTCATAGCTCCCTATACCACCGTGATGAAACGCGTTCTGGCCGTGGACTATCTCGGCAGCATATTCGCATCGGCCATGAGCGAGGAGATGACCGACAACGCCATAGACGAAATCACCCGCCTGCTGCGCGACAACCACCGCCTGCAACCAGACGCCGACGACGATTTCGAGATCCGGTCACAGCAGGAACTAAGCGAAATGATGAACTCTACTTCCGACATGATGACCGTGCTGCTTACCTGCATAGCCTTCATATCTCTGCTGGTCGGCGGAATCGGGATCATGAACATGATGTATGTGTCGGTGACCGAGCGCACACGCGAAATAGGCCTGCGCATGTCCATCGGAGCGCGCGGAGTCGATATTCTGATGCAATTTCTCATAGAAGCCATAATAATATCGGTGGCAGGCGGCGTTATAGGAGTGATGACCGGATGCGTGGCGACATGGATGGTCAGTGCCATTGCCGGATGGCCCACAGCCATAATGGCATCATCCATTCTGCTGTCGTTCGCGGTGTGCACCATAACCGGAATATTTTTCGGCTGGGTGCCGGCAATGAAAGCATCCAATCTCGACCCTATCGAAGCCATACGATATGAATAACAAAGACCCTCGCAAACAGAAAATTCTACGTTTCACCATCCACCTTATCGCACTGTGCATACTGTTTGTGCTGCCGGAAGTGATGCTTTCGCTCAATAGCCACAGACCCCCGCATCCGATGCAGTGGGCGTTCTATCTCAAGGCTCTGGTGTTTGTCGGCGTATTTTATGCGGAATATTACCTGATATTCAGGCGCTCGCCGGAAAACCGTATGCGCACATGGGGTTTCTGGATCGAAAACGCTCTTCTGCTCATCGCAGCACTCGCTCTGCTATCGGTGATCTTCTGGATGTTAGCCGGCTCCGGCCGACACCGAGTCACTATCTGGCCGATGCTTCTGAGAGACACCGGAATCGTGGTCCTGACCATGGCATTGGGCTTTGCCATGAAGTTCTCCGAACAGCTCCACATGCTTCAGGAACGCCAGAAAGAGATTGACGACAACCGGCGCCGAGAGGAACTCAAACAGCTGAAAAGCCAGCTCAACCCACATTTTCTGTTCAACGCTCTCAACACCATCTATGCGCTGACGGATATAAACGCCGCACTCGCCCGCGACGCCGTGCATGCCTTGAGCGGACTGCTGCGCTATGTGCTATATGAAGCCGACAGACCCTACGTAGAACTCCGGCGCGAGCTACAGTTTGTGTCGGATTATGTCAGGCTGATGGAAATGCGCATGGGCACATCGGTAAAAATCGTCACAGACATAGATGCCGGCGGAATGGCAGACTACCATGTGGCTCCCATGCTGTTCATCGTGCCGCTGGAAAACGCTTTCAAACACGGCGACACAAGTTCCCCGGGATCCGAAATCATCATAACGGTCAGAACTGACGAGACCAGCTCGTCGGTGGACTATACTGTAGCCAACACAATCAGAAGGGATGCCGCCGTCTTGCTCGGCGACATGCTTGGCGGACGTCAGGCGGGCGTCGGGCTTGGCAACATACGCCGTCGGCTGGAACTGATCTACGGAAACCGGGCGGAGTTCTCCGTCACAAACGACGGACAACGATTCATCACACACATGAAAATTTCAGGATTGGAGAAATTTCACTAAATTTGTGACAATATGATGAGATGCTGTGTAATTGACGATGAACCGCTTGCCGCCGAACTGATAGCAGGCTACATACGCAAAATTCCGTTTATGGAACTGGCCGGAGTGTTCAATTCCGCTCAGGAAGCCGTCAGACCCGTGATGGCGGGTGAGATAGATCTGGTGTTTCTCGACATCAACATGCCGCAGCTCAACGGTTTGGAATTTGCCCGACTTCTTCCGGCGCACACGCAGGTGATATTCACCACGGCATACGATTCGCACGCAGTCGAGGCTTTCAGAATCGAGGCCATAGACTATCTTCTGAAACCGATCAGTTTCGAGGAATTCACAGCCACAGCATCAAGAGCATACGCACGACATCCGACTGTAAGCACACCGGCCGCAACAACTCCATGTCCGGCCGCCGACGGCTACATTCTGGTGCGCAACAATCACCGTCTCGAACAGTTGCCGGCATCATCAGTTCTCTATGCCGAAGGGCTCAAGGACTATGTGAAAATAAATCTCGACAGCGGCGTGCGCGTGGTGACTCACACATCACTGCGCACACTGGAGTCACATCTCCCCAATGGCAGATTTCTGCGCGTACACCGCAGCTTCATCGTCAACACCGCCGCCATACGTCACATCGAACGCACCCGTCTCACTCTCACCGACGGCACCCATATTCCGGTGAGCGACGGCTACCGCCAGACTATCAACGACTACATAGCATCGCATACCGCCGACTGACAAATCATTCTGGAGACACAACTATCAGTTTTGTTGCTTAATCCGGTGATTTTGCGTAAATTTGCGATGTGAAATGAAGAGTTTACGCATTTTTATCTTATTGTCAGCTATCTGCTGCATGCTCCCGAGCGTGGCACAGACGAGGGTGAGCCTGCTCACGGCTTCACCCGGAAGCGCCATCTATGAACTGGACGGACACACAGGCCTGCGCATCACAAACGACTCTCTCGGATACGATCAGGTGATCAACTGGGGGCTGTTTGACTTCGAAGCGCCGAATTTTGTCTACAGGTTTGTGAAAGGCGAGACAGACTATATGTGCGGAGCGGTGCCGGCAGAGTATTTTATAAACTCATATCTCCGGGACGGGCGGACTGTAACCGAACAGATACTTGACCTGACCCCCGCGCAGACGGAACGCCTGACCGCCATGATCCGCGAGAACCTGCTGCCGGGCAACAGGGTGTACCGATACAATTATGTGAAAGACAACTGCGCCACACGTCCGCTCGACATGATCGAAGCGGCAACAGGCCGCCGTTTTGAGTTCGGCGACACACTCAGCGGCATCACATACCGCGACGAGATGAGATTCAACCACCGCTACTACCCATGGTATCAGTTCGGCATAGACCTTGCACTCGGCTCCGGTCTCGACTACGAGCTTACTCCGCGCGAAACCGCGTTCTCGCCGTTGCGGCTGCAAAAGCTTATGTCATCACAGCACATCGTGTCGGAAACACACGTACACGGCACCGAGTCGCTTCACCCCAGCCCGACGCCATGGTGGCTATCGCCCGACACCGTATGCTGGATTATATTTACAGTTGTACTGGCACTGACTCTGGCTGACCTGCGCAGAAAAAAAGTGAACCGGGTGCTTGACACCATATTATATTCGGCATTTGGTCTTATAGGCTGCTTAGTGGCATTTCTTATTTTTGTATCAGAGCACGAGGCCACCTCTCCAAACTGGCTGCTGGCATGGGTCAATCCCCTATGTTTCCTCGGAGCGGTGCTGCCATGGATAAAATCGGCAAAAAAAACGTTAATTTGCTACCATTTTGCTAACTTTGCAGTTCTAATTTTGTTATTACTGTGTCGGGAATATACCGGCCAAGTATTTAATCAAGCATTCATCCCTCTGATTCTGACCGATTTGACACGTTCAGGCGCAGTAATTTATATATGTCGAAAAAACTGATTCTTCACACTCCGGTACGCACTGCGGCCGTTGCGCTTATTGCCACTCTCACCTACGCCCTTCCGGCGCAGGCCGCCGAGAATGTGGCCAGACGGCCGCAACTGGTGCTGGGAATCATGGTGGACGGACTGCGGGCTGACTATCTGCAGATGCTCTCCGGCTACTTCGGCAGCGACGGCTTCAACCGTCTGATGCGCGGCGGAGTGATGATCGAAAACGTGGACTACGGTCCCGCCGTTGACCGTGCCGGAGCCATAGCGATGATATACACGGGCGCGTCGCCCTCGGCCAACGGCGTGGCCACGACCAACGTCTACAACGTACAGCGCCGTTTGGAGCAGCCGACTCTGCTTGATCCCAATAAGATAGGCAACTATACGGACGAAACCCTGTCGCCGGCCGCATTGCTCACATCCACCATCAGCGACGAACTGAGGATAGACGGAGCCGGGGCGGCGTATGTACACTCGATAGCACCCGACGCAACATGCGCCATAATCATGTCCGGCCACGCCGGCAACAGCGCCTTCTGGATCAACGACGCCAACGGCAAATGGGCCACCACGACCCACTACCGCGACGGAGTTCCCACAACGGTAACATCACGCAACTTCTCGGCCCCGCTATCGTCACGCATAGACACGGTAAGATGGGAGCCGTCACTGCCGGTCAACGAATATCCGTATCTGCCGGCCCATAAAAAGCACTACCCCTTTCAGCATACATTCAGCTCAGGAGACAAAAACTGCTACCGTCTGTACAAACAGTCGGCACCGGTGAACACCGACGTCACATCGATGGCCACCGACTACCTCCGCTCCATGCACCTTGGCACCCGCGACGCCATGGACATGCTGAATGTGGGCTATACCGTAGCCCCATATCCGGAAAGCAACGACATAGACGGACGTCTGGAAATGATGGACGCCTACATCAAGCTCGACCGTGAACTTGCCCGACTGCTCAACGCCGTCGACGCACAGGTCGGACCAGGAAACTCTGTGGTGCTACTCGCCGGTACCCCGGTCCCCGCGGCATCCGACACCTACGACCGGCGATGGTCCGTGCCTACAGGCGAATTTTCCGCCCGCAAGGCACAGTCACTGCTCAACATGTATCTGATCGCCCGCCACGGCAACGGCGAATGGGTGAGCGGATTTCACAACGGCGCATTCTATCTGAACCAGTCGCTCATAGAAGAGAAAAACCTCGATGACGAGGAATTGCGCTCGGACGCCGCCAAATTTCTCTGCCGCATGAGCGGAGTGTCCGGAGCATACACAATCGACGACATTCTGGAAGTAAGAGCCGGAGAGAATCCCAAAGCCCTCAAACGCAACACCGTGGCCACCCAGGCCGCCGACGTGTATCTGAGGATACTGCCAGGATGGGAACTTATCGACGATATCAACCCACTGAGTCCGTCGCGTTCCACAGTCCGCACTCAGGCCACCACCGCGCCGGTGATAATCTATGCACCCGACGAAATATCCGCGGCACGCATCGACACACCGGTCGACGCCCTGCAGATCGCCCCGACGATAACGAGGATTCTGCGCATAAGGTCACCCAACGGAGCGGGAAGTCCTACAATATCATCTATTTTCGCTCCTAAAAAACCATAAAACCAAAACTCAGATAAACAAAATATGTCACTCACAACTTTCCTAAATAAAATATTCGGCAATAAATCGCAACGTGACCTGCGCGAAATCCAGCCTATTGTCAACAAAATAAAAGCTCTCGCACCCGAAATGGAAGGCCTGAGCAACGACGGACTCCGCGACAAGATCAATGGAGTGCGCGCCGACATACGCTCTGTGGTGTCACCGCATGAAGAAGCTATCGCCGCCCTCAAAAAAGACATCGAGACATTGCCGTTCGACGGTCGCCAGCCGCTCTGGGACCAAATAGACGAACATGAGAAACAGATACTCGACGCCATAGAAAACAAACTCAACGAGCACCTGCCCGTGGTGTTCGCCACCTTGCGCGAGACCGCAGCGCGGTTCGCCCGCACCACCACTGGCACCGTGGAAGTGACCGCGACCGAGATGGACCGCGATCTCGCCGCACAGGGACGCGGCTTTGTGAGCATCGAAGGCGACAAGGCCATCTATACCAACCATTGGCTCGCCGGCGGCAATGACCTGAAATGGGATATGGTGCACTATGACGTACAGCTCATAGGCGGCATCGTGCTCCATCAGGGCAAGATCGCAGAAATGGCCACCGGTGAAGGCAAAACCCTCGTGGCGACCCTGCCGGTATTTCTCCGATCGCTCTCCGGACGCGGAGTGCACGTGGTCACCGTCAACGACTACCTGTCGAAGCGTGACTCGGAATGGATGGGACCGCTGTATATGTTCCATGGCTCCACTGTGGACTGCATCGACAAACACCAGCCCAACACTCCCGAACGCCGCCAGGCATACGAATGCGATATCACATTCGGCACAAACAACGAATTCGGCTTCGATTACCTGCGCGACAACATGGCCATGAGCCCCTCGGACATGGTGCAACGCAAACACTACTACGCGATTGTGGACGAGGTGGACTCGGTGCTCATCGACGATGCACGCACGCCGCTGATCATATCCGGTCCGGTGCCCAAAGGCGAGGACCAGTATTTCGACCAATACAAGCCCAATGTGCAGAAAGTGGTTGAAGCCCAGCGTAAACTTCAGATCAAACTGATGACGGAAGCCAAGGAAAAGATCGCATCGTCTGACTCCGAGACTCAGAAAGAAGGCGCTCTGGCTCTCTACCGCGCATATCTTGCCGGACCAAAATATCAGCCGCTCATCAAATTCCTGTCGCAGGACGGCATGAAGGCGCTGCTGCTGAAAACCGAAGGATATTTCCTTCAGGACAATTCACGCGAGATGCCCAAGGCCGTAGAACCGCTTTACTATAAGGTCGACGAAAAAAACCGTCAGGTAGACCTTACGGACAAAGGCATCGACGAACTTACAGGCAAATCCGACGATCCGACTTTCTTCGTGCTGCCCGACATAGCCGCACAGCTTTCTGAGCTCGAGTCAATGCCCGACGGCGACGAAAAAGCCCAGCGCAAGGATGAGCTGATGCAGAACTATGCAGTAAAGGCCGAACGGGTCCACACCGTCAGCCAGTTGCTGAAAGCCTACACTCTCTTCAACAAGGATGAGGAATATGTGATCGACGACAACAAGATCAAGATCGTTGACGAACAGACCGGCCGTATCATGGAAGGACGCCGGTATTCCGACGGGCTTCATCAGGCCATCGAAGCCAAGGAGGGTGTGAAAGTAGAGGCTGCCACGCAGACGTTCGCCACCATCACCCTCCAGAACTACTTCCGCATGTACCACAAACTCGCGGGCATGACCGGTACGGCCGAAACAGAAGCCGGCGAGTTCTGGGACATATACAAGCTCGATGTGGTGACCATCCCCACCAACCGTCCGGTAGCGCGCATGGATATGAACGACCGTGTCTACAAGACAAAGAAGGCGAAATATGCGGCGGTGATAGCCGAAGTAGAACGTCTGGTCAAGGAAGGACGCCCCGTGCTTGTGGGCACCACTTCGGTGGACATATCTGAAAATCTGAGCCGCCAGCTCACCATGCGCAAGATACCCCACAATGTCCTCAACGCGAAACTGCACCAGAAGGAAGCCGACATCGTGGCACAGGCTGGACGCCCTGGCACTGTGACCATAGCCACCAATATGGCTGGCCGCGGCACCGACATCAAGCTGCCGGAAGACGTGAAAGCTGCCGGAGGTCTTGCGATCATAGGCACCGAACGCCATGAATCCCGCCGCGTGGACCGTCAGCTCCGCGGACGTGCCGGACGTCAGGGCGATCCGGGTTCGTCGGTGTTCTTCGTGTCGTTCGAGGACCAGCTCATGCGCCTGTTCGCCACCGACCGCGTGATGAAGACTCTGGACCGTCTCGGATTCACCGAAGACGAGATGATCGAGTCATCAATGGTCAACAAATCAATCGAGAACGCCCAGAAGCGTGTCGAGGAAAACAACTACGGCATCCGTAAGCGCCTGCTTGAATACGATGACGTGATGAACAAACAGCGCACCTATATCTACTCACGTCGCCAGCATGCGCTGAAAGGCGAACGCATAGGCATCGACATAGCCAACATGCTTTATGACGTGGTGGAAAACATCGTCAACAATCACGATGCGGCACAACATGACTACTATGAGCTGAAACACGAACTCATGACCGTGCTGACCATCGACACTCCGTTTACCGAAGAGGAGTATCCCAATCTCAGCAAAGAAGAACTGGTGACCATGCTCCACGACGCGGCCTTCGAAACCATGAACCGCAAAAGCGAACGCATTGTCGAGGTAGCCTCCCCGGTGATCAAGGACCTCTATGAGAACCAGGGCTACAAGAGCGTGATCCAGGTGCCCATCACTGACGGAAAACGTCTGTTCAGATTGATTGTCAACGTTGAGCAGAGCTACAACAGTGAATGCCGCAACATCGTGACCGAATGGCACAAACTGCTCATGCTTGCATCCATCGACGAGCTTTGGAAAGAACACCTGCGCGAACTCGATGAACTGCGTCAGTCCGTACAAAACGCATCGTACGAACAGAAGGATCCTTTGGTCATCTACAAGGTGGAGTCGTTCCATCTTTTTGAAAACATGCTCAACAACCTCAACATCAAGGCTACATCGGCACTGATGAGAGGACAGATCTACGTACGTCAGGCTCCGCCGCAACAGCAACCTCAGCAGCAACAAGCAGCAGAGAGCCAGGCTGCGGCACCGGAGACACCAAAACCGCAACCGGAAGTACAGCGGGCAATGCCGCAGGAACAAAAGACAGACTATACCCGCTACAATGCATCGAAAGAAGCATATCCCGGAGCCGACGCCCAACGGCAGGCTGCCACAGCGCAGCAGGGACAGCGACAGGCCACATCACCGGCAAAAGCATCTCCGCGCATAGGCCGTAACGATCCCTGTCCATGTGGAAGCGGTAAAAAATATAAGTCCTGCCATGGCAGAGATCTGTGATCTGGGCTTATAAAATAATTAGATCAATACTGGTATCCCTGCTGATTCTCACAGTGGGGATACCCGTTATCTTATACCTGACCCTGTGGCTCCCCCCGGTGCAGGACAGCCTGCGCGACATCGCGGAAGAACAGCTCACCGGACTGCTTGGCACAAAAGTCGACATAGGAACTCTGCGCATCGAGCCGTTCACAAGGATTTCAATCAGCGACATCTCAGTGGCCGATCCCGAACATCCCGACCTGCCGCCGGCGCTCACAGTGCAGAACATAAGCGGCGGCTTCAGCATTACCAGCCTATTTGCCTACGGCCGCATCGTAATCACCGACGTGGAACTAATCGGTCCGTCGGCGAGAATCACGCGCGCCGCTCCCGGGACGCCGCTCAACATTGCCCCGATACTCAAACGCCTGCGTTCCGACTCTCCGGACTCCAGGCCAAAACGCTTTTCCCTGTCGATCCACACCACAGTCCTGCGCCAGGGAGCGATGAGTTACGACGTATTATCGGCCGACAACGCAGACCCTGGCAGATTCGATCCGAATCATATAGCCGTCACAGATCTCAAGGCAGATGTGGCCATGCCCACTCTGGCCGACAACCATGTGAAAGTTTCTCTGAAACGCCTGTCGCTGACAGAACGGAGCGGATTCAGACTTAAAGAACTGCATGCCGACGGTGAATTCACCGACACTCTGCTGCGCATTTCAAATTTCACTGTCATGCTGCCGGGGTCCTCACTGCGGATCGGCGATCTGCAACTTCCATATCCTTCTCCGGGCGAACTGGTGCCGTCGGTCATGGGGCGCAATCACCGTATCGACATAATCGAAGGCTCCCGCGTGTTCCTGCCCGATCTGGCCATGTTCGCACCGCCATTCGCCAAATTCCGCACCGCAATATCGGTAGAAGCCGCAGTATCCGGCACTCCTGACTCTATCTCGGTGGAGAAACTGAATTTCGCCGTAACAGGGGCAGATACATGGCTACGCACCAAGGCCACTATAGCCGACGCTCTCCACCCTGAGATCATATCGGCCAAAATCCCGCTATTGCAATTTGAGGCGCCATCCGACGAAATACTCGCTACCATATCGGCGTTTGCCGGCGATACTCCCGGCGATCTGGAACGAATAGTGACAGCCATGGGACGCGTAAACCTGAGCGGCACAGCTGCAGCATCCGCCAAAGCCGCCGAATTTGACGGACATATAGCCACATCTGCCGGATCTCTCGACATTGACGTAACCGCTGCGTTTCCTTCAAAAAAGTCATTAAGCATAAAAGGAGCCATCGACGCTGAGAACCTCGACATGTCGGCCATTACCGGACATCATGATTTCGGCAACAGCGACTTCAGTGTCACATTCGACATGGCCACCAACGGACGTCACAAAAAAGGCAACGTTGACCTGAATGTGGGCTATCTCACATTCAAAGAACATATATACTCCGACATAACAGCCAATGTGGCCATGAATGGCAACCGCTATGAAGGACAGATCGAGATTCTGGACGAAAACATCGCATTTGCCGCAGACGGGGCAATCGACCTGTCGCCGGATGACTACATGTTTGACTTCACGGCTGCGATACGCGACGCAGACTTCGACCGCATGGGCCTGTGGCACAAATTCCCCGGTCACCGTCTGTCGGCCGACATAGACGCACGTTTCTCCGGCAATGGGACAGACAGCGCTGACGGAAGCATCGTGATAAGCCGTCTGAATTTCACAGACAGCATTGACAACGGGTTGCACCTTAGCCCAATAGCTTTGACGGCAAACACATCTAACTTTCCCCAGCACGTCACTCTGGAATCTGACGTAGTCCGGGCATCGCTGAACGGCAGATTCAACTTCGCAAATCTTCTGCCGACATTAAAATCAATGCTACCTCTGGAGAACATAGGCTTTGCATCTTCAGCCGTCCACCAGACTCCGGCAGGACATACTCAGAAAGAGATCGCCAATGATTTCACACTCTCACTCACCATATTGGAAAACCGGGAGTTCTTCGACTTTTTCAACCCTCCGGTAAAGCCCCTGTATCCTGTATCGGTACACGGATCGGTATGCCAGATGGAAAACACGGCTTCACTGTCAATCAGCGCCCCATATCTGCAACAAGGTCAAAAACTCATCAGGCGGTCTAACATAGACATGATACTGGGTCGGGAATCACAGTTGAGACTTTCCACCACAATACCGACAAAAGATGGCGACGCGCTGCTTAACCTCGGCTCGGCAATGGATTCATCAGGTATAATATCCACAAAATTCGACTGGCAGATAGAACGGCAGCGTGACTTCTACGGCGTTGTGGAAATGGACACCAGACTGGTACCTGACAGCCGCGGCGTCAAAATACATGGTGCAGACGTGAACATCCGCCCCGGTATACTGGTATTCAACGACACGACATGGAACATCGAGCCGGCCATGATCGCCGTACGCTCCGGCCAAATAGATATCGACAACCTTAACATACACCGCGGTGATCAGGCCGTGACTATAAGCGGTACGGCAGCGGCCGACTCCACCGATATGCTGTGCGTGAATCTCCGCGACATCAACCTCGACTACCTGTTTGAGACACTGAATATCAACGAAGCCGTGATATTCGGAGGTACGGCTTCAGGAACCGTAATAGGCAAATCGCTCCTTTCTAAAGAACCGCAACTTCACACAGATGACCTCGCCGTGCGCTCCATAAGCTATAACTACGCTGTGCTGGGCGACGCCACTGTCAAAGCAGGCTGGGACAATTCCACCAAAGGAATCGTGATCAATGCCGACATACATCAGAAAAACGACCGTCATGCCCGCATCAACGGCTCAATTTTCCCGCTCGCGGAAGCTCTGGACCTGCACTTCGCCGCAGACAACACTCCGGTGGGATTCCTGCAGCCGTTCATGAAGGCATTCGCTTCGGAAGTAAGCGGCTCGGCATCAGGCCATGCCCGTCTATACGGAACTTTCAAACTTGTGGATATGACCGGCGATCTGTTAGCCCACAATTTCTCCATGAGACTTGACCAGACAAACGTGAGCTACTATGCTACCGATTCCATCAAAATGACACCCGGCCTAATCGACATAAAAGGACTGACCCTACGTGACCGTTTCGGCCACACCGCACGTCTTGACGGCAAACTCACCCACAAATTCTTTAAAGAACCGAAATTCAACTTCCGTGTCTCCAACGCAGACAACCTGCTGGTATTCGACAAAGGTCCCTCTGTTGAGCAACAATGGTCCGGTACCGTATTCGCATCTGGGTCGGCATACGTGGACGGCATACCGGGCAGGGTCGACATCGGAGCGACCATGGTAACGGACCCGGGCAGCGAATTCACCTTCACCCTATCGGACGCCACCATGGCCGGCGAATACACTTTCATCACCTTCCGCGACCGCAACGCCATCCTTCCGCTCGACACGCTGAACCTAAAGCCCGGCTCACCGGAACTTGACCGCGTGATGCGCGACAAAGTCCGCAAACGCAACGAAACCGCCGCGACATCCATCTACAACATGTCGCTTAATATCGACATAAACCCCAATACCCGCATGGTGCTTGTCATGGACCCTGTGGCCGGAGATAAAATCACGGCCTACGGTTCGGGCCATGCCAACGTGATCTACTCATCCGGCAACGACGATTTCCGCATATTCGGCGACTACACCATACAGCGGGGCGACTATAACTTCACCCTTCAGGACATAATAATAAAAAACTTCGCCATAGTCGACGGAAGCTCCGTGGCGTTTACCGGCAATCTCGACAAAACCCAGCTCGATATTGATGCGATCTATGCCCTAAAAGCCAACCTCTCCGATCTCGACGAGTCATTTCTCAACGACAAGGAAGTGGGACGCACAAACGTGACGGTCAACGCAGTGCTGCAGGTCGACGGATCGCTGATGAACCCCGACATCAATTTTGACCTGAAGTTTCCGACTCTGACGTCCGATGTCGAGAGAAAAGTCCACAGCATAGTCTCGACCAAAGAGATGATGAACCGGCAGATAATATATCTTCTCGCCCTCAACAGATTCTATACGCCGGACTACATGAGCTCCACCACAAAAGGCAATGAACTTATGTCTGTGGCTTCATCCACCATATCATCACAGCTGAGCAACATACTCGGACAGATATCCGACAAGTTCTCCGTGGCCCCCACCCTGCGGTCGAATGCCGGAGATTTCTCCGATGTGGAATTCGATGTGGCTCTCTCAAGCACTCTGCTCAACAACCGTCTTCTGCTGAATGGCAACTTCGGCTATCGCGACAAGATGTTAAACAATAATCAATTTGTCGGAGACTTCGATATTGAATACCTGCTGAACCGGAAGGGCAACTGGCGCCTGAAAGCATACAATCATTTCAACGACCGAAACCTTTATGTGAAAACGGCTCTCACCACACAAGGAATAGGACTCGTATTCAAACATGATTTCAATAATTTCCTTGATTTCTTCAAAAAGAAGAAACACACTGGCAATCAACAATAAAGCCAACAAACAGGTCCCAGAGTCATGATCTGACACGAAAAAAAATGAAAAAAAGTTGCCGAAAAATTTGCAAATTCAAAAAAAGTCCGTACCTTTGCAACGCTTTCAGCAATTAAGGGCGCTTAGCTCAGCTGGTTCAGAGCGTCTGCCTTACAAGCAGAGGGTCGGGGGTTCGAATCCCTCAGCGCCCACTTCCCACATCCACCCTCGCGGTTCGCATCACCCTCCCCACCGCCAAGATGCGGACCGCAAATTTTATTCCCCCATGGAAAGATGCCGGAGTGGTCGATCGGGGCGGTCTCGAAAACCGTTGTGCTCTTGCGGGCACCCAGGGTTCGAATCCCTGTCTTTCCGCTAATGCCAAGATTGAAACTCACTGAAAACCAGTGAGTTTCTTTCATTTTTGGAGGTCCTAAAATTGAATCAGTCCGAAAACCGGATCTAGTGGAAAACGCCGTCAAGCTTCTGTATCAATCCGTATATCTTGACATCGAGGGTATGGCCTTTCCGTCGCTGGACGAATTGAATACGGCTATCCACATATCGCTGCACGACTTCAACGAAAAACGGATGGCCGGACGGAAGATGTCGCGCAAAGACATGTTCCTGCAGGGTGAAAAGGACTTTAATCTAGTGGCGACACACGACCGCTGCGACATCCCCTACACCTACGCGTGGAAGCAGGAACACAACCTGCCGCGGGACATTACGGCCCGTATGACAAGGATCTGGAGGAACTCTTCAAACGTGCAGCAGGGATGGACAACATCGTCCTTGACTATCTTCATGAAGTGGACGCCAGGATGCAGTACCCGCCGAAATCCTTCAGCAGCTGCCGCGGCATACTGTCGCTGGAGAAGAAGTACGGCACAGACCGACTTGTGGCGGCCTGTGCCTGTGCGACGATGAAGACGGTATACGGCTATCAGGCAGTCAAGGAAATACTTGGGCGATGACGCCGACTTCCTGCCCGACGAGGACGGAACAGTCCACGGCCCCGCGACTATTGCCCCTGCTCCGATGCACAAGAACATCCGTGGCCGCGAATACTACAGCCGCAATAATGAAACCAACAATACACACAACAATGGAAACAATCGATAAAACCGCACCGGTAACCCAGCAGCCGGATCAGAACACAACATCGCTGGACCTGATGAACCGCATGAAAATGCACGGCATGGCCGAAGCCTTCCGCGAAAGTCTCGCCGGAACTACGGCCCAGTCAATGACCCCAGACTCCTTCCTCTCAATGCTGCTGCACCGTGAATGGGACTGGCGCGCACAAGCCGCGGTCACACGCCTTACCAAAAACGCGGAGTTCCGCTACAAGGCATATCCCGAAGAAATAGACTACGCCACAAACCGTGGGCTCGACCGCAACCAGATGGAACGTCTGGCTACCCTCGACTTCGTCTGAAACGGCCAGAACCTCTTCATCACCGGTTCCGTTTTCCGTTGCGACAGTCTGCGGTATGTTTATCTTGATCAGGAATATTCATTGATCGACAATGAACTCAGTGTATATGGCCAACTGCAACGGTTCAACCGCCACGCTTTACCCGAACATGAGTTAAAAATCCGTCTTAACCGTTTCCTGTTCGCTAAACAGGCATACGACAAACAATGCGTAGCCCTCAGCGGCGGAGAGAAGATGAGATTGTCATTATGTTGTCTTATGGTATCCGACAGCACACCTGACATAATCATCGCGGATGAACCGACAAACAACCTGGACCTGTATAACATCGAGACACTGACAAATATGCTGAATAAGTATTCCGGGACTCTGATTGTGATAAGCCACGACTCTGAGTTTGCACAACGACTCTCGTTATCCAAAGAAATAATCCTTTAAATGCCCTGCCTGCATATCGCGTGTCAAACCCGAATATGCTCTGTCTGTCATTGGCCGTCTTGCGCCTGACGACACTCCATTATCCGGTCAAAATGATTGTGCCCCCATTCCACAAGGGCGTCGATATGCGGGAGAAGCGTCTGCCCGAGTTCGGTGATTGAATACTCAACACGTGGCGGCACATCAGGATACAATTTGCGACAAATGATCCCGTCTGTGGTCAGTTGCCTGAGCACAGATGACAGGACTTTCTCTGAAACAGAAGGAATAGCACGATACAATTCATTGAAACGTACAGGATAGTTTTCCGCTATTTTCAGAAGTACGGCCATAGCCCATTTATTGCCAAGCCATTCAAGCACAGGAGCCGCCTTGCAATATTCATAGTCTAATTTTTTCGCCATTTTCAATCGAGCATAAATTTTTGACGGTGAACAAAGCTAACCGTTACGTAAGGGTCACACCTATTGGTAAGTAATTGTTTTACGCACAATTATAGTCTAATTTTGCGACAAAATTAACAAAAAACGTCGAAATATGATACAACCTCAATTACATTTTACCGGCCAGATATGGCGCCCTCCATACGAAGCGAACTCACAGCTCCTGCAACTGACGTCAGGCTGCACATGGCACAAATGCAAATTCTGCAGCCTTTACCACGGCACACCGTTCCGTATGTCACCCCTCTCCGAAGTCGAAGAAGACCTGAAAGTGATCCGCCGATGGCAACCCCGTGCCCGACGCGTATATATCACCGGGGCAAACCCTTTTGCTCTTAGTTACAACAGGCTGATGGATACAGCGCTGCTACTACGCAAGTATCTTCCTCACATGGAGTCCTTCGGAATGTTTGCCCGCGTGACAGACATTACACCCAAATCGGTAGAGGAACTGCGAAACCTGCATCACCTCAAACTCGACAGCATCAACATTGGTATGGAGACAGCCCATGATCCGACACTCGACAGGATGGACAAAGGATATCACTCCGCCGATATTCTTGAACAACTGTCGAAACTCGATGAAGCAGGAATACATTACAACGTCTTCTATCTCAACGGACTCGGCGGCCAAGGCAACGGTGTGGCAAGCGCAGCCGCTACCGCCGAAGTGCTCAACAGGCTTCACCCGTGCATAATCAATATAGTCTCACTGACCATATTTCCGGAATCGCGACTACATCAGGACGTGATTGACGGGACATATCAGGAAGCACCGGAAATAGAACGCCTTGTGGAAATGCGGACTCTGATAGAGCGTCTGACAATAAAGACAAACCTTCTCGGTCATCATATTTCAAATACAATCCCGATAACCGGAGCACTCCCATACGACAAAGCCGCCCTGCTCTCCGAATTCGACAAAGCGATCTCCTCTTTTCCCGAACAGGAACTGAGAGCCTACCGCAAAAATATCCGCCATCTGTAACAGTCAGCTAACAGATCTACCCCACCCCTGCCTACACCGTGTCATCACGACTTTCCTTTCCAGAGTCCCAATGTCGCATCTCTGGATTTCACAAGGCTCAGGACTCTTTTCACAAACTCCGATTTGGCTGCCGTATAACCATCACGGTCCGTGCGAAACTTTGGCAGCAGGCTGCACTCCAATTTCTCGTATTCTCTTGCTGTAGCAGAATCTTCCATAAGATAATTGCGGAATGAGATCTCGTCGTTGTCACCCTCTGCATGCACATGGACATGAAACACCTTATCGGCGTATCCATCAAGAGTATATCCTTTATTAAAAGACATCCGGATTTGATTTTACCCTATGCACACCTTGCACTCCTGCACACTTTCCAACCGTGCAAGAGTGCAAGGAATGCACGGGGCTAACCATTTATCTGAAGCAAATGAACACAACGTTTCTTCTCGGTGTACCATTGCACCCGATACAGTGGTATGCCACACTGCGACCATCAATCCGGGAGCAGTTCCATCCGCGTTACGCGACGCGGAAATTACAGCCATGCGGGAAATTCCTTAGCATATTAGGGAATTTTCCGAGCCGCATATCGTTCAGATACGCTGAAAATATCCCCAATATGCCAAAGGGTGACATCTCTTTGGGAACCTTGCCGATTTAAATCAGGTTTCTGACCTAAAATGTCGTATAATTCTGTGTCTTTAGAAAGCGTAGCCTAAGCGCAGTTGGAAATTATTTGAGAAGTAGTTTCCTTGCTCCCGTTTATCGCCTTTCTTTCCACCAATGGAAACCTCCTTATCCCCGCCTTCGTAAATGGGAATGAATCCTCGTTGCCACGTGAAATCAATATTGAAACGACCGAACCAATATCCAACGCCAACATTTATTCCCACATCATATTTGCGCATACCGTCAATATCTCCGATTTTGACCTTGGCTTCATTTTCTTTGAAGTCATTGCGATTGCCATATTTAGAAGTCGAGATTATATGATCGGTTGTATGCGTCTTATAATTTCCTGCAAAATCATAGCTTGCATATGCTCCGAGATGGACATCTGCAGCCATACGTTGAAAAAATGTGTACTTGTATCCTATAGTGATAGGAGAGAGTTGTACATTGTAGCTTAAGAGGGTTTCTTGTGTCGTTTTCTTATGGTAGTCATAACCACCAGAAACTTGACTTGTTGCAGAACGCACCCATTCTGCATTTGTCTTGTAGCCTCTCATCCCGAGGTCTAGAGCCATGCCCCAATAAAGAGGATGGTTGCCGAAAGATTTGTTGAAGCCGAAAGAGACAACATAGCTTGGAGTCGTCTTGAAACTTCCAGCCCAATCACCTTTGTTCCAGATTGCTTCTTGTGTCCCTTTTGCACTACCGGCAACACCGTTAAAACCGATGCCGGCTCGTAGAATCCACACTGTTTTTCCCGAATTGAAGTTGGGGAGTTCAAGCGTTTCCCCAAATCCTCTTCCATGCATTGCCGTTACTGACAATAGGAGAAATAGAAAACATAAGATTTTCTTCATGATTGATTTCTGAGGTCTCCAGTTCCTAAAGACCTTTTGAGATGCAGAAGCATGGAACTGTATGCCACGTCTTAAAGTGAAGGTGCTAGGAAAACCTTTGAGAACAGATGTGGGTTAACAGCCCCACGCTATGCGTGGGAACCGTATGCCAACTCTTGTTCTCGTGGTTAAAGTTTCCTAGGCTTTTCACTTACAAGAAGAAGACATAACGCTTCTTTTTTACTAAATGTCGTGACAAGGCTTCCCTTATCAACTGCAAAATTACAAAATATAGTGGTCCTGGGCAATAGTTAGCTCAAAATTAGTTTGGTTCAGTCTTAGATATATACATCTAAACTGAACCAAACCAATAAATATATGCTGGGCAAAAGAGAAATGCCACTATCAATTTTTCTTTTCACCAGCCCCTATCTCTATCACCATATCGACCACCGAAAGGAGAAAACCGAGGCAAAAGAATAGAACTAAAAATAACTAACGCCTGCAAATTAAACTTAATTAATTGCTTTTGATTGTACTTATATCCCCCATTTAGTACATTATTAGTACAAGCTATTTTTATTATTGCACTCTATATCAGTTGGATATAATGATTTGATATAAACCATATAGGTTTATTACAGGCTTATACACGCACAATAACTTGGAAATAGCTTCTTCTATATTGGCCCACTCTTTCCACCATGGCTTATGGGGAGACAGGACAATAGGAAACAATTGCCACAGTTCCTCCAATGTCATATCTTTAAGCTCTTTTCTATTTGCCATTTGTCAGTGATATGATTTTCTGGCCGTTGACATCGGTCGGTTGTTATGATTTAACATCTCATCTGCAACGTAATATCTCATATATGCTTCCGATCAAATACAATGACCAATTCCGTAATCCCGCACAGCAATAACAACACTCGATACTGAAACAACATACGGAGACATCAACGGGACTCTCTGTTTCGATATTCACAGAAGCCCCAGTGATGCTCCGTATGTATTGTTTGCCTACTTGAAATTCGTTTGAACGAATCAGATCACAAGTTTTTTAAGCACTGTTTCGCCTGATAACGAGGATGCGCTCAGGATATAGACACCCGACAGGGATGATGTGTTGATCTCCACGCTGCCGGTGCCGTTTGTACGGGCTACACATACTCCGGAAACGTCATACAATGCTACTTCGATATTCTCTGACAGTGCAGAATCTATCTTTATAAATCCACCATCAAGAGACACCGACAGACCACAGTCTGCACCCATAGTTTCCATCAAGCCAGATCCCGATGTTGATGGTTTTACAGAGGTTGCGTTCAGTATCTTGCCTGTGGAACGGTCGATTATCATGCCTACGACCTTAATATTTCTGACATTCAAGATATTTCTTGGCAAACCAAAACTGTATGATCCGGAATAGACCTCGCCAGCCTTAATCTCCGCAGGCACACTGCCCTCTATGCCATCGACACCGTCGTATATAGCTCTAACCACATGATTGAATTTCAGATCAGAGACTATCATAGCCGGACGGTTTTCAAATCCACCTATGACTTCGACAGCACCGGCCATGTTGTTGGCCTGATAATATCCGTCTTTCCACACATTGTCTTCTGTCACAGCAAAGGCCATCCTATAATCCGCATTATCAATATCAATCGGATAACGTGTCGAGGCATCGATTTCAATGGACCTTGCTTTCACGGCTACTTCAAGCGATATTTCGGCAAGAGCCTGTTTATTCAGCACCTCGAGAAACACACTCTCCAGACCACCCATAAGCGTGGTGTAGGTCTTAACACCATTCTCGGTGATCGGATACATGGGCGTTGGGCAGTATATGCTTCTATCCACCCATGCGGTAGGTGCACCATCGGGGAATGAGAAGGTTTTATACTCATCAATAGCCATTGCGTCATCTACATGTACAGCAAGGCCTATAAATGTATCGGGATATTTCTTCTCGAGAGTCTCCATGGCCACAATACCTTTAGGACAGTAGCCGCACCACATGCCGGTGGCTTCCTCTACCACTACGCCGCGCTTCGGCACGAAACTGAGCACCATGGTACTCCTGTCCATAGCGTCATAGGGCAGACCGTTGACGGTAGCACTTACGGTGAAATCCACCGTCTCGCCATATTTCGCCTTTATTTCTTCGGGCAAAACGAAATCGAAACTTTCATGATAGCCCAGGTTCAAACCGCTATATTCGGCATGAAGAGTGCGGCCGTCCACTTCGCAATCCACCGACAATGTATTGACTGGCTGCTGGGAATAAGCCGTAATAGTACCTCCTATCTTGAATAACTCGCTACCGACATGATATTCTCCCGGAGTAACCAAAATCTCCGAAAGGCCTTTCAGGCCGGAAACATTAATATCGTCAATAGCCAGAATCTCGCTGTCGAGACTGACATTCACAAAAGCAATGCGCACCCTCTGCCCTTCATAAGCACTCAGATCCAAAGTGTGTGCCTGCCATTTGTTAAGCTCTTCGTCGGTGACGGTCATAAGCGGTTCGCCGGCAAAAGCGTCAGGAGTATCGCCTGTTGCCGATACCCTTATCTCATACGTGCTGGGGGTCTTGCGCTGCTCGTTGACAGACATAGATCTCCATGACAATGTCACCTCACCGCCGCGAATCCACACCGGAGGTGTTATCATCCAGTCCTGAGCCGGCAGTGGATCTTCTCCTTTAGCGGTCTTAAAGCGAGATGCCGATGCCGCATAATAATTCTCGGTGCCGCGCTCCCTCAGACATATCCATGAATCATAGTCAGAAAAACCATTCTGGACCATCGTGAAATGCAGCTGACAGCCGTCATTATCTACCACTTTCATGCCTTCAGGCATCGTTTCCGACGCAAACGGGCATTCGAAATAAGAGGTGAAATCGCCAGCAGGGCTTTCTGCCAAAAGACAGAAAACCGATGCCAGCGAAAGCGATAATACAATATCTCTTTTCATCTACTATGTTTTACTTTACAAATTTACCGACCACTCGCGTACCTCCGGCAACTACTTCGTATAAATACACACCGGGAGTGAGCACACCGAGATCGACATTAGAAGTATTGTTCAAATGTATGGCCTGCTTGCCTGCCACATCGCTTATACGGATATTTTCGGCAGGAACAGTCACAGTCAGTGTATTGCCGTCAACATTTACGGACAGATTATCATATTTCAAAGTCTCCAGAGCTGCTGATGAAGCCAGACTGCTCTTGGGATATCTCCAAAGACCGCTGATAACCTGCGAGGGATCATAGTGGTATACTGTGGTATAGACATAGTCGTCATCGCAAGATATCACAAGAGGCCAACACATTTCAGGAAGGCCCTTGCCGTTATACCATTCCTCTCCCATATTGTCAGTGTAATAGAATCTACCGTTAGGACCGGCAGCATACAGATACTTACCGTCATAATCTATGCATCTCACATTAAGATTGTCGGCCTCAGGGTTGAAAATTTGATCCCATGTATATCCGTCCTTGGTTGCAAGCAGATATTCTGTATCTGGATTCTGATTCTCCGTAGCGCGCCCAGCAATCATAATATCGCCGGCAATAGTGACAGTAGCCAGACAGTTACTATGAACAGGCACAATCTCCCATCTGTCAAGTGAAACATTATATTTATGGACAGAATAAAGGCCGAAGAGATAAATCTCATTATTGAAAGCCATCATGTTATAGTAATTGTCCATTGCTTTTTCATCGCCAAAATTTACCATCTGCGATTCTCTGTCGGTATGCGTCCATGTCTCACCGTTGTCTTCTGATTTGATGACACCTCCGCCGAGGAAATCACCGACATAAAGCACTCCATCCAACCCGTCGATAGCATAACACACTGTTTCATCGGCCATACCAGGCTTTTCATAAAACTCCTCAACTGAACGGGTATAATTGAGCACTTCCCATGTACGTCCGCCATCCTCGCTACGAGCAATCCTGCAGGCCTTACCAGGTGCATAAATATAGTCGCCGATCTCCACAAACTTGTTATACGCATAGTCGGCCACCTCACATTTAGTAAATGTCTTACCTTTATCTTCAGAGTAATAGATACCTCCGTCCAGATTATCTCTCAAATCTGACATAAGTATCAAGCCCTCTTTTGTAATGTAATGCGCACTGGCCTGGGGCAGTTCATAGATCTGCTCCCAATTGGCTGACAACGGTAATGTCGTGGCGATAGCACCTGCAGCCACTACGGATTTAAGTAAAAGTTGTTTCATAATCAATAAGTATAAGTAACTTGTAAAAATTAAACGCACATATCAGACTCTCATCGCAAAATTATTTTTACGAAATGTATCACACATGCCACCAACACCCCCGTTGACAACATAAGACAACATACCCGCGGATACATAATATGGCAACACTTCCACATGCACAGCAATCAGTCGCAATGTACTGGAAACGCCCAATACACTCGCTTCTTCTTTGTAAGGTTTACGTATGAGACTCTTATAGTCATAACCCTTACCATGACGCAAAAATCCTGCCAAAAACATATACACAATAACTTTTAACGACTTCTTAGTTTTTAACTGTTATCGATCGCAATTTAAGAAATCTTTTTCAATAATGACCGTACATACGCAGCATTTAACACACGT
Source organism: Muribaculaceae bacterium (assembly GCA_011959405.1). Taxonomy (GTDB): domain Bacteria; phylum Bacteroidota; class Bacteroidia; order Bacteroidales; family Muribaculaceae; genus UBA3263. Next base: position 26,429 of record BLLX01000022.1, read on the forward strand.
TAACAACAGTCATCCTCTATTCAGTTCATTATCATTTTTACCCAGATAATAATATATACCTATTTTAATTTCATTGCATCATCTATTCCAACAATTCACCAGTGACAGCATGCCACAGTAGGCTCACATTCGGTCAAAATACTTATGAACAATTGGATATCAACATACAACGAAGCCGTCTTTTACCAAATGTCTCTTTTGCATATTTATAGTATTCACGGATATAAGTTTTCAATGACTCAAAAGTCGTTTCGTATGGACTCAAGACACAAATCCAACCCATCCACGCATAGACCGGGTGTAGCATAATGACATCCTTTGCAATAAAGTCATACGACATATCCACAAGGCCACCTTTATATGGTATAGGATACACTCTAGGAATATACCCAGACTCTACCGTTATCTTGACCTCTGACATTACTAGATAGACAACAACATGGCCGAAAAAGCCGGACGACCACTCGCGCTCGGGCGAAAGAACGATTGTTGTCTATTCCCAAATAAACAGAGCCAACACTAACTTCTTCTGGTGTTTCAGAAGACAAAGTAAACAACACATCTCCATACTGCACGATATTCTGCTTTTCTCCATCGTTTATACGAACATATTGATAGTCGTTCTCATTCACAACATTGTTTGAATAGACATTCAGATATGTTATGAATGGTTTACCTCTTCCAAAGTCTTCTGAGGATTTTCCTGATAATCCAGAATATGAATGCCCCAAATTAGAAAAAGATGTTGTTATAGTATTACCATATTGCTTATACAAAGAATCATTTAGTCCCTTGATTAAGTGGAAAAACCAGACTCGGATGACCCCCTGAGCCAGGTCGGTTTGACCCCTGCGGCCAAAATCGAGCTGCCCCTTTAGGCCAATATGAAAATGACCCCTGCCGACGGAATGTCAGCAGGGGATTTTATTTGTATCTTTGAATTCCGTTTTGGCCGACGGGGATATAATTCAAAGAAACATGAACACAAAGTTAAAAAACATTCTCCTGTGTTACGCATCGGGGATGGGCATCAAAAGTATCAGCAGTGCTTTTGATATCTCGCAAAACACAGTGCGCCGCTATGTGAGGATGTATCAGGACAGCGGTATACCCGCTGAGAAGCTGCCGTCTCTGAGCGATGCGCGGCTGCAGGAACTGTTCGCCATACCCGGGCGAGAGAACGCAGACCGTCAGAGCGGCAGATCAGGCTTGAAGCACTGTTGCCGGAATATGCAGCACGGTTTTCGCGCAGGGGCATGACTGTCAGGAAACTGTATGAGGAGTATCATGCCGGACATCCCGACGGATACCTCAGGGCATCTTTCGGGATGAAGCTCAGACAGTTCATGCTGCAGACCAATGCCATAGGCCATGTCGAGCATCGTGCCGGTGACCAGATGTATATCGATTTTGTCGGTGACCGTCTGGAGATAGTCGATGAGTCTACTGCCGAGGTACGAAAGGTCGAGGTGTTTGTGGCGATACTGCCATGCAGTCATTACACTTATTGTGAGGCCGTGTGGTCGCAGAAGAAGGAGGATCTTATAAAGGCGTGCGAGAATGCTTTCCACTTTTATGGAGGGGCGCCGTGTGCGATTGTACCGGACAACCTGAAATCCGCAGTCACTCGCAGCGACCGCAACGAACCGGTGATAAATGCCGACTTCGAGTCCTTTGCCGAGCATTACGGTTGCGCCGTGGTTCCGGCCCGCGTGCGCCATCCCAAGGACAAGGCTCTGGTGGAGAATGCGGTAAAACTGATGTACCGGTCCGTGTACGTAGACCTTGAAGGTCTGGTGTTCCATAATCTGGAGTCGCTCAACGAGGCCATCTTAAAATCTCTTGAAAAGTTCAATGCCCGCAATCTGACCCGCCGTAGGGAATCACGCCGCCAACTCTTTGAGGCTGTCGAACAGGACGCCTTGCGCCCATTGCCGGCAAGCCGCTATCAGATGAAGCAGCGGGCTGTCGCCACAGTCCAGCGCAACAGCTATGTCACTCTGAACAAGCATCATTACAGTGTGCCTGTGCAATACGTCGGAAAACGTG
>BLLX01000023.1 GCA_011959405.1 Muribaculaceae bacterium
GAAACGGGTAAGGGCAGGTATACACTTTATTTTATCTTAAATGAAAAAGCCGTGGTTGTCGTAGGGGATGGGCCGGCGGGTTATTCGAATTCGTGGAGGAGTGATTGCCAGCGGGCAAGGGATTCGGGACCGAAGCGGGAGAGGGACCGGCTGATACTGTCGGGTGACTTGCGGAGCATGGTGCCGGATTTGGAGTAGAATTTGTCGGCGTAGCAGATGAGCCGTTCAAGCAGTGTCTCGGGCACGAGGGTGCCGATGCCTGAGCCGGTGTGGCGTTCGGCCACGCGCGCCCATGATTCGGGTGCTCCTTCGCTGCGGAGCAGGGTGGCGCCGAGGGGGCCGTGGTCGACGTAGGGGGCTGTGCCGTGGCAGTCGATGCCGGGAGCGTCGGTCATGAATATGCCTATGTCGTGGAGCATGGCTGCCGCGCGTATTTCGTTTTCGTCGAGCGGAAGCTGTTTGCGCCGTGCCGTGGCCAGGGCTTCGCCGGTCACCTGCAGGGCATGCTGCATATAAATATCCCGCAGGCGTGTGCCCGCGGGATAGTATTTGTCGATGATGGTGTCAAAGGACGGTGTTCCAGCCATGTTCGTCGGGGTATTCGCCAAGTTGTATAGCCCTCAGACGGTCGTAGAGTGCGGTTACTACGGGACCGGGTTTGCGGTCGGGGAGGATTACGTATTTGTGTCCGGTGTCGAGGTCGTCGATCTCGGCCACGGGCGATGCCACGGCGGCGGTGCCGCAGGCGGCGGCTTCGGTGACGTCGGCAAGTTCTTCAAGGAGAATGTGGCGCTGCTCGACTTCCATGCCCATGTCGCGGGCAAGGGTCATGAGACTCTTGTTGGTGATGGAGGGGAGGATGGAGTCGGATGCGGGGGTGATGTATTTGCCGTCTTTTATGGCAAAGAAGTTGGCCGGGCCGCATTCGTCGAGATATTTCTTTTCTTTGGGGTCGAGGTAGAGCACGGCGCTGTAGCCGAGTTCGTGGGCTTTCATGCCGGCCTGGAGAGATGCGGCGTAGTTGCCGCCTACTTTCCACCGTCCGGTGCCTTTGGGGGCCACGCGGTCATATTCGCGCATTATGCAGATGTTGGTGGGCTTGAAGCCTTCTTTGAAGTAAGGACCTACGGGGGTGACGAACACGATGAACGCGTATTCTTTGGCCGGGGCCACGCCCACTTGTGCGGAGAGTCCGATTTCCACGGGGCGGATGTAGAGCGATGCGCCGGATCCGTAGGGTGGCACGAAGCGTTCGTTGAGCTTGACGGCGCGGATCACCATTTCCTTGAAGAGCTCCTCGGTGACCGGAGCCATGAGCAGGCCGCGGGCCGATTCGGCGATGCGGCGGGCGTTTTCTTCGAGTCGGAAGATGCGGATTTTGCCGTCTTTGCCGCGGAATGCCTTGAGTCCTTCGAATATTTCCTGTCCGTAGTGGAGGGCGGTGGCGGCGATGTGGAGGTCGATGGTGGTCGAGTCGGTTTCTTCGATCGGGCTCCATTTGCCGTCGCGGAAGGTGCTGCGCACGTTATAGTCTGTAGGCACGTAGCCAAACGATAGGTTAGCCCAGTCAAGTTCGTTAGTTGCCATTTGTGTAGTCGTTGGTTTTTTGGGTTATGTTTGCAGTGCAAAGTTAATCAAAAATTTCAGATATGGAAGCCGTGGCGGGTATTTTGTTAATTTAACGTTGAAGCCCGGCCGATGGATGGTTCGGCCGGGCTTCGGATGATTATGTATATTTGTATTATGCGTCTTCTTCGATAGAGAATTCGTCGGGCAGCTCGGTGTCGGGCATGCTGTCGGCGTCGGTGGGTTCGTCGGCAGGGGCGTCGTTGTCCTTGGCGGCCGAAGAGTCGGCGCGTTTGAATTTAGGCGTGCGCGACGAGCGTTTTTTGTCAGGGTTGGCCTTGATGGCTTCCATGATCTTGGCTTCGAGTTCGTCGGCCAGTTCGGGATTGTCGGAGATGACGTTGCGTGCGGCTTCGCGTCCCTGGGCGAGTTTGGAACCGTCGTAGCTGAACCATGATCCGGATTTCTGGATTATGTCGTAGTCGCAGGCCATGTCGAGGATCTCGCTTGAACGGGATATGCCTTCGCCGAACATGATGTCGAATTCGGCTTTCTTGAAGGGGGGAGCCACTTTGTTTTTGACCACTTTGACGGTGGTGAGACGTCCGATGGTCTCGTCGCCGTTCTTGATAGCCGAGCTCGGCCGGATGTCGAGACGCACGGATGCATAGAATTTCAGGGCGTTGCCGCCGGTGGTGGTTTCGGCCGGTCCGAACATCTGTCCGATTTTTGACCGCAGCTGGTTGATGAATATGCAGGTGGTCTTGGTGCGGGCTATGGCGCCTGTGAGCTTGCGCATGGCCTGTGACATGAGCCTGGCCTGCAGGCCGACGTTGCGGTCGCCCATGTCGCCGTCAATCTCGCTTTTGGGAGTGAGGGCCGCCACCGAGTCAACCACGAGCACGTCGATGGCCGAGGAGCGTATGAGCTGTTCGGCTATCTCGAGGGCTTGTTCGCCGTTGTCGGGCTGGGAGATGTAGAGACTGTTGACGTCCACGCCGAGTTTTTCGGCGTAGAATCTGTCGAAGGCATGTTCGGCGTCGATTATCGCTGCGATGCCACCGGCCTTTTGCGCTTCGGCAATGGCGTGGATGGCGAGAGTGGTTTTACCGGATGATTCGGGACCGTAGATTTCGATCACGCGGCCGCGCGGATATCCGCCCACGCCAAGCGCCATGTTGAGCGCTATGGAGCCTGTGGGAACCACATCTACATCTTCAACGATTTCGTCGCCCATCTTCATGATGGCACCGCGGCCGTAGCTTTTTTCAATCTTGCCCATGGCTTGCTTGAGGGCTTCGAGCTTGGCCGCTTTGGGATCGGCGGCGGCTGCGGCGGGGGTGATTTTTTTTGCCATAATAATTGAGTAATGGTGTTTGTTGTGAAGAAATTAAGTTCGTTGATGCAAAGTTACCGCTTTTTGCGGGCGGAAACAATGCCCGTATGGGTTAATTTCCATTAATAATAGTTGACGTTTCCCTGACTGGATCGTTGGCGCGGAGTATGGCTCCGCTCACCGCTACTCCGCTGGCTCCGGCCTGAAGTAGTGGGGTGACGTCGGCCGATGTTATGCCGCCTATGGCCACGACGGGCAATTCGATGCCGGCCGCGCGTATCTCGGCCATGATGCGGCGGTAGCCTTCAAGCCCGATCACGGGGGCGAGGTTTGCTTTGGTGTCGGTGTGGCGGAATGGACCGAGACCTATGTAGTCTATGTCGAGACCGGCGAGAGATGTTATGTCGGCGGCTGTGTTGGCTGTGCATCCTATGATTGCGTGCGGGCCGAGATATTCTCGGGCTTGAGCAGGATCCATGTCGTTTTTGCCGAGATGGACTCCGTGGACCTTGGTGCGCATCACCACTTCCACGCGGTCGTCGATGACGAGTATGGTTCCTGATTCCTCGCACATTGGTATGATCTGGCGGGCCATGGCTTCGACTTCGTCGTCGGAGGCGTGCTTCATGCGGAGCTGTATCCAGCGGCAGCCACCGTCGATGACCATGCGTACCTGCTGGGGTATGGTGTATCGGTCGGATGTGTGGGTTATGTATTGCAGCATGGCTGTTTATCCTCCGTAGAATGCTTTGAACACTATGATGGAGTCACCGTCGCGCAGGGGGGTGGAGCTCCACATGGCCGGAGCCACCGCTGTGCCGTTGACGGCCACTGCTATGCCGGCGGGGGTGATCTGCCGCTGTGTCATGAAGTCGCCGAGGGAGGTGAGCGGCGCCACGGAGAAACTTTTGTCGTTGAGTGTTACGGTTATCATTAAAGTATGAGTGTCTGTGAGTATAACGTTAAAAAACAAGGCTCCGTTTTAAAGAGCCTTGTTTTTTTGTATGCTTGTTGTCAAAAGTCAAGCGGATCAGTGTCCGGCTCGCTCTCAGGCTTTCTTCACGGCGTTTTTGCGGTCGGCGAGATATGCCACCGGTGCGGCCACGAAGATGGTGCTGAGTGTGCCGATAACCACGCCGCTGATCATTGCGAATGTGAATGCGCGGATGGCTTCACCGCCGAGGATGAAGATGCACACGAGCACGAGCAGAGTGGAGAGCGATGTCATCACCGTACGTCCGAGTGTGGAGTTGATGGACCGGTTGATCTGGTCGAACATGTTGTGCTTGGGATAGAGCTGGATGTTTTCGCGCACACGGTCAAAGACAACCACGGTGTCGTTGATCTGGTAGCCGATCACGGTGAGGATCGCGGCTATGAATGTCTGGTCGATCTCCATGGAGAAGGGCACCAGACCCCAGAAGAAGGAGTAGAAGCCTATGATGGTCAGTGCGGTGAAGGCCACTGCGGCGAGGGCGCCGAGTGAGAAGGCCACGTTGCGGAAACGGATCAGGATGTAGAGGAACATGGCGATCAGGGCGATGGTCACTGCGATATATGCGTCGCGTTTCATGTCATCGGCCACCGAAGGTCCTACTTTCTGCGATGAGATCAGGCCGTAGTCGACATTGGCGGTTGAGAACTGTTCGGGGGTGATGCCGCCGAGTTCCTGGGCAAGGGCGTCGTAGAGGATGCCGGTTACTTCGCTTTCGACGTTGGGGTCAGTGTCGTTGATCTTGTAGTTGGTCGACACGCGCACCTGGTTGGCGTTTTCGATGGTGATCACGCTTACGCTGGCTCCGGGGAAGTGGGGAGCGAGAGTCTCCTGGATTTTGTGTGCGTCGACGGGGTGTTCGAATTTCACCACATAGTTGCGTCCGCCGGAGAAGTCGATGCCCTGGTTCATGCCGCGCAGGCAGAGCGAGGTGACTACGGCAGCGATCATCAGGCCCACGAGGGCGAAGGAGATCTTGCGGCAGCCGAGGAAGTCGAACTTAGAGCTGTTGAAGAGGTTGCGGCTGAGAGCGGTGGTGAATGTGAGGTTCTGGAATGCCTTGCTCTTGGCACCGAGGATGAAGACTATGCGTGTCAGGTAGACGGCGGTGAAGAACGAGCAGCAGATACCGATGATCAGTGTGGTGGCGAAGCCTTTGATGGGGCCTGTGCCGAAGAGGAGCAGGATCACGCCTGTGATGATCGAGGTGAGGTTGGAGTCGAAGATCGCAGAGAAAGCGTTGGAGTAGCCGTCGGCGATGGCGTTGCGGGCATTTTTGCCTGCGCGGAGTTCTTCTTTGGCGCGTTCGAAAATGAGCACGTTGGCGTCAACGGCCATGCCGAGTGCGAGCACGATACCGGCGATACCGGAAAGGGTGAGCACAGCCTGGAATGAAGCGAGGATGCCGAAGGTGAAGAAGATGTTGAGCACCAGTCCGAGGTTGGCCACCAGACCGGGGATCACGCCGTATACGGCGATCATGAACACCATGAGGAGGATCAGGGCGAATACGAACGAGAGCAGACCGTCGTTGATGGCCTGTTGTCCGAGCGACGGACCCACAACCATATCGGATATGATGCTCACACGTGCTGTCATCTTACCGGATTTGAGCACGTTGGCAAGGTCCTGAGCTTCCTGCAGGGTGAAGTCGCCGGTGATTTCGCTCTGGCCGCCTTCTATGACGGTGTTGATGGTGGGATAGGAGTAAACGAGGTCGTCGAGCACGATGGCCACGGGCTTGCCGACGTTGGCGCGGGTCACTGCGGCCCATGCGCGGGCGCCGTCGGAGTTCATGTTCATGTGCACGGTGTTGCCGCGCATGTTGTCGAAGTCGCTGGATGCAGTGGTGATGTTGTCGCCGTTCATGCGGGGCTTCTGTGCGCCGGTTTCGGTGTCGATGTCGGTGCGCAGGGCCACAAGGGTGAATATGTCTTTGGCACCGCCGGTCACTTCAGGCTTCTGGGCCTTGTTGCTCCATGCGAGCTTGAGGTTGGCGGGCAGGTAGGTGCGCACCTTGGGGTCGGCAAGGAGCTTAGAGATGGCGTCCTTGTCCTTGGCGCGGGCGTAGCCTACGAGGGGTGCGCCACTGTACTGCGAGGGCTGCAGGAGGGTGAAGAGAGCACCTTCGGTCGCTTCGTTGGCTTTCTGAAGGGCCGACGCGATTTCGCCGAGGTTGTACATTTCGTAGAATTCGAGGTTGGCCGAGCGCTGGAGCAGGTCGCGTACGCGTTCATGTTCTTTCACGCCGGGGAGCTCGAGCAGGATCTGTCCCTGTTTGCCCTGAAGCACCTGAATGTTGGGCGACACTACGCCGAAAGCGTCGATACGGTTGCGGAGCACGTTGGTCGCGGAGTTGTTTACGCGGTCCTGGGCTTCGCTCTTGAGTTTGGCAGCCACGGCGCCGTGATTGGTTCCTCCGGAGGTGATCACATCGGGAAACACGACGTTGAAGTCCACGTTGGGGTTGCCGGATATGGCGCTATACTGGGAGATGAATGTCTCAACGTAGTCGGTTTCGGGAGCTGCTGCCGCGATGGAATCGGTTGCCATTACGGCGCGGCGCAGTGTGGCGTTGTTATCGTCGCCTGCCATGGATTTGAGCATGTCGCCCATGTTGACCTGCAGCGTGACGTTCATGCCGCCTTTGAGGTCGAGACCGAGACCCACGCCCCAGCGCTGGACTTCATTGTAGGTGTAGCCGAGATAAACGGGTTCTTGGGCTACGGAATCCATGTAGTGCTTGTAGGCGGAAGTGTAGGCGTCGGTAGTGTCGTCTTCACCGGCCACCATTGTGGCGTAAGCCTCGCCCTGCTCTTCGATCTGCGCGCCTTTCCAGGTGAACGACAGATAGAACACGCAGATGATGACAAGGAAGATGGCGATAACACCGGCCACTATGCTTCCTAAGGAACCTTTGCTGTTCATGTGTGATTAGAGTGAAAAATAATGTTAGAGGTTTATTTGAGTAATTCGTTTTGTTGTTGCGGATTGGGCGCAATGCGCACAAATAGCGCGCAAATATACGAAAAAAATCCGATACAGTCTGTGGTATGGGTATTTTTTCGATATTTCGGGCTTGGCAGCTGTCTGATTCGCGCGCGCAGACCTTAATATATGAACGGGATGATGCTTTTTTGTTTAAGCGGGCCGAATTCGGCGATGTAGCGCCGGCGTATCTTCAGGGCGCGCGGCGCGAGGTTGGCGAATGTCCACAGGGCGAACACGGCACCGGCCCATGACCATGTGAGTATGGCGAATCCTGTCCATTCGGTGAGTTCGCCGAAGTAGTTGGCCGAGGTGACGTAGCGGAACATTCCTCCGCGCGGCAGGTAGTGGCGAGTGTCGCCTGGTTTGCGCAGGTGGCGTATGATGTGGTCGGAGTGGAGGTTTATGGCCATGCCGGCTATGAATATGGCTGTGCCGACGATGAACTGCCAGCTCGTCAGCCACGAGTCGGGGTAGCGTCCGTCGGGGCTTACGTAAAATATCCATCCGCCCTGCATCAGGGCGTTGAGTGTATTGAACACCATGCCCATGATCATGATGCTCAGCGGCATGCGGCTGTTGCCGCGTATGAGCAGTGGAAATATGAACGAGCGTTGGAAATAGTGGAGCTGGAAAATGAGAAACATGACCAATGGAGCCGTGTGGAGCATGCGCGGCGATCCGGCCCAGAGTATGGTCATGACCACGAACACTGGCGCTTCCATAAGCACCCAGCCGAGTCGGTTGGGCAGCGACGGTCCCCATTTGCCGTTGTAGGCTATGCCGTAGCCCGCCTCGATGGCGTGGAGCGCTATGAAAACGATCACTGCCACGGCTGACATGGTCAGCAGGAAAGCGTTGAAGTTGTCGGGGGAGAGGAGCATGGGGCGGGAGTTAGGAGTGAGGAGTTAGGAGTGAGGAGTTAGGAGTGAGGAGTTAGGAGTTAGGAGTTAGGAGTGGCCGAGGAGGGTTGCGGAGGTTGCGGAGGTGACGGTCACGGCGACTGTCTGGCCCACGGTCTGGCCGGGAAGGCGGTCGAATACCACTGTTTTGTTCTGGCCTGTGCGGCCTACCCACTGGCTGGTGCTGCGTTTGCTCACGCCTTCGATCAGCACGTCGAAGGTTTTGCCTATGTCGGCAGTATTGGAGGTGAGTGAAAGCTCGTTCTGCAGCGCTATCATGCGGTTTAGGCGTTCGATCTTGACTGTCTCGTCGATGTTGTCGGGCATGGTGCGTGCGGCAACCGTGCCGGGACGTTCCGAGTACTTGAACATAAAGGATGAGTCGAAGCCTACTTCGCGCATCAGGTCGAGTGTCCGGGCGAAGTCTTCTTCGGTTTCTCCATGGAATCCGGTGAACAGGTCGGTGGATATGCCGCAGTCGGGCATGGCGCGCCGTATGGCGGCTATGCGGTCAAGATACCATTCGCGGGTGTAGTGGCGGTTCATGGCTCGGAGCACGTCGTTGCTGCCGCTCTGCACCGGAAGGTGTATGTGGCGCGCTATGTTCGGTCGCGAGGCTATGGCGGCTATGATGTCGTCGGTCATGTCCTTGGGGTGGGAGGTGGTGAAGCGTATGCGCATGTCGGGCGCGGCGTCGGCCACCATGGTCAGCAGTGTGGCGAATCCTGTGTCCTCGTGCCTGTAGGAATTGACGTTCTGACCCAGCAGCACCGCTTCCTTGAAGCCTTTGGCGCGCAGGTCGGCCAGTTCGGAGAGTATGCTGTGGGGCTGGCGCGAGCGTTCGCGGCCGCGTGTGTAGGGTACGATACAGTAGGTGCAGAAATTGTTGCATCCGCGCATTATGCTGATGAATCCGCTCACGCGGTTGCTTCCGAGTCTGGCGGGGATTATGTCGCGGTATGTCTCGGTGCGGCTCAGCTCCACGTTGATGGCTTTTTGGCCGGCTTCCACCGATGCGAACAGCGCGGGCAGGTCGAGGTAGCTGTCCGGCCCGGCCACGAGATCGACACCGTGATTGGCGATAAGGTCGTCTTTGACGCGCTCGGCCATGCAGCCGATCACTCCGATGATCAGTGATCCGCGTTTGCGGCGCAGGGCGTTGAGCGCAGCCAGACGGCTTATGATTTTCTGTTCGGCGTTGTCGCGGATGGAGCAGGTGTTGAGCAGGACGGCGTCGGCCGAGTCAATGGATTCGGTCATCTCGTATCCGGCCATCTGCATCACGGCGGCCACGACTTCGCTGTCGGCCACGTTCATCTGGCATCCGTATGTTTCGATGAAAAGTTGTTTCATAATGTTGGCAAAATTACAAAATTCCGGTGAAAAACCAACTATATCCACTGGTGTGTCTGTCTAAAAAAGTCTGATATTTTGGGGGTTGGTTCCGAAAATAATATTATCTTTGTCCGACTAATCGGAATGAATCATACGCCTAAATCATAATCACATGAAAATTAAACTGTTATGTCTGGCTGTGCTGGGGGCTTTGTATGCGCCGGCCGCTATAGCCGCACCGTTTGTGAACCTGACACCCAAACCGAAGCAGATGACAGTGAGCGACGGGTCACTGACCTTGCCGGCTTCATTTACAATCGGTTATTCCGGCCTGTCGGACGAGATGGCCGCGGAGATCACAAAATTTACAGAAACATTCAATCATGCCACAGGGCTGAGGGCCACTCCTGCCGAAGGCGGGGGCGAGGGAGCGCTGTTTACCGTGTCGGTCAACGGCGATCTTGCCGCCGAGGGCTATAATCTGAAGGTCACAGGCTCCGGCGTGACGATCGAGGCGGCCACATCCGCTGGCCTGTATTATGCGTTTCAGACGGTGAAGAAGGTGCTGCCGGCCAATGTGATGGTCAATGTGGCCGACCATGATGCCGTCTATTCGCTTCCTATTGTCGACATCAAGGATGAGCCGCGCTACGAGCATCGTGGATATGAGCTTGACTGTGCCCGCCATTTCTTCGAGACGGATCAGGTGAAGAAGATGATAGACGTGATGAGCTTCTATAAGATGAACCGTCTGCACTGGCATCTGACCGACGACCAGGGCTGGCGTCTGGAGATACCCAAATACCCCAAACTCATCACCAAGGCTGCCACCGCCCCCAATGCCTACTGGTGGGATTTTAAAAATCACTACGAGTATTATCTCAACGAGCCGTACGGACCGTTCTATTACACGGTAGACGAGCTTAAGGATATTGTGGCGTATGCCAAGGAACGCCACATCGAGGTGATTCCGGAAGTGGATATGCCCGGCCACATGGAAGCGGCCATTTCGGCTTATCCTGAGTTTTCGTGCGATCCCGGCGGCTCTCACTCGGTGCGCTACTGGCCGGGAGTGTCGACCGATATTCTCAATGTGGCCAATCCGGCCGTGATCCAGTTCTGCAAGGATGTGATGGATCAGCTTGTTGAGATATTTCCTTACGAGTATATCCACATCGGTGGCGACGAGTGCCCCAAGACGGCATGGCAGAATTCTGCCGAAGTACAGGATATGATGGCGCGTCTGGGGCTGGATTCGCCCAATGCGTTGCAGACATGGCTCACCAAGGAGATAGCCGACTACGTGAAGCCCAAAGGCAAGCGCCTGATCTGCTGGAACGAGGTGCTGACATCGGAGGGCGCCGACACCAAGATGCTTCAGGATGCCGATGTGCTCATCTACGACTGGCTCGGCGGCACCAGGGCCGACGGTCCGTCATATCAGGCCGCAAAGCTTGGCCTGCGTTCGGTATGGTGTTCCACCTACCATTATTATATCGACTATTCGCAGTGGAGCGGCTCTTCGGAACCCAAGTCGATGGGTGGTCCCATCACGCTTGAAACAATGTATAACGTCAAGCCTTCCACCTCGTCCGATCCTAAGCTGCTGCCATATTATTACGGTGTGCAGTGCAACCTGTGGACCGAATATATTGCTGAGCCGGAACATGTGGAATACAATTCACTGCCGCGCATGATAGCCGTAGCCGAGACCGGATGGACTCCTGATTCCCGCAAGAATTTCAATGATTTCAAGGCGCGTTTCAACGCCGACACCGAGATGCTGGATCTGGCCGGTTACACATACGGCAGACACTATGTGGAGAATTCGTCGGAAACGCCCGAACTGGTCTATCCTCAGGCCGGCACGTATTACCGTCTGGTGACCCGTGCGAGCCATGATGCCGACCGTCGTGACCGCTGTATCGAGCTGGTGCGCGACGGATCGCCGCTGATTTCTTCGAACAGTGCCGCTGTCGGACGTCTGTGGACCAACAGCCAGGCCGCGCAGGACGATGCCGCATATCAATGGCAGTTCTGGACCTTTGAACCGAATCCCTCCGATCCGTCGCGTTTCGCCATGGTGTGCAAGGCTGTGCCGGACGGGTCGGTCAACCCGGCCATGACCGGATCGTCGGTCAATGCGCGCTGGAGTTACGACAACACCGCCAAACACTATAATTTCGTGCTCGGAGAGCATTTCGGACAGGACGGCGGGTCATATTACTATTCGGTGCGTTCTGATAAAAACGGGTCGTGGTGGCTCAACTGCGCGCAGGCGGCCCAGAATCTGAGTGTCAACAACTGGAATGATCCGGTCGACGGCAACGGCGGCCTGTGGACCTTTATGCTTGAGGATGGCGGTGCGGCCGATGTTCATCCGGAGTTTGACTTCTTTGCCACCGGACAGACCTATATGATTACCGACGCCATGCCCAAATATGCCGGAATCAGTCTGGTCGATGCCGCCGCCGACGGCTATCTGCGTCACGGCTCGGGAGAATGGGGCAACAATGCGTGGATTATCGAAGAAACCGGCAATGATGCCGCTACCAACGTGCAGAGCGTGACGTTGCGCAATGCCGCCACTGGACGCTACATAGGCTCCGTGGCGTCTGCTCCCACCACCTCGACCTCGGGAACGGGATTTTTCAACGGCAATGCCGGCTATGCCGTCAATATGGCGGAAACAGCGCCTGCCGTCCCCAATGTGGATATTTTCAGATATGACGACACCGATGACTTTGTGATGGCCATAGGCGGCAAGAATCTCTATCCGCTCAGTGTGAACTCGATGGTGCTCCCCGGCACTGTGGCTTCCGGCTCCACATCGGCGCCCAATGCCACCCGTAACCAGGGTGCGGCATGGACTCTGGTGCCCGTGACCGTATATACCTACAACTGTGTGGATGCCGGCGGTGCGTCGCTCGCCACTTTCCACCGCTCCGTGGCCGACGGTGCCGGCACGGATCTGAAGTCCGGTCTGCCCGAGATAGAAAATCATACGGTGAAGTCGGCCAAGGTTAGCGGCAACACGGTCACTGTGACATATGAGCGAGTTGCGCATAATGTCACATATGTGTGCCGCGATTCCCGCGGTATTGTCATCGACCGCGTGCCCGTGGCGGTGAAGGTGGGCGAGACCCATGCCGTGAAGGCTCCCGAGCTGCCTTATTGCACATACGTTTCCATGTCGGCCACGGAGACGGAAGTGACACCGTCGGCCGATATGGAGATCGAGACTGTCTACTCCTCCGACGCTTACTTCGGGGTGAAGGCCGTGGGCGATGCCGTGACCGAACTCAAGGACGGCTATGCCTACCTGATCTATGACGCCCATGCCGAACGTCACGCCTATCGCTATGCTTCCGGTTCGAAGGAGATATGGGGATCCAACAGTATAGAGGGCGCGTCGCCTTTCTATACATGGCTCTTTGAAGCCCGCGGATCCAATTTCGCAGTGAAGAATCTGGGCTATGACCTGTATATGCCGGCTGTGGGCCATGGCTCCGTGCCGCCGCTCACCGCCGATCCCTACGCGTTTACTTTCCGCTACCGTTCGGCCACGGATTCATGGCAGGTGAAGAATTCAGGCAACGGTGAGTACTGGGACGGCAACGAAGGCAATAATCTCACCATGGCCGGATGGACCGGCGGCGGCCACCCTTACCGTTTCCATGAGTTTACCGGCGAACCTTTTTTCAAGGTCACCGTGGTCGACAAGGATCAGGACGGCAATCTGCTCGGCGAGAAGTCCATATTTGTCGCCGCAGGCGGTGAATATCTGTTTGCCACTTCGCTCCGCCCGGGCTACAGCGTGACTTCGGTCACAGGCGCCGAGGGCCTTGACGCCGTGTCGGGCAACAAGGTCATCACTGTGACTTTCAACGACTGCTCGGATTTGGATGAGATCGTCTGTGCCGGATCCGAAGGGTCTTCTTCTGACGGTATCTACGACCTCAACGGCCGCAGGCTTCGCGCCGCCACCGTGCCGGGCGTGTATATAGTCAACGGCCAGAAGATGATACTGAAATAATATCATATCAAATATCAAATTCATACAATTTTTCCATGAAACATTTGCTTACGTTTTTGTTAGTGGTGTTGACATCGTGCGGAATGCTCCGTGCCCAGGAGACGGCGCCGTTTGTCAATCTCACTCCAAAACCAAAGACCATGACTGTGGGAGTGGGATCTTATGTGATACCCGCCGATCTGAAGGTCTCCGCGACCGGGCTGCCGGACGACATGGCACAGGAGGTCGGCCGCTTTGTGGCGGATCTGAACGGGGCCACAGGATTCAATGCCGCAGCCGTGGCTTCCGGAACGGCGGCATTCACTGTGAGTGTCGACAAGTCGCTGCCGGAAGAGGGCTATACGCTCTCTGTCACAACTGACGGCGTGTCGGTGGCTGCGTCCACTCCCATAGGGCTCTATTATGCGTTTCAGAGTGTGAAGAAGATGCTTCCCGCCAATGTGATGGCCGGAGTGAAAGACGCGTCTGTGACCGAATATGCGCTTCCCGTGGTGGAGATAGCCGACGAGCCGCGGTTCGGCTACCGCGGATTCATGCTCGACGTGAGCCGTCATTTCTTCACTACCGACGAGGTGAAACGCATGCTTGACGTGATGAGCTACTATAAGCTCAACCGCTTCCACTGGCATCTGAGCGATGACCAGGGGTGGCGCATGGAGATCGAGAAGTATCCGAGACTCACCACTGTCGGCGCCACCGCCCCTAATTCGCGTTTCACCGACATGTGGACCAAGACGCAATACTGGATCAACCGTCCCTACGGTCCTTATTTCTACACCAAGGACGAGCTGCGCGACGTGGTGGCATATGCCAAAGAACGCCACATAGAGATAATCCCCGAGTTTGATATGCCCGGCCATTTCTGCGCCGCCATGGCTGCATATCCCGAATTTTCATGCAACCCCGACGGCAATCATGAAGTATGGAGCGACGGCGGCATATCGTCCGACGTGCTCAATGTGGCCAATCCCGGCGCTGTGCAGTTTGCCAAGGATGTGCTCACCGAAGTCATGGAGGTGTTCCCTTATCCCGTTGTTCATATCGGCGGTGACGAATGTCCCACCGGAGCATGGGAGGGCAATGCCGAGTGTCAGGCTCTTTACAGCAAGCTGGGCATGACCAGCTACCGTCAGCTCCAGTCCCACTTCATCAAGCAACTCGACGAACATGTCAAGGCTTCCGGCCGCACACTCTCTCTCTGGGACGAGTCTATTTCGGCTTCCGGCGCCGACACCGATATGGTCAAGAGCACCGACGCCTTTATCTACTGCTGGACCGTGGGCACGGCCGACGCCGCTGCCAAACAGGGCACTGCTCTGGGCCTGCGCTGCATCTATACCCCCTGGGGACCGTATTACATCAACCGCAGGCAGGATGCCAACGATCCTCCAGGAGCCGGCGGCAACGGCGGCACATTCGACCATGTGAAGCGCACATACGATACTGTGCCTTTCAGTACTGTGGCATCAAAGGACCGCGAGTATTGCTACGGTGTGCAGGGCACTTTCTGGTGCGAGCACGTGAGCGACCGCGAATATATGGAGTATCTTGCGCTGCCGCGCCTGATAGCCATTGCCGAAGCCGGATGGACCCCTCAGGACGGCAAGAATTTCGCCGACTTCCAGAAGCGTATATCAGCCGACACCAAACTGCTTGACTACGGCGGCTATCTCTATGCGCCCTATTTTCTGCTGAATCAGGGCGGTGAGGAGCCCAAACCCGTAACGCCGGACCCTACTAAATGGTATCGCCTTGTGTCTCAGGCCTCAAACCGCGAAGGACTCTGCGTGGAACTGCTGGCCGAAGGTTCTCCGAAGATCGGGACCAATAATGCACAGGTTGACCGCTTATGGTCCAATGCTCAGGCCGACGAAAATGCGGCCAACTATCCCTATCAGTTCTGGGCATTCGTTCCTGATCCCGCCGGATCGGGACGCTATGCAATGGTGTGTCAGGCGGCCCCGGAGGGTTCGGTGAACCCCGTGCCTACGGCCGCCAACAATACCGGACGGTGGGACTATGACCGCTCCGGCAGGCATTACGATTTTATCGTTGACACGGACACATACTACGGTGAGACATCCGAAGGCGTGTATCACTACGCCATACGCAGCGCCCGCACCGCCGAAGGAGTGTGGATGAACACTGCTCTGGGCGGTCAGGGATTCGCCATAAACTGCTATAATGATCCTGCCGACGGCAATGGCGGCATATTTCATTTCTATCCCGAAGGCGGTGAGCTTGCCGACGACCAGTATCCCGCGTTTCCTGAACTTGGAGTAGGCTCGATGGTGAGAATCACCAACATGTCGGATGATTTTGAAGGCTCGTCCATGGCCGACACCGGTCTGTCTTCTTCTCCCGGACATTCGTCAGATCCGTGGGCAGCCGATGCCTGGACCGTAATCGCCGAGACCGTCAATGCCGACAATTCCCACACTCTGCGGCTGCAGAACTCCGTCAGCTCCCGCTCAATCGGTGCTGTGGGCGACTATACGGCCCGTATGGGCCGCCCGGTGGCTCTGGGATCGACGGCGGCCGACGTGGTGGTGCGCCGCAACCGCGACAACAGGAACTACACCGTGTCTGTTGGCGGTCATGGCCTTTGGCCCGTTCCCGCCAATTCGCTGTCGGCGCCGGGCTCGGTGCGCGCCGGTTCAAACGTTGACCAGAACGCTCAGGTGTCACCCCGTCAAGGTGCCGAGTGGAGCGTGACCCCAGTGCAGCTGTTCACTTACATATGCCGTGATGAATCGGGTGCCGATCTCGGCACTTTCATCCGCTCCGCCGTCATCGGCGAAAGTTTCAGTTCGCTTCTGCCGACAATCAAGAATCATCAGTTTGAGTCGGGCCAGATAGACGGCAACACCATCACGGCCACTTATCGCCGCGTGTCGGTGTCGGTCAGCTATGTGTGCCGCACGCCCGAAGGCGCCATTGCCGGTCGTGTAGAGGAGACTCTGCCTGTCGGTGGCGAGCACAAGGTGTCGGCGCCCGAACTGCCGTATTTCGAACTGTCGGAATTCGAAGGTCAGGACACCACAGTGGCTCTTGACAAGGATTATTCATTCTCGCCCGTCTACACCACCGACGCCGTTCATGGCGTGCGCGCTGTCGGCGATCCGGTCACCTCTCTTGCCGACGGCCATAACTATCTGCTGCGCGACGCACACACAGTGCGCCATGCCTACCGCTATGCCAACGGCGCGCGTCAGGTTTCCGGCACACGCAGCGCCGGAGAGTCGCCCTACTATGTGTGGCAGCTCGGAGCCAAAGGCCGCAACTTCACGGTGAAGAATGTGGGCTACGGCCAGTATGTTCCTGCGGTAACCACTGCTACCACTCCGGTGACCCTGTCCAAGACATCGTCGTCGTTCACCTTCACCTATTCCGCGTCAAACGAATCTTGGACCATCAAAAACAGCGGCAACGCCATCTGCTGGGACGGTCTGGAAAGCCTGATGATGGTTGGCTGGAACTCTCCCGGCCATCCATACGAGATTTTCGAGTACGAGGTGCTGCCCCACTATGCCGTCACCGTGACAGGTGTCGACAATGAAGGGGTCCAGCTGTTCAGCAATGTGAACTATGTGCCGGCAGGCGAGTCGTTCTCACTCGTCGCTCCTGTCCGTGAAGGCATGGCTGTGTCTGATATTGCCGGAGCGGAAGGCCTTGACAAGGTGGAGGGCAATATAGAGATCACGGTCACTTATGTGCCCGACGGCTCAGGTCTGGAATCCATCGTGGCTCCCGCAGGCGACCGGTCAGTGAAAGGCATCTATGATCTTCAGGGTCGTAGGCTTAATGCCATTTCCCGTCCCGGAGTCTATATCGTCAACGGCGCTAAGGCCGTGATACGCTGATCGCCTTGCCTATATAATTTTAGTGGAAACAATGAGAGTCCGGCCATAGCGGCCGGACTTTTTTTCGGACTATATTTACCGGATGCGGCGCCATAATGTTAATTTAAAGTATTTTTGGCATTATTTGAGCCTTTTTCACTATCTTTGGAGCGAATTTGACCAACTGTGGTCTGACGGAATTGCTAACGTAATACTATCACCAATTATAATCTTATGAGATTCAAATTTTTAATGCTACTCGTGCTCACCACTGTAGTGCCGGCGCTGGCTCAGAACGCCACCGTCATAGGCTCTGTGGTCGATGCTTCCACGGGTGCGCCCGTGAGCGGTGCCACCGTGATTCTCCGAGATCAAGGTCTGTCAGCCACATCCGGACCTGCCGGCGATTTCCGCATCGGCGGAGCTAAGGCAGGAGCTGATTTCCTGCAGGTTCTTGCCTATGGATTTAACGATGATGAGAGATCATTGATTCTGGTTGACGGACAGACTGTCGACGCCGGCCGCATTTCCATGACCAGTTCGCTCAATCCCGAGTTCTACGAAGAGCAGGCCGATCTGCTTTTCGACGAATCGGCCCTTGAGGACGAGGAGGGCGCATCGCAGTCCGTGTCTGCTCTGACCGGTGCGAGCGACAATATATATTATAATGCGTCGAACTACAGCTTCTCGACCATGTATTTCCGCTTCCGCGGCTATGACTCGCAATATCAGACCACCTATATCAACGGTTTCCGGATGAATGACCCCATCCGCGGCCGTTTTAACTATTCAAGTCTGGGCGGCATGACATCGCGCGCTTTCCGCAACCGCACCAACACCATCGGTCTGCAGGCATCGAGTGTGGGCCTTGGCGGTCTGGGAGGATCGAGCAGCATCTCCACCATCACCTCCGACTATTCACCCGGTTTCAACGGCTCGGTGGCATATACCAACTCAAACTATATGCTTCGCGCCATGGCCACATATTCCACCGGCATCAACAGCCATGGATGGGGCCTGACCGTGTCGGCCATAGGACGTTATGCCAATGAAGGCGTGACCCCCGGCACGTTCTACAACTCGTACGGCCTGTTTCTGTCGGGAGAAAAGGTGTTCAACGACCAACACTCGCTTACGCTCACCGCATACGGTGCCCCCACACAGCGTGCCACCGCTTCCGCCACCTATCAGGAAGCCTACGATCTGGCAGGATCAAATCTCTACAACCCCAACTGGGGCTGGTATGACGGCAAAAAGCGTGCTTCGCGCATAGTCGAGTCCTTCGACCCCACCATGATGCTCAACTGGCTCTATAAGGCTGACCGCGGCACCACGCTCAACACCGGTGTGATGTGGCGCTGGGTCAACTATTCCACTTCGGCCCTGAACTGGTATAACGCGCTTGACCCCCGTCCTGACTACTACCGCAACCTGCCGTCTAACTTCTACGACAACGGCATGCCCACGGCCCAGAGCGACTACATTGAGAATCTGTGGCGCAACGATGAATCCGTGCGACAGCTCAACTGGGACCGCATGTATCATATCAACGAGCTGAACAACATCCAGAACGCACAGCCCGGAAACGCCGGCAAGCAGATCGGCTCGAGCTATATTCTGGAAAACCGCCACAGCAACAACTGGCAGGCGATGATCAACTCGGTGCTCAACCACCGTCTGAACTCCTACATGACCCTTCAGGCAGGCGTGAGCGCAAGCTACACCAAGGCTTCATACTACAAGACCGTGCGCGACCTCATGGGCGGCGAGTTCTGGCTCGACATCGACCCCTTCTCCGACCGCGACATCACCCTCGCGCCCGAGTTGCTCCAGAACGATCTCGACAATCCCAACCGCAAGGTCTACGAAGGCGACAAGTTCGGATATAACTACGATATCCACGCCATCAAGGCCAATGCCTGGATCCAGAACATGATCAATCTGGCCCACTGGGACATCAACTACGGTGTGGACATGAGCTACACCCAGTTCTACCGCTACGGCCACATGCGCAACGGACGCTCGCCGCAGAACTCTCTGGGACGCGGCGCCACACACCGCTTTGATAATGCCGTGGCCAAGGTGGGCGCCACCTACAAGATCGACGGCCGCAACTACATCATGGCCCATGCCGAATACGGCACCCATGCTCCGCTGATCGAAAGCGTCTACATCTCGCCCCGCATCAAGGACGACATCATCGCCGATCCCAAGAGCGAACGCATCCTGTCGGCCGATCTCTCCTACAGCTGGAACTACCGCCGTTTCCGCGGTACTATCACCGGCTACTGGACCGAATTCTACGATGCTGTGGAGCGCACGGCCTTCTACGACGACAACTATTCGGCATTCACCAACTACGTGCTCTCCGGAGTGCGCCGCTGCAACAAGGGCGTAGAGATCGGCATGGCCTTCAAGATCACCCCGTCCATCACCCTCACCGCAGCCGGAACGGTGGCTTCCTACCGCTATAAGAACAACCCCGAGGGCACACGTTCATTTGAAAACGGACTTAACCCCGACACCACCCAGGTGATCTACATAAAGAACTACCGTATCGGGGGCACTCCGCAGACCGCTTTCAACGTGGGCGTGGACTATGCCGCTCCCAAAAACTGGTATTTCAATGTCAATGCGTCGTGGATGCGCGAGTCGTACGTGAAGCTCGCTCCCGCCTATCATGAAGCGCTGCCCGAGCTGTGGCAGTCCTATCCCACAGAGCCTGCCCTTCAGGCCAAGATCGCCGAGATCTCCGCACAGGGCCGCATGAACAACGCCTTTGTGCTCAATGCATCTGTCGGCAAGGTGATCTACATAAACCGAAAGGTGAGCCTGAACATCAACCTCAACGTTGACAATATCACCAACAATCGTAACATCATGAACAACGCCTACCAGCAGGGCCGTATCGACCGCAAGGACTGGAACATGAACAAATATCCCAACCGCTATTCATACGCGCAGGGAATCAAGGCGTTCCTCAACATCGGTGTGCGTTTCTGATCTTCTCTACTCACATATAAATATTAACCAGACACATGAAACTGCATAGATATATTCCGGCGTTCGCCCTGCTCGCCGTATCAGCCGCTGCCATGGTGGGCTGTACAGAGGATCCCGAACTCCCCCCCATGATCGTGCCCGAGGCTCCTCACCTCAAGGACGTGAACACTACCATACTCGATCTCAAGACCGCATACTGGTCTACAGAGCGCAACTATGTCAACACTGTCGACGTCACCGAGGACGGCAGTCATATCTACATCAAAGGACGCGTGGTATCGTCGGACGAATCCGGCAATATCTACAAGTCGGTGATCATATCCGACGGCACCGCGTCGCTGACTCTGGCCATCAACGCCACAAAACTTTATCAGACCTATCAGTTCGGTCAGGAGCTGGTGATCGACCTTACAGGCATGAAGCTCGGCGGCTATAACGGCCTGATGCAGCTCGGCGGCGAGGGCACATACAACGGCGCTCCCTCCATGACCTTCATGGAGCAGAGTGAGTTTGCCGCGCATGCTGAGCAGAACGGGCTCAGCAATCCTGCCAAGGTAGACACCTTGGTCACCACTGTGGCCGACGTGGTGGCCGCCAAGGAGACCCCTGAAGGTCTCATCAGCTGGCAGAGCCGTCTGGTGAAAATCGTCGATGTGTCGTTTGTCGACGCCGGGCAGCCTTTTGCCGGCGAGACCACTACCAACCGCGCTGTCACCGATGCCTATGGCAACCGCCTGAATGTGCGCAACTCTTCATACGCTTCGTTTGCCAAGGATCTGCTTCCTTCGGGCACCGGCAGCGTGGTGGGCATACTCAGTTACTACGGTACAGACTGGCAGCTGCTGCTGATCGACCGCAATGGATGTATCGGCTTCGAGTCTGACGAAAAGCCCGATGTGCCCGCCGACGGCGGCACCAAGGAAGATCCTTACACTGTCGATCAGGTTCTGACTCTCGGCAACCCCGGCACCACTGCATGGGTCAAGGGTTACATTGTGGGATCCGTTCCCGGAAAGGCTTATGAAGAGACTGTGTTCGGCACAGAGAATGCGTCGGCCACCAATCTTGTGCTCGCCGCCACTGCCGACGAGACTGACCACACTAAGTGCATTCCCGTGCAGCTTCCCGCCGGGGCGGTGCGCGATGCGCTGAACCTTCAGGCCAATCCCGATAATCTGGGCAAGAAAGTAAAACTTTCCGGCACTCTTGAAAAGTATTTCGGCCTGCCCGGACTGAAGTCGGTGAGCCAGTACACAGTCCTTTAAAACAAGCAAACAATAGCAGATCATGAATAAAATAAGCAAATATTTCGGACTGGCTGCCGCGTCATTGCTGTCCGTGGCCGGATTTTCCGCCTGTCAGGATCATTTCGACAATCCGGAAGTGCTGGTGCCTGTGGCCGACATCAAGCCCAACACCACCATAGAGGAGCTGAAGACACTGTTCTGGAATGATTCCACCAACTACTGTCATCAGATCGGAGTGAAAGAGAACGGCGACCACTATATAATCGCCGGCCGTGTTACTTCGTCGGACTATGACGGCAATATCTTCAAGACTCTTTACATTCAGGACGAGACAGCTCCTCTGTCGATGTCCATCAACCAGTATAACCTCTATCTGGACCACCGTATCGGCCAGGAGCTGGTCATGGACCTGACCGGTATGTATATCGGCAAATACAACGGCATGATGCAGCTCGGCGCTCCCTCGTGGTTTGAACGCGACCAGTGCATCACCACGTCGTTCATGGCTCCGGAGCTGTTCAACCGCCACACGCAGCTCAACGGCCTGCCCGATCTGTCGAAAGTCGACACCGTGCTCGTGGCCGACTTCAGCCAGCTCGGTTCGAGCAAGGAAGAGCTGATCAAGTGGCAGGGACAGCTTGTGAGATTCAACAACGCCAAGTTTGCCAACGCCGGCAACGGAACGCTGGTCGACGAATATCACTCCAGCGGCTATAACCAGAGCCTGAATGTGAAGGGCGGCTCCATTGACGTGCGCACCAGCGGCTATGCCAAGTTCTGGAACATGCCCGTGCCCGCCGGCAATTGTGATGTGGTCGGCATGCTCGGCTATTTCAACGGCTGGCAGCTTGTGCTCAATGACGCCGCCGGTATCATGGAAGCTACAGTGAACGGCGACAGGGAGCATCCCTATACCGTGGCCGAAGGCATAGAGTTCGCACAGGCCGGCACAGGCATGAGCGGATGGGTAAGCGGCTACATTGTCGGTGCCGTGGCTCCCGAAGTTACCGAGGTCAAGAGCAACAGCGATATTCAGTGGACTGCTCCGTTCGTGCTCGCCAATACACTGGTGATTGCCGACTCGGCCGACTGCAGGGACTATACCGAATGCCTTATTCTTGAACTTCCTGAAGGCTCGCTGCTCCAGTCGGCCGGCAATCTGGCTGACAATGAGGGCAATCTCGGCAAGAAGATGGGCATTAGCGGCCGCTTTGTGTCGGACGTGTACACCACATACGGTGTGACCGGATATGACGGCCGAGCATCCGAATTCTTCATTGAGGGCGTGGATCTGCCCGAAGAGCCTTCGGACGGTATTGCCGACGGCGACGGCTCCAAGGAGTCTCCTTACAGCCCGGCTCAGGTGATGGCCCTCGGCAACCCTGGAACCACCGCGTGGGTCAAGGGTTACATTGTGGGTTCCGCAGCCGACAAGACTGCCGATTCGTTCACCACAGCCACCGGCGCGTCCGCATCCGGCACCAACATCTTCATCGCTGCCACAGCCGACGAGACCGACTACAACAAGTGTCTGCCCGTGCAGCTTCCCGCCGGAGCCATTCGCGCAGCCCTGAACCTTCAGGCCAATCCCGGCAATCTGGGCATGGTGGTGACGCTCAACGGCTCGCTTGAGAAATATTTCGGTCTGCCCGGCATCAAGTCTGTGAGCCAGTACAAGATAGACGGACAGGGCGGCGACACTCCTGTCGAGCCGGTTGATCCCGTTTCGTCGCTCAACGCCACATTCGAGGGCGTGACCGCCATCAGTCAGCTTCCCGGCTGGAGCCTGAAAAACGTGATCGGCAACAAGTCATGGTATTTCACATCGTTCGAGGAGAATTCCTATGCAGCCATCACCGGCTATAAGGGCACCTCCACCGATGGCTACGAGTCATGGCTGATCACTCCTCCGCTCAATTTCGACGCCATGGCCAAGAAAGTGCTGAGCTTCCAGAGCCAGGCGGCCTACACCGGCACGGACAAGCTGGAGGTATTCGTGATGACCACAGCCGATCCCTCCACCGCCACCCTGAGCGCATTGGAATGCCACATCGCCGAACCTCCGGCTACCGGCTACAGCGGCTTCGAGGCTTCCGGCGAGATCTCGCTGGAGTCATTCAGCGGCGTGGGTTATATCGGCTTCCGCTACACAGCTCCTGCCGGAGCGAGCGGCTACCGCACCTACTGCATCGACAATGTTGTTGCTGGTCAGAGCGGCATGTGATCTGAACCAAGAATATTTTTCCCTCCCTCATAACTAAAATCAGGGCATGCGGTTCCGTTGCGGGGCCGCATGCTTTTTTGTATTGTTTTGTGTGGTAAAATGTGTAAATTTGCGGAAACTAAATTTTTAAAGGTATGATCAGAAGTAAATTTTTCAGAACTGTCATGATCGCTGTAGTTACTTTGATGGCGGTATCGTGCTCGGACAATAAACCGGAGTTGCTCAAACAGGTGCCAGCCGACACCGATCTTGTCGCGCTTATAGATGCGCAGGCCATTCTGGAAAGTGCTGGATTTGTGGCCGGCGACGGCTCGCTGCAAGTGCCGCAGTATGTAGCAGACAAGCTGTCTGACAGTCAGATGAAAGATCTTGCCGAAGCCGCCGCGCTTGAGTGTGTCGATGCCAAGGCAGTGGTAATAGCCTATAATTATTCCGATCCGTCGCCTGTGGCTTTCTTCACCCTGAAGAGCCGTGAGGAGTTTGTGAAATACCTTTCTGTGAGAAAATATGACGAGATGTCGGCCGAAGACGGCTACACCCTCTATGGCGATGCCGGCGGGAGCCGTGTGGTGGTCGGGCAGAATCAGGCATATATCTATGACGGCGTCCGCAATCCGGTGTTCATGCCTATAACCGAGGTTAAAGGCATGCTGTCAAGCGCGGCCAAATCAGATATCACATCCACGCCCGCAGGCAAAAAAATCGGTGGTCACACCGTGTCGATGTTAGCTGCCATTCCGTCGGCTTCTCAACTCGGGGTGTCTAACATGACTATTCCCGGTATGCCGGAGGGCAGTATGTTTTTATTGCACGCCGACCTGACCGGCACAGAACTTAAAGCCGAGTCTGCCTGTCTGGATTCCGACGGAAAGATGTTGATGATGGACGATGTGGTTTCCGGCGGATTCTCGACTGTCGACTCTGAAGCCCTGAAATATCTCACGGCCGATGAATCGCTGGTTATGGCCTTTAGTCTCAAGGGAGTGGACTGGGACCGCGTGATGGAACTGGCCGGAGCGGGCCTGTCGCGTTCGGAGCGGGCATCGCTGGTCATGATCCAGCCTTATCTCAATGCCATCGACGGCACTGTGGCCGTAGGCGCAGGATTTGCCGACGGTATGACATCCGTGAGCAAGATCATAAACGGCAACGGTTCCGAATCGTTGTCGGGCCTGTCGTTCACCGCTCTGGTGCAGCTGAAAGAAGAACGTGCCGCCGATCAGCTTATGCAGCTCAAGGGACTGGCCCAGCTCAGCGGCATGTCCATGACCAATACAGACAGCGGCTTCTCGCTGGCATTGGATCAGTCAAATATCATATATGTAGAGGAACATGACGGCATGATCATAGTGGCCAACCATCCTTTGCACCGTTCGGGAGCCAATCGCACTGTGGCGGCTCTGCCATGGGGCAGCTACACCGGCGCCATCGGTCTGGTGCTCGACAAATCTGACAAAATCGTGTCTGATCTCAGGATGGACTATGAGCTGTCGGTAGAATTGTCGGGCAGCAAGGATGGTAAATCCATATTGGTCTATACCCTCAAAGGCGGTGATGCCAAAGGTCTGATAGAGCGCACGACCAAGTGCTGTATGGAAGCATCGGACGCTGTGGACCGCTGGTTAAAGTGATGCCGTTGGTGGAATCTGTGACCCTCTGCGGGGTGCTTCCTGCCGTGTTTCGCGGCGATGTGCCCGCCGAGTCGGAGATATGGCTTGCCGGCCGTGTGGAATTGCGGCGCGGATGCCGCGTGTGCATCTCGGCCGAAAGCGGCCGAGGCAAATCGTCGCTCATCAGCTTTCTGTATGGAAGCCGTGACGATTACGACGGCACCATCCTGTTTGATTCCACCGACATCCGTTCGTTTTCCGTTGACCGTTGGTGTGACATGCGCACCCGCAGTCTGGCGATTCTGCCGCAGGAATTGTGTCTTTTCCCTGAGCTTACGGTGATGGAAAACATCGATATAAAGAACAGGCTCACGTCGACCAAGACCACGGCCCGGATCATCGACATGCTCGCGCGCACAGGTCTTTCCGGCAAGCTCCATGAGCCTGTGGGCCGGCTGAGCCTTGGGCAGCGCCAGCGGGTGGCCGCTGTGCGTGCTGTGTGTCAGCCGTTTGACTTTCTGCTGCTCGACGAGCCTGTGAGCCATCTCGACGAGACAAACAACCGCATACTCGCATCCCTGCTTCAGGAGGAAGCCGATGAGCGTGGCGCGGGAATCATATCCACCTCGGTGGGCAATCCTCTGCTCCTCGACAATGCCGAGGTGATGCGCCTATGAGAAGGTTGACTCTGTACACCGCAGGCCCGCTTTACCGGCTGTTGCGCCGCAATCTGTCGGTGGCGCAGCTTGCAGGCTATGCCATGGCCAATCTGCTCGGCCTTTCGATAATACTCACGGCCATACAGTTCTATGCCGACGTCACCCCGTCAGGGCCTTCAGAGGAGTCCGACGGATTTATTGCCCGTGACTTCATGGTGATT
The DNA here is from genome assembly GCA_011959405.1 of Muribaculaceae bacterium. Taxonomy (GTDB): domain Bacteria; phylum Bacteroidota; class Bacteroidia; order Bacteroidales; family Muribaculaceae; genus UBA3263. The sequence goes on from BLLX01000023.1 coordinate 25,964, forward strand.
TCCAAGCGGGTCGATGGCATCTCGACCGTTCCTCCGGCTTTCTCCGAACAGGAGACGGCCGATTTAGGCTCTCAGCCTTGGGTGCGCAGGGTGGGAGCGTTTACTGCGTCGCGGTTCAATGTGTCGGCTTCCGTGGAGATGGGCGGACGGGGCATGTCTACCTATATGTTTTTCGAGTCCATACCCGATGAATTTTTCGATATAAGGCCCTCGGACTGGCATTTTGACCCTGCCACGGCTGAATTTGTGCCCGTGATAATATCCAGAGACTACCTCGCTCTCTACAATTTCGGCTTTGCAGCCACCCGAGGTCTGCCGCAGCTCAGCGAGGCCCTGATAGGCACCGTGCCTGTGCGCCTGTACCTGTCGGGTGCAGGACGTTCGGACACGTTTCCGGCCTACGTGGTCGGCTTTTCATCGCGGCTGAACACCATTGCTGTGCCGCAGTCGTTCATGGACTGGGCCAACTCCCGCTATGCACCGGGTTCGTCCGCCCTTCCGTCACGGCTGATCGTGGAGGTCACGTCGCCCGGCAGCCCCGAGATCGGGCGCTATCTGAGCGAACGCGGCTGGGAAACGGCCGGCGACAAGGCCGAATCATCGCGCGCGCTGCGCTTTTTCACCGTGGTCACCTCGGTGGCCGCGTCGATCGGTCTGGTCATCCTGTTGCTGTCGGTCTGCATTCTGCTGCTCGGCGTCCATCTGCTGCTGCAGAAATCGCGGTCCACTCTCCGCAACCTCATGCTTCTGGGCTATTCACCCCGCGCCGTGTCGGCTCTTTACGTCAGGCTTGTTGCGGCCGTCAACGGCATTGTGGCCGTGGTGGCAACCGTAGTGGCCATAGCAATGCGCGGTCTGTGGCTCGGAGCACTATCCGACATGGGCCTGGCTGCGGCTACTACGGTGCTGCCCGTACTTATCGCTGCCATACTGTCGGCTCTGATCATCACATTTGTCAACGCGCTGTCCATCAGACGCACCATGCTTAAATTCTGGTATGAACGCTGAAATAACCGAACTTCTGCTTTCCGAAGCCGCCCGCATCAACTCTCCCGAATTCATTGCCGCCGATCCCGTGCAGTTTCCGCGGCGTTTCCTCTCGTCGCAGCCCGACGCCGAGATCGTCTCTCTGCTTGCCGCCCACATAGCCTGGGGCAACCGCAAGATGATATGCCGCGACGCCGACCGCATGCTGGAGATGATGGACGGACAGCCGCACGCTTTTGTCATGGAAGGCGCCTACGAAGCCATTTCCGACACCACCAATATCCATCGCATCTTTTTCGGCCGCAACCTCAAGCATTTCATGCGCGGGCTGAGGGCCATCTATTCGCGTCATGCCACTCTCGACGATTTCTGCCGTAGTTGCGGCGCTCCCGACAGTGAGTTTCCCGCATGGCATCTTGCCGCGGCTATCAATGACGAACTGGCCCGGGCCAACGGCGGGACATCCGACTGCCGCTGCCTGCCGCTGAACCTGCAGACCACCGCGCTCAAACGCCTGAACATGGCCCTGCGCTGGCTCGTGCGCCGCGACGGCATAGTTGATCTTGGCATGTGGCGCTCGCTCTCCCCGGCCCAGCTTTTCATTCCGGTAGACGTCCATGTGGGCGACACGGCCCGCTCCCTCGGACTGATCACACGCAAGGCCAACGACCGCCGCACCGCCGTGGAGATCACCTGCCGCATGCGTGAGATCTGTCCCGACGATCCCGTTCTGCTCGACTTCGCGCTGTTCGGCATAGCCGTCACTCCGCCGAAAATGTGAGAATATAGAAATTTCTCCGTAACTTTGCACCCCACGATTCCTAACACCCGACTCCTAACTCCTAACTCCTGACTCCTAACT
>BLLX01000024.1 GCA_011959405.1 Muribaculaceae bacterium
GTTCGAGTCCCGTCCATACCGCCGAGGAGAGAGGAGAATGAGTAAAATAGTTAGCCTTCGGGCTAATTTTGCTCATTCTTTTTTTTGTATTTGCTTGTCTTCAGAATGAAAACTGCGCCATGGCTCCGGCTCGCCATGCGTGATTGTGATCTCCATCGAAATTACGGCGCATGCCCCAGTCGATTTCGGCGCCTATCTGTATGCGTGGCGTGAGATTCCAGAATGTGTTTATTGCGGCAACCATGCCATACTTGTATTCCGCGCCGTCGGGAGTATGGGCCGGCAGGTAGTGGGTCCGGCTTACTGATGTGCTTGCAAAAAGGTTGGGGCGGAAGTTGTACTGCACGCCTGCACACCATCCCATGGATGCCGGAGCGTATAGTCTGCCTTTTTGTCCGGGGACGGGCACCATGTCGTAGTTGCCGATCTGCAGGTCGCTCCCGAGACTGCTGTAGCCGTGCCCGTAGTTTATGCTGGCAAATGTGGTGACTTGTGGCGCAGGATGTGCTATGCCGCTCAGCATGGCACCCCAACCGGCTTTATGGTGGTTTGTGCCGTCGGTGAGGTCTCTGTATGATAGTGAGCGTACTATGCCTGCCAGGCGTATGTGGGTGGTGGGGCCCCATTCGTATTGTAGGAATGCGGCGCCGTCGGGAATCCAGTTGTCGACCACTTTGGTGCCGCCTTCGGATATGTCGGCCTGTGAGGGCGTGTTTTCAGCCGACACTGCCGCGCTCCATCCTTTGCCGAATTTTTTTGTGTATCGGATCAGTACGGTGCTGCCGGAAATCTTATTGACTGGTCCTTGTGCATCGACAGTGGGAGGAAGGGCCATGGGGTCGCTGAATGTCGACACCGTGTAGCCGATGGTGAAATCATTGATTGCGGCATATGCTTTTTTGAGGTGGAAATCGCGCGCCTGATATCCGTTGAAATTAGCTTCGATATATATCTGATAGCTGCCGACGGTTTTGTTGCGTCCTATCACACGGAAGAACAGGCTGCTGCCGGCCGGTGTCGTGCCGAATTTGCGCATTTTGGCCGGGTCGGGTCTCATCGGGATTAGGTATGGCGCGAATCCGGGCGACTGCACGGAGCCGTGCCAGTCGACGTAGGCTCTCATTCTCACAGCTCCGCCCATGCCCATGGCCAGAGTGGCGTCTTTGCTCATGAACAGGAAATACGGGGCTTCCGGGTCCTGGAAATGCCGGAACTGGTCGTAGTAGAACATGTCTATGAGGTGTCTTACCGAGTCGGACGACGCCGTCGGTTCGCCGTGCTGGCCTATGATGGCCAGTTTGCGCGACGTGCACACGGAGTCTCGCTGGGCATCCATCATGTTGCGGGCCCAGACTCCGGAAAATTCCGTTGACAATACGGCCATTATGAATGCAATGGCCGCTGTGGTGTGGCGTATGTTCATCTGTGATGATACGTGAGGATATGTTTTGGTGATATAACACGGGGACGGGCATGAAAGTTTGTGGTTGGACGCGATTGTGTGTCATGGATTTGTAACGTCGTCGGCGACATGTTAAATAGGGCGCTGCCGGCGGTGAAATGCAATTTGGCTGCTGAAATGTTTTCTTATGTCAGGAAAAATTCGTTACTTTGCACCGAATTTTGAAAATTAACCAACCATTTAATAATTACAACTATGTCTGAAATCGCAGAACGTGTAAAAGAAATCGTCGTTGACAAACTCGGCGTTGACGAGAACGAAGTAACAGAAACCGCATCTTTCACCACCGATCTGGCTGCCGACAGCCTTGACACCGTAGAACTCATCATGGAGTTTGAGAAGGCTTTCGATATCACCATCCCCGACGAAGACGCTGAGAAGATCACCACTGTAGGTGACGCTATCGCTTACATCGAAAAAGCCGGCAAGTAATCAGCCTACATCAAAAGAAATTCCCTTTACTCCCTCCTCATCCCTTTTTCTCACTCAACAATCCCAGTTTTCACCCGCTAAATGGAATTAAAGAGAGTTGTAGTCACCGGCTTGGGTGCCATCACCCCGCTCGGAAATGACGTTGAAAGTACTTGGAATGCAGCTGTGCGCGGCGAGAGCGGCGCGGCTCCCATCACCCATTTCGATGCTTCCAAGTTCAAAACGCAGTTTGCCTGCGAAGTTAAAGATTTCAATGGCGCTGATCATTTCGACCGCAAGCGCCTCCGCCAGCTTGATCTGTATGCTCAGTATGCCCTTGTGGCAGCCAAGCAGGCTGTGGAAGACGCCAAGCTCGATGGCGAAGACATCAATAAAAATCGTGTGGGCGTGATCGTGGCTGCCGGTATAGGCGGTCTGCACACATTTGAGGAAGAAGCCGGCTACTATGCCCTTCATGAAGATCAGGGACCTAAATACAATCCCTTCTTCATCCCCAAAATGATTGCCGATATAGCTTCTGGCCATATTTCAATGGACTATGGTTTTCACGGTCCGAACTTCGGAACCGTGTCGGCCTGCGCATCATCGAACAATGCCATAATCGACGCTTTCAACCTTATCCGTCTCGGAAAGGCCGACGCAATCATCACAGGTGGTGCCGAAGCAGCTATTTTCCCTGCCGGAGTAGGTGGCTTTAACTCCATGCACGCTCTGTCGACACGCAATGATGATCCGACACACGCTTCTCGTCCTTTCAGCGCGTCGCGCGACGGATTTGTGATGGGCGAAGGCTCTGCGGTGCTTGTGCTTGAAGAACTTGAGCACGCCAAGGCTCGCGGTGCAAAGATCTATGCCGAAATCGCAGGCGGCGGTATGAGCGCCGACGCTCACCATCTCACAGCCACTCACCCCGAAGGTCTTGGCGCGATGCTCTCCATGCAGAATGCATTGGAAGATGCCGGCATGAAGCCCGAAGACATTGACTATATCAATGCACACGGCACTTCGACTCCCGTTGGCGACGTAAGTGAAATCAAGGCTATTACGGGTGTGTTTGGCGATCATGCCAAAAAACTCAACATCAGCTCCACCAAGTCTATGACCGGCCACCTTCTTGGTGCCACAGGCGCGCTGGAAGCTATATTCAGCATCAAGGCCGTAGGCGAGGATATCGTGCCCCCGACCATCAACCATGACGCTGAGGATGTGGATGCGAACATTGATCCTGAACTCAATCTTACGTTCAATCAGGCTCAGAAGCGTACGGTAAACGCTGCTCTCAGCAATGTGTTCGGCTTTGGCGGCCACAATGCCACTATCATTGTGAAGAAATTTGCGGAATAAATCTGCGGTTCACATAAAACTGACAACGGAGGGATGCCTGTGGGCGTCTCTCCGTTGCTTGTTAATATCTATGAATTTTGTAGTCATTTAAAAAATTAGGTGTATATTTGCGGATATATAATTCTCATGAACCAAAATTTTAAACACCTAATCCGAAATGAACAGTAAACTCAGCTTTTCTCTTGCTATGGCGGCTGCCGTGACTCTGTCCGGTTGCTCGAAAAAACTTGGACAGATGCAGGCCGATTATTTCTCCACCAATCCAAATCCTCTGGAGGTGGTGGGCGAAAATGTGCCCGCTACAGTGTCGGCACGCATTCCCGCGAAGTATTTTGTGAAAAATGCCGTAGTGACAGTCACTCCTTATCTAACATATGCCGGAGGCCAGACCGCATCTACCCCCTATGCGTTTCAGGGCGAAAGCGTGAGAGGCAACAATCCGGTGGTAAGCTATGAGCGTGGCGGTGCGGTGACCATCCCTGTGAATGTTCCGTATCAGCCTGCTATGGCAAACAGTACTCTGGAACTGGATTTCACTGTGACACAGGGTAAGAAGACCTATGCACTGCCCCGTGTGGCTGTGGCAAAAGGTGTGGTGGCCACAGCTACTATGGCCGATGCCGCCACTGCTACACCTGCAATCACTGCCGACAAATTTCAGCGTGTGATAGCCGAGAAGGTAGATGCCGACATCATATTCCTGATCAATCAGGCCAACATCCGTGACAATCAGTTGCGTTCGCAGGCCATGACCAATCTTCACTCCGAGATTGCGAACGCCGATGCCGATGACCGCCGTGAAATCGCCGAGATCAATATACAGTCGTATGCTTCGCCCGACGGATCGCTGGATCTGAACACACGTCTGGCCCAGGCGCGTGAAAAGACTACAGTGGATTATATGAACAAACAGCTCAAAGGCAAGTCGTTCGGCGAACTTACCGCAGACTTCACCCCTGAGGACTGGGAAGGTTTCCGCCGTCTGGTGAGCGAGAGCAAGATTCAGGACAAGGATCTGATCCTCAGTGTCTTGTCCATGTATCAGGATCCGGAAGTGCGTGAGCGTGAGATACACAATCTCTCTCATGTCTTTGAGCAGCTTGCCGAGGAGATTCTGCCGCAGCTCCGTTATTCACGCATCACAGCCAAGATCAACGTGATCGGCAAGAGCGATGATGAGATCCGTCAGGCCTACAAGCAGAATCCTTCGTCACTTTCTGTGGACGAAATACTCTATCTGGCCACTCTCGTCGACAGCAACGCCGAGAAAGCTCAGATCTACTCTACTGCAGCCGAGCTGTATCCCACCGACTATCGCACTTTCAACAACCTGGGCATGGCACAGTTTGCCGACGGCGACTATGATGCCGCACGTTCGTCGTTTGCACAGGCAGCCCGTCTGGCTCCTGCTTCAGGCGAACCTCAGATGAACCTCGGACTGGTGGCTCTGGTCAACGGCAACTACGATGACGCGCAGAGCCGCTTCGGCAATGCCGCCGGCGTGGAAGAACTGAATGAGGCGCTCGGTGTGTATTATCTGAAGAAAGGTGACAATGCCGCTGCCGCACGTTCGCTGCGTGGAGTCAATACTAACAATGCCGCTCTGGCCCAGATCCTTACAAAGGACTATTCTACTGCCAAGAAGACTCTGGCTGCAATTACCCAGCCCGATGCCACAACTTATTATCTCACAGCTGTGCTCGGCGCACGTACAAACAACGAGAACATGATCGTCAGCAACCTGCGTCAGGCCATCAAACTCAACAGCAAGATGGCTGAACGTGCTGCCAATGACATGGAATTTGCCCGTTTCAATCTCTCCGGAGTGCTCTGATATGACACAGACCCGCAAGTTCAACCGAGTGTTGCTTAAACTCAGCGGCGAGTCGCTCGCCGGTGCCCAAGGCCACGGTATCGACACCGTGCGCCTGGGGCAATATGCCGGGCAGATAAAGCAGGCCGTGGAGTCCGGTATTGAGGTCGCTATAGTGATAGGCGGCGGCAATATTTTCCGTGGCCTGAAAGGCGCGTCGCAAGGATTTGACCGAGTGAAAGGCGATCAGATGGGCATGCTTGCCACTGTGATCAACTCTTTGGCCCTGAGTTCGGCTCTGGAAGCTATCGGACAGCCGGCAGAGGTTCTTACGGCCATTGCCATGCATCCGATAGGTCATCATTACTCCAAATGGCGTGCCATTGACGCCATGAAAGCGGGCAAGGTGGCCATCCTGAGCGGAGGAACCGGCAATCCGTTCTTCACCACCGACACCGGTGCATCTCTGCGCGGAGTGGAAGTGGAAGCCGATGTGATGCTTAAAGGCACACGGGTGGACGGAATCTATACGGCCGACCCGGAGAAGGATCCGAAAGCCACCAAGTTTGACACGATCACCTATGATGAGGTCTATAACCGTGGGCTTAAAGTGATGGATCTGACCGCCACTGCCATGTGTAAGGAAAACAATCTGCCCATCATTGTGTTTGACATGGACACACCCGGCAATCTGGCCCGGGTACTTGCCGGAGAGTCGATAGGCACACTTGTGACAGTATAACGTTTTAGCCGATACCATATAAAGTAATAAGAAGAGACTGTATCGTATATATAAAAACAAGACACAGCCCGGGATTTTTTCCGGGCTGTGTCTTGTTTTTATAAAGTCTTGCGGGGAATCAGAACATGCTTTCGGGATAGTGGCCGGCGGCGTGAAGTGCGGCAAGTTTCTCCACGACTCCGGGACGGTCGGCTGCGTATGTCACGCCAAACCATTTGGAGTCGGTGTCGAGGACCTTGACGGTAGCTTCTCCGGAATTGATCAGCGCGTCCACTGCCAGAGGAATGAAGAATTCGCTTTTGGGAGTGTTGATGTCCTTGTCGAGGAATTTCTTGAATTCGCGTTCGGAATATTCGAAATAGTCGGGAGTGAAGCCCCACAGGTTCATGGACACCGGTGTGGTCGGGTCAAGGGTCTGTTCCTTGCCGTTTTCATCGGTGAACACGATGTTGTGGTCCTTGTCGTAGGAAATGGCGGTGCGTTCCACCACTGATGTGAGCAGTCCGTTTTTGTTTTCGCATACACCGCGGGCCACAGAGCCGTTTTCTGTCATGGTGTTGCCTACGCGGAAGCCAACCATGCAGTAGTCGCCCTTGCGGTCGTAATCCTTGGAAAGCTCGCGTGCAATCACTTCAAAGGCATCGCGTCCGTAGAAGTCATCGGCATTGATCACGGCAAACGGTTCATTGATCACGTCTTTGCCCATGAGCACGGCATGATTTGTGCCCCAGGGTTTGGTGCGATCGGCAGGACAGGTATAGCCTTCAGGCAGGTTGTCGAGAGACTGGAAAACCACTTCGGTGGGGATGTGGCCTTCGTATTTGCACAGCACTTTGCTGCGGAAATCCTGTTCGAAATCCTTGCGGATAACGAATACGACTTTGCCGAAACCGCTCTGGATGGCATCGTAGATTGAATAGTCCATGATGGTCTGGCCCTGTGGGCCGACTCCATCAAGCTGCTTCAGACCGCCGTAACGGCTGCCCATACCTGCAGCGAGAACAAAAAGTGTAGGTTTCATTACTTATGTGTGAATCTGAAAATGATTGTTTGGTCATATTCTTCTCCCGGGCGAAGCACTACCGACGGGAATTGCGGATGATTTACGGAATCGGGCAGAGCCTGACATTCGATGGCCACGCCGTCGTAGTCGTTATAAGGGCGTCCGCTTTTGCTCACGGGAGATCCGGCAAGCCAGTTGCCGGTGTAGATCTGCACACCGGGCTGTGTGGTCTCCACTTCAAGCACACGTCCGCTGCACGGGTCGGTCAGAGTGGCGGCGCGGCGCAGCGAGCCGGCGTTGAATCCGTCCAGAAGCCAGCAGTTGTCGTAGCCTTTTCCGTAGACCAGAGCCGGGAAATCGGCCTTTATATCGGCTCCGAGCACATGGGGTGATGTGAAATCCATGGGCGTGTCCTTGACGCTGAGCAGGTCGCCGGTGGGTATCAGCGAGTCGGAGGTGGGGAGGAAGAGGTGGGCGTTCAGCTGCAGTTCGTGACCGAGCACTGATCCGGAGTTCTCTCCGCCGAGGTTGAAGTAGGCATGATTGGTGAAATTAGCCAGTGTGGGGGCATCTGTTTCCGCGGTGATGTGCAGTCCGAGTTCGCAGAGGTCATTCCAGGAATATTCTGCTCTCACCGTGAGGTTGCCGGGGTAACCTTCCTCGCCGTCTTTGGCACGGTATGTGAAAAGCACGTGGTTTTCAGGAGTTATTTCCGATTCCCATATCTGGTTTTGGAAACCTTCGGGACCACCGTGCAGGGCGTTGGGGCCGTTGTTGACGGCGAGGTGATACTCTTTGCCGTCGAGCGAGAACAGTCCGAGGGCTATGCGGTTGGCACACCGTCCGGGAATCTTGCCGGCACAGGGGCTGTCGTAGTAATAGTCCGTGGGGTCGGCATAGCCGAGCACCACGTCGGCCATGTTGCCGGCGGCATCAGGCACTATGGCCGAGACTATGCCCGCACCAAGCGACGACAGCACCACCTGGGCGCCGGCGTCGTTTGTGAGGGTATAGAGTGTGATGTCTCCTTTGACCGAGGGGTATTTCTTGCTTGTTATTTCCATTGCAGATTTATTCGGAGATGCGACGTGCTCCGTCGGAAATGATTACGGGATAGATCTTGGGCTCGTGACCGTATTTTTCGGCGAATTTCTTGGTCACCACAGCCACAAACGGATCGTAGAGGTTGTCCTTGACCAGATTGATGGTGCAGCCGCCGAAACCGCCGCCCATGATGCGTGATCCGGTCACGCCGCATTCGCGGGCAATGTCGTTGAGATAATCGAGTTCCTCGCAGGATACCTCATAGAGTTTCGACATGCCTTCGTGTGTCTGATACATGCGTTCGCCAACAGTCTCGTAGTCGCCGCGGCCGAGCGCATCGCAGACGTCGAGCACGCGCTGTTTCTCTCCGATCACGTATTCGGCGCGATTGTAGTCTTCTTCTGAAATTTCCGCCTTGATACGGTTCAGATCGTCCATGGTCGCGTCGCGGAGGGTCTCGATGCCGAGTTTGGCAGCCACTCGTTCGCAACTCTGGCGACGTTTGTTGTAGGGAGAGTCGACCAGCTCGTGTTTCACGCGGGAGTCTACCAGCACCAGTGTGTAGCCGTCGAGCTTGAAGGGGAAGTATTCAAATTCAAGCGAGCGGCAGTCAAGGCGCATCAGGCAGTCTTTTTTGCCGAATACGGATGCGAACTGGTCCATGATGCCGCAGTTTACGCCGCAGTAATTGTGTTCGGTGCTCTGACCGATTTTCGCGAGTTCGAATTTGTCGATCTTGTTGTCGTTGAACAGGTCGTTCATGGCGTATGCAAAGCAGCTTTCAAGAGCGGCTGAGCTGGACAGACCGGCGCCCAGGGGCACATTGCCGGCAAATACGGCATCGAAGCCTTTGACGGTGAAGCCGCGTTTGATGATTTCGCGGCACACGCCGAATATATAGCGTGCCCATTGTTCTTTGGGTGCGTCTTCTTCGTTGAAACCGAATTCGGCTGTTTCGTTGATGTCGATCGAATATACCCGTACACGGTCGGTGCCGTTGGGGCGGATGGATGCTTCGATTATCTTGTCAATCGCTCCCGGAAACACAAAGCCGCCGTTGTAGTCGGTGTGTTCGCCGATCAGGTTGATTCGGCCGGCAGATGCGAACAGGATGCCTTCGCCGCCGAAGCGGGTTGAGAATTCTTCTTTGATTTTCTGTTCCATAGCGCAGGAACATTCTGTTTGTTCGGTTTTCATGATTTAATTTTATTTAGAGTAAGTGATTGGAATTTCAATAACAGCGGGCTTGAGTCCCTTGGCGCTTGCTTTCACGCGGAGGGTGCCCGGAGTGTCGCCGGGTGCCACGATGGCGGTGGCGGCACCGCTGAACAGGTCCATTTCCGGATTCTGGAACGGCAGCAGGCAGCAGGGGTCGCCGTTGGCTGTGGCTATGAACCGGGATCCTGATGCTCCGTCCACCGTGAATTTTACCTTGTGGACGGCTGTGGGCACAGGGTTGCCGTGGCGGTCCTCCGCAGTCACCGTGACGTAGACCAGTTCGTCGTGGTCGGCGATGACACTGTTGCGGGCGGATGTGAGGACAAGACGGTATGGCTTTCCGGCCGTGCGGGTGGTGGTGCGTGCGGTTTCCCGTCCGTTTTTGTCGTAAGCCACCACGGTCAATTCGCCCGGTTCGTATCTGACGGAGTCCCAGACATGGCGGAAGCGGTCAAGTTCATTGCCGGCGCGTCTTTTTGCACGTTTGCCCTGACTTTTGCCGTTGATGAAGAGTTCGGCTTCGGGGAATGAGCTGTAAGCCATCACCGGAGTCACTTCGCCTTCGCGGCCCGGCCATGTCCAGTGGGGGAGAAGGTGAAGGGTGGGGGAGTCGTCGCGCCACACGGATCTGTAGAGATAATACCTGTCCTTGGGAAGCGACGCCAGATCAATGATTCCGAACACCGAACTGTGGTTTGGCCACGCGTCCGTGTCATATGGGCTCGGTTCGCCGAGATAGTCGAAACCGGTCCAGACGAACTGGCCTATGAGATATGGAACGTCTTCATCGGCGGCCAGGTCTATGTCGGGAATATTGCTCCAGTAGCAGTATTCCACATCGTATGAGCTGCTCTGGTGATCGGGGTGTATCACGTATGCCCCTTTTGTCATAGGGAAATGGTAGACACCTCGGGAGCTGACGGTCGACGCCGTTTCGGAACCGAGCATGAGATGCTGCGGGAGAATGTCGTAGTACATGCCGTAGTGCTGCGGCTTGTAGTTGAAGCCCGGGATGTCGGTGGCGGCCGCGAATCCGTTGCGCAGCGGCGGCTCATGGGCCGACATGCCGTTAGTGACAGGCCGTGTGGGGTCTTCGCGGTGTATGATGTCCTGAAGGAAGAGCAGTTCTTCGGCTCCGTCGACATACCAGTGTGACGGAACTTCATTGCCGGTGCTCCACATCACCACCGACGGAGAGTTGCGGAAATGCCGCACCATGTTGGTGATGTCTTTTTCGGCCCATCCGGTGAATACCGCACCATAGCCGTTGGGGCTTTTCGGTTGATAGCTCCAGTCGTCGAAAGCCTCGATCATGAGCATGATGCCCATTTCTTCGCACAGTTCCACGAGTTCGGATGCCGGCATGTTGTGCGCAGTGCGCACTGCGTTCACTCCCATTTCTTTCAGCATTTCCAACTGATGGCGTATGGCCGAACGGTTAACGGCGGCTCCGAGAGGTCCGAGGTCATGGTGCATGCACACGCCCTTGAACATGGTACGTTTGCCATTGAGGTAAAATCCGTCGTCAGGTCTGAAATCGATAGAGCGGATGCCGAAGCGTGTGGAGTATTCATCGAGCAGCGTGCCGCTTTCCGGATCATACAGCCGGGTGACGGCGTTGTACAATACGGGAGTTTCCGGACTCCACAATTGCGGATCGCACACTGTGACGCTTTGCGTCAAGGGCTGCCCGTGGAAGTAATAGTCGGAAGAATCAGCAGCAGCTACATTGCCGCAGGGGTCTGTGATGACGGTGGATATGGTGAGGTGCTGACGTCGCGCGGCGCCTTTGACGGATGTCTGCATGCGCACGGTAGCGCGGTCGGTGTCCACGCTCGGCGTCGTTAAATATGTGCCCCATACGGGTATGTGTATGCGGTCGGTTTCCAGTAAGGTCACGTTGCGGTATAATCCCGCTCCGGGGTACCATCGTGACGACTGGGGCTTGTTTTCCAGAGAGACCTCGAGCCGGTTAATTCCCGGCAGTATGGCAGATGACAGGTCGATGGAGAAAGCATTGTATCCGTTGGCCCACCGTCCTGTTTCCTTTCCGTTAAGGCGCACTATGGGGTTGCTCATCGCTCCGTCGAATATCAGCGTGAAATGCCGTGACGTAGTGTCGGACACGTTGAATTCCGTGCGATAGAATCCCCGGCCGGTGTAGGGTAATCCGCCGGTGCGTCCGGTTTTTGCGGTGGGGTCGTGTTCGCCGTTTTCAGCCACCGCTACGGTCTGGAGGTCGTTGGACCGGTCGAAAGGGCCGTATATGGCCCAGTCATGCGGCACGCTGACCGGATGCCAGTTTATTGAATCACGTGAGAATTCCCACCCGTCTTTAAGCATCGTGGATGAGCGTTGCGCATGGCAGTTGACCGTATCTGCGGCTATGAATGAAGCTATAGCGGCAAATATCGGCCAGAGTCCTTGTGCGCTGACGTGTCGGTTGTCTGACATGATTATGAGGTTGTGTGACGCCAAAGTTAGCAAACTAACGGCAATCCGCCAAGATTTGCATTTACTTTTTCGCTTTTGTCAGTCGGCGTCAGAGAGGTCGTAGAGCATGCCGGATGCCACTTCCGCAGCTTTCTCTTTGCCCTGTGATGCGGCGGCTATTGCAAGGGCGAACGGAGTTGCTGTGGCCGGTCCGCGGCCGGTGATGATGTTGCCGTCGGTCACCACCGCTTCGGGCAGGTAGACTGCATCGGCGCACTGTTGCTCAAAGCCGGGGTAGCATGTGGCCCGCCGTCCTTTCAGAAGCCCCATTTGTCCGAGCACCACAGCCGGAGATGCGCAGATTGCGGCGATGTTTCCGCCGGTTGCGGCGTGGTCGTGCAGCATCTGACGTAAGGCTTCGCAACCATATAGATTTGACGCTCCTGGCATTCCTCCGGGCAGAATCAACCAGTCGGCATCGGAGGACGATACCTGCTCCATGCGGATGTCGGCAATATATGTCACGCCGTGTGCTCCGGTCACTTTCAGGGAGTCGGGGTTGACGGATACGGTCTTTACGTTCATGCCGGCCCGGCGGAGAATGTCTATAGGTGTCACGGCTTCGATTTCTTCAAAACCGGTGGCCAGAAATATGTAGGATGTTTTCATATAAGAGGTATGGTTATGTTTTTTAAGATTGTGTAGTGTATGTTGTCGTGTTATTTTACCGTCACGTCAAATTTCGGAATTTTTGCGTAGATTTGCAGTATATTATGCGAAAATTTATTGTTTTTTTGATAGGCGCAACACTTTTTGCCGTTTGCGGATGCAGTGGCCCGGCTGCATGGCGTAAGGCCGAAGGGTCGATGTGGCATACGTTGTATTCGGTTACTTACCGGTCTGACATGGAGTTGGGCGATTCAATCGTGGAGACGATGAGGAGGGTGGAGATGTCGCTGTCGCCGTTTCAGCCTAATTCGCTGGTGTCGTGTATTAACCGTGGAGAGCCGGTGGTAGTGGATTCGATGATAAGGCGTATATTCACTTGCTCGCAGACTGTCAGCCGGTTGTCGGGAGGAATGTTTGATCCGACGGTGGCTCCGCTGGTAAATTACTGGGGCTTCGGTTATGCCGGTCCGGATGGTGAGCCGTTGGATTCGGTGATGAGCAGGGTGGGCATATCGGAGTGCCGGATCGGGCCGGACGGAGTGATCGAGAAGAAGCATCCGAGGACTGAATTTAATTTCAGCGCCATAACGAAAGGTTATGGCTGTGATGCTGTGGGGGAAATGCTGCGCCGCAACGGCTGCGAGGATTTTCTTGTGGAGATAGGAGGGGAAATATGTCTGTCGGGCGAGTCTCCGAGGGGCGGGGCGTGGAATGTGATGATTGATGCGCCTGTCGACAATGCCGATGCAGTGGTCCATTCGGAAATGATGACCCTGTCGCTGACGGGGTGCGGCATAGCTACTTCAGGAAATTATCGCAATTACCGTATGACGGACCGCGGCAAGACCTCACACACGATCAGTCCGGTCACCGGAATGCCTGTGACTCTGGCGCCTGCAGATACTTTGGTGTTGAGTGCCACTGTGGTGGCGCCGTCGGCAATGGAGGCTGACGCTCTTGCTACGGCGTGTATGCTGCTGCCGCCGTCGTTGTCGCGTGGCATGATGCGTGCGGCAGGGGCTTCGCGTCTGATTCTCGCTGTGAGTACTCCGGCGGATTCGCTGTTGATTCTGGATATGCGGTAAGGCCGGGTGTATGTGAAAAACGGAATAAAGGATTGCCGTTTGGGAAATTTTGAGTAATTTTGGGGCAGAATCGGTTTCCGGTTTGTTATCAAATACATAAAAGTTAATTAAAAACGTGACCATTATGAAAAGTAAGCGTGATCTGAAGAAACAAATCAAATATATCTGTGGAGATCTGGTAGGCGAGTGCATGCTCATCGGCGAAATAGTCACCGAGGACAAGCAGGATGATGTGGCCCAGCTGATCATCGACATTGCGGTGCTGCAGGAAAGCACTCTGCGCAACGTGACATTCGCGTTTGACAAGAGCGTGCGCGACTTCGCGTCAGTCCACGAATATCACAAGGCACGTTCTGTATATTATCGTGCGGCTTACGGTGCGTTGCATGAAAAATTCAATGCCAGCCTTAACGAGTGCGTTCATCGTATGAACGATCTTGCCGGACTTTCCCAGAAGGCTTGATGCAATCAGTCATATTATGGCTCAGCCGCATTCTGCTGAAAATTGCGGGATGGCGTGTTGAGGTGTCTGTGCCCGACTATCCCAAGTCCATTATATGTGTGGCTCCTCATACGAGCAATATCGATTTCGTGATTTGCGAACTCGCATATTGCTCAGTGGGGCGCAGGGCCGGTTTTCTGATGAAGAAAAGCTGGTTTCGCTGGCCGTTGGGCAGTATATTCAGAGCCATGGGCGGAGTGCCGGTGGACCGTTCGAAGGGTAATTCGCTGACTTCGGCTCTGGTGGACCGTTTTCGCGTAGAGCCGCGTCTGAACATAGCCATTGCGCCTGAAGGGACAAGAAGCCGTACATCGCGTTGGCACACAGGTTTTCTTCGTGTGGCCACAGAGGCCGGAGTTCCGGTTACTCTTGCTGTGATTGACGGGGGATCGCGTACAGTGATGATGAATGAGGAATTCATACCTTCCGGTGATATTGATGCCGACATGGCGGCTATAAAACGGTATTATTCGCAATTTACAGCGATATATCCTGAAAAATTCTCGACAGAAACGGAATAAGATGATCAACAGTTCTCTGAAAATCGCGTCGGTTTCTCTGCCTGTCGTGTGGGCTGACAAAAAGGCCAACATTGATGCGGTGTCGGATATTATGGCGGGAATCCGCAAGGATACGGATCTGGTCGTGTTGCCGGAGCTTTTCTCGACGGCCTTTGTGCCTGACCCGGATGTGCAGATGCGGCTTGCGGAGCCGGATAGCGGAGAGACCGTGGATAAACTCAAGGAACTTGCCGCAGGATACCGTATGGCTATCGCCGGATCTTATCTGGCCTGTGACGGTGACGGCCGTATTTTCAACCGGGCCTTTTTTGTAGAGCCGTCGGGAGAGACGACGTTTTATGACAAACGCCATCTTTTTTCATTGAGTCCGGAGTCGTCGATCATGAGTGCCGGTACAGGGCGTGTTCCGGTGGTGCGTTACCGCGGCTGGAACATAGGCATGATCGTGTGCTATGACCTTCGGTTTCCCGTGTGGTGCCGCAATGTCGGTCTGGCCTATGATGTCATGCTGGTGCCGTCAAACTGGCCGTCGGTCAGGGGATATGCTTTTGAGCATCTGCTCATAGGGCGGGCTATCGAAAACCAGGCCTATTATGTCGGTGCCAACCGTGGAGGGGCGGATGATTATGGCGATTATGACGGCATGACTTTTGTGTTTGACCAGGATGGACGTCCTGTAGGACTGGCTGACAGCGATGACACACGTGTGGTCTATGTCGAGACGTCGCGTGATGCGCTTGAACGCTCGCGGAAGCGTATGCCGGCATCATCGGCTGCCGATCAATTTTCGATTATAATCTAAATACAACCAATCAAATGAGTAGATTGCTATATATAGCTCTGGGACTGGCAGTGTGCTGCGCAGTGTCGTCGTGTAAAAATGATGATCCGAATCCGTCGACAGGTGGGGGAATATTACCTCCTCCAGAGGTGGAGGATTCTGTCTATAATCCGGCTATGACTCCGAAGTTTGTATATGACATCAAGCCATATTCTGGCCGGATGGCTGACGATCTGGCTGACGATCTGGTGACGGATGACAAGGACCTGTATCATGAACATAATGACTGGGAGGTGCAGGTGACCGTGACATATACGGAAACTTCCGCATCGGTGACCGGAGTGGTTTCGCCGATGTCGGTGAAGGTTGACGGCGCTCATGTCAGTCTTGATATTGCCGACAAATACGCAAAGATAGTGTTGACTGGTGCTTCGTCGGCAGGATCATTGCGTGTAGACGGTCTCCACCGCCACATGATTCAGCTTGAAAGTCTGAATCTCACATCAGATCGCGGTCCTGCGATCAATGATCAGAACAAAAAGCGTGTGTTCCTGCATCTGGAAGGGGACTCGCGTCTGACCGACTCGCCGGTATATGCTCCTGCGGCGAATCCTGAGGAAGACCGCAAGGGATGCTTCTTTTCCGAGGGGCATGTGATAGTCAGCGGTTCCGGAAGCCTTTCGGTGAAGGGGCGTCAGCGACACGGATTTGCTACCGACGGTTTCCTGACGATACGTCCTGGTGCTACGCTTGTTGTGACCGATGCGGCTAAAAACGCCATTCATGTCAAAGGCGGAGCTTCAGCGGGATATGGCGTGCGAATGATCGGCGGATATGTATATGCCAATACTTCCGCTCCTGCAGGCAAGGCTTTGAAATCGGATATGCGGATCATGGTTTATGGCGGACAGCTGGACCTTAACTGTTCGGGTGATCCGGCTATGGATCTGGAAGACAATACACTGAGCTCAGCCGCATGTATGAAAGCCGACGGCGATATAGACATCAATGCCGGAAAAATAACGCTGACAGCTACCGGCGACGGCGGCAAGGGCATAAATTCAGACGGTTCGTTAACGCTTCGCGGCGGTGTGACCACGATAGCATTGAGTGGCGAACATCTGTCAGGCGACACGGATACTTCCACCTCTAAAGGCGTAAAGACCAACGGCAATATAAACGGATTGGGAGGTGTGATGAACATATCGGCTATCGGTGGGGGATCCATAGGTGTGGACTGTGTGGGAGCAGCAGCTCTCAACGGCAGCATAATCTATTCTTTCGGCTCTTCGTATGGGTTGAGGATTGCCGGTGCGCTTACACTTAATGACGGCACTCTGCTGGCAGGCGGGGAGAAGAATGATGTAGCCGACGTGGCTGGCAAGATGAGATTTGTCGGCTTTGACGGAATTGCCGTGTCGCATGATACGACCACCGGTGTTTATTCCGTAGAAGACGGCAAGTTATGCGGCACTTTCTTCTGGCCGTTTGATATATCATCGGCTTCATTGCGTTTTTCGTCTTCTGATCTGTCGGCGGAAGGCGATTATGAGATACGCTGATAGTACAAAAAACATTATATATCATATTTCTGAAATAATATAGCCATGACAAAACAACTTCCTGCCGCCTTTTCGATGGTTGCGGCCGTGACAGCATGTGCGGCATTGCCGTATCTTATGGGTTCGTGTGTGAAAGCTAAATCGGATACCGTGCCCAAGCAGCCGAATATCGTGTATATCATGACCGATGATCATACAGCACAGATGATGAGTTGTTATGACACCCGTTATGCCGAGACTCCGAATCTTGACCGTATAGCAAAGGACGGAGTGCGTTTTACCAATAGTTTTGTAGCAAATTCATTGTCCGGTCCGTCGAGAGCATGTATGCTTACCGGCAAACATAGCCATGCGAACGGATTTACGGACAATGAGCATTGTGTGTTTAACGGTGATCAGCCCACATTTCCCAAGTATTTGCAGAAGGCAGGCTATGAGACAGCTATTTTCGGTAAATGGCATCTGGAAAGCACTCCACAGGGATTTGACAAATGGGAAATCGTGCCAGGTCAGGGTGATTACTATAATCCACGCTTTATTAATATGCAGAACGATACAGTGGTGGAGCATGGCTATCTGACCAATGTGATCACGGACAAAAGTATCAACTGGATGGAGAACGAGCGGGACAAGTCGAAGCCGTTCTGTATATTGATACACCATAAGGCGCAGCACCGCAACTGGTTGCCGGACACATGTCATCTTGGCCTTTATGAGGATAGGACATTTCCTCTGCCGGATAATTTCTTTGACGGCTATGAGGGCCGCAAGGCAGCTGCTACGGCAGAAATGCGCATTTCGGACCACATGGATCTGATATATGATCTCAAGATGGATCGACAGGATCTTACGTCGAATCTGAAGTCGACTTATCTGAGTTTTGTGAACAGGATGGATTCGGCACAGAGGACTAAGTTCGAGGCTTTTTACGAACCTATCAGAAAGGACTTCTTTGCTCGTAATCTTCAAGGCCGAGAACTTGCTGAGTGGAAGTATCAGCGCTATATGCGAGACTATATGAAAGTGCTGAAAAGTCTGGATGATAATGTGGGCCGAGTGCTGGATTATCTTGAAGAGCATGATCTGCTTGATAATACGCTGGTGGTCTATACTTCTGACCAAGGGTTTTATATGGGCGAACACGGGTGGTTTGACAAGCGGTTTATGTATAATGAGTCGTATCACACGCCTTTGGTGATGCGTCTGCCCAAAGGTTATGAACGCCGTGGTGATGTCGATGAAATGGTGCAGAACATTGACTATGCACCTACGTTCATGCAGTTGGCCGGTGTGGAAGTGCCGTCGGACATACAGGGAGAGTCGCTGGTGCCGCTGTTGCGCGGGGAAAAACCGGAAAAGTGGCGCGACCAGTTGTATTATCACTATCATGAATATCCGGCAGAGCATGCAGTGAAGCGCCATTATGGAGTAAGCACAGACCGCTATAAACTTATTCATTTCTATAATGATATAGATGAATGGGAATTGTATGACCTGCAGGAAGATCCGTCGGAAATGAATAATATTTACGGTAAACCCGGAACGGAGACCATTACAGCCGAAATGATGGAGCGTCTGCGTCGAGCGCAGGAGCAGTATGATGATCCCATACGCCATCAGTTTCCGATTTAGTAGGCTTGTTGCTTAAAGCCCTTGATTATTATACGTTTCCACCGTAGCTATTACGTTTTTTTCGTAATAGCTACGGTGGAAAGATTTTTAAAATCTGCAACCGGCCGACAAGCCGATCCATCAGCTGAATTATGCTGTTTGCTGAATTGTCGGTGAATTTCTTTCCGGAACTGATGCCGAATGCCTGAATCTCGATCTGGTTACTCCAGCGTTTCTTCCAATTTATGTTTGTGCCGAATCCTAATCCGGCTGCATATTCTATTGTAGAAAGAAAGTAATTTATCCCGCCTGAGAATATGGTATAGAATTTGTCTGTGCCTATTTTGAAGGATATCGCAGTATTGATTGATTCGGAAAATGAGACTTCAAATTCATATTTTCCTCTATGTTTTGCAATGTTGATCAGACCGATGGAAACACCTTTATCTCCGTCTTCCATATAATTTATAAGTCCTAATTGCACACCCGTTACCGTTTTGGCAACGTTTGCCAGAGCAGAAATCAGAGCAGAAATCTGCAATCCGCTGATATGTTGGCCGATATTCAACAGTCCGGCAAACTGCAACGGAGAGTTGCCTGATGCAGCAATATTGGCGAAGCTGCTTATCTGTACGGCATTGTGGCTACAACCGGTATAATTCACTATGCCGGCTATCTGAATTCCTTTAGTATAACGCTTTGACGCGTTCCATAGACTTCCTAATTCCAAGATTTTATTGCCTGCATTGTAACCTCCTATCAAGTTGATGGAAACGCTGGTGGTAATTTTTTCTGAATTTATGCCATTGCTTGATATGGGAGGAAAAAGGCCGAACTGAAACCATCGTTCATTTTCTTCTGCGTTGAGATTTGTCGGAAGGTGTATAAGAAGTGTGATCCGGACAAGTGAAAACAATATTGCTTTTGCTGTATTCATATATAAATCAAATCTTGTTTTTTTAGGCGGTAAAATTAACCGTAAATATGAATACGTAAAAGCGAATATCCGTCAACTGAAGTATTTATTACATGAATTTCAGAATAAATCAAATGAATTTATCAGCCGTCGAGCCATTTTAAAAAATCCTGGACGCGAGCTCTGCTGATCATCAAATCCATGCTGGCGTTATGTTTAAGGGAGACTTTAAGTCTGCTGTTGAAATATTTGGAGACTTTTGCTATTGAGCCTATGGATATGATGCATCCTCTGGTCGCTTTGAAAAACATATGTGGATTCAATGACGGTTCTATAGACTCAATGGTATAAAAATTTTCTGTCTTGCCGATGATTACTGCAAGTATTTTTCTTCTGAACTCAAAAAGCATCAGCTCAGTTATGGCAAGAAGCATCGCAATAAGCCGGGACGGCTTTCCGATGCCGAGGTCATCACCATCCTGATTCTCTTTCACAGCAAGGGATTCAGATGCCTCAAACACTTTTACACTCAGTATGTCTGCAAGCACCTTCTCCACCTGTTCCCTAAGACTGTGTCATACAACAGATTTGTCGAATTGCAAAAGTCCGTGCTACTGTCATTCACGGTATTCATAAAGGAAGTGTTGCTTGGGACTTGTACCGGCATTGCGTATGTTGATTCGACTCCGTTGAGAGTCTGCAAACACCAGCGCATACTTATCCACAAGACTTTCAAAGGTATCGCTCAGCGGGGCAAGTGCTCGATGGGATGGTTCTTCTGCTTTAAGCAGCACCTGATCATCAATGACAAAGGTGAGATTCTGAACTTTATGTTCACACCGGGTAATGTAGATGACCGCGAGCCACTGTATTCAGAGTCATTTATTGAAAACGTCAAGGGCAAACTCTGTGGTGATAAAGGATATATCGGCAAACAACTGTTTGAGTTCCTGTTCATGAACGGAATCCAGCTCGTTACCAAGGTTAAAAACGACATGAGGGACTCGCTGTTGTCCGTGGCTGACAAAATTATGCTTCGCAAAAGAGCTCTTGTTGAATCTGTTAACGATGAACTTAAAAATATCGCTCAGATAGAACACTCAAGGCATCGGTCGTTCGCAAATTTCATAACCAATGCCTTGAGTGCCATTGCCGCATACTGTTTCTTCCCAAAGAAACCGTCGATTTCTTTGGCGTTCGTGGCGGACAATCAATTGACGTTGTTCTGATTACTTATATCGAACTCACGTTAAAATAAATAGCGGCTGCATGTTTTTACGGTGCAGCCGCTATTTATGTGTTATTGGAATGACAAATTATTTCTTGTCTTTCAGTTTCTCGAGTTGTGGCTCAAGTGCCGCGATGGCCAAGTCGATGGCTTCTTCGAATGTGTCGGCGACTTTAGTGGCTACGATGTCTTCATGGGTCGGAACCGTCAGCACCAGTCTTGCTTCTTTGTTAATTGCAGTTTCGGGCTTCACTACTTTCAGCGTTACTGCAGCGTCTGTTATATTTACGTTTTTACGTACAAGTTTTTCGATTTTTTTCTGGATAAAGCTTACCAACGATTCGGATGCGTCGAAATGAATGGCTTGAATTTTAGTTTCCATAATTTCCTCCTTTTCTTTGTGCACGAGGATGTGCGAGTTGATAATTATGTTGTAAGTCACGAAGTGTCACATGTGTGTATATCTGTGTGGTGCCGAGGGATGAGTGGCCGAGTAATTTCTGTACGGCAGTTAGATCAGCACCGTTGTTGAGCATGTCGGTGGCAAATGAATGGCGCAACACGTGCGGACTAAGGCGTGATGCATGAGCATTGCCTGCTTTCAGGGCGTCATGTACAATGTTGTAAATGAGCTTACGGTACAGCGCACTGCCGTTGCGGCGGACAAAAAATTCTCCACCTGGCCCTGGGCCGCATTCGCGCAATAGTCTGTAGTGTTCTATCATCTGTTTGAGTTCAGAGCCAAACGGCACTATTCGCTCTTTATTACGCTTTCCCAGTACTTTTAGTTCACAACAGGATGTGTTTACGGCAGAGTCTCTCAGAGTCATAAGTTCCGAGCAGCGGATGCCGGTGGTGTAGAGCATGGTCACGATCAGATTGTCGCGTACGGTATCAAAATCATCGGAGTCGGATGAACTGATTGCGGATCCGTTCATGTCGATTATTGTATTGATCTCATCCTGCCGGATATAGACTGGTAGCTCTTTTGGTGTGCGCGCAGTAATTAGGTCAGCCGCCGGATTTGTTGTGGACCCGTGTCGCCGACACATGAAAGTGAAAAAAGAGCGAAGGGTGCTGACCTTGCGCCGCACAGTGCGTGGAGAACTTCCTTGACGGCTTAAATGAGCCACAAATGTTCTTAAGTCCGACGAAGTGATGTCGGTAGGCCTGAATCTATCAGGAGATCCTCCCGTGATAAATTCCGCAAATTCCCGTAAGTCTGCGGTATATGCCGAAACGGTGTAAGCCGAATGGTTCAGCTCACACCGTATATAAGTCAGAAAAGATTTAATATAATCAGTCATTATTTCGTGCATTATACATACCCGATAAGGGAATTATAGGATGCACGAATATATGACAATCTTTTCTTTTCGCCAAATAATTTAGGCGGAAAATACTTGAAAAAGCGTTTTTTTATTCTTCAACCGCGCGCAGTTTCTGAACATAAACCGCTTTCATCATCTTCTTGCGGTTTGCTACAGAGGGCTTTTCAAAAGCCTGACGGCTGCGGAGTTCGCGGACAATGCCAGTCTTTTCAAATTTACGTTTGAACTTTTTGAGAGCTTTCTCGATGTTTTCGCCTTCTTTTACTTGTACGATAATCATTTGTTATATAGTTTTTTAATTGTTTAGCAAAATTTTTGTTTTGATTTGCGGGGCAAAATTACGGATTGTTTTCCAATCTACAAAATTTTTACCCCTCAAAATGCGAAAAAACCTTAAAAATCAGTAGCTGCGCAGGTTAAGCATTATAAACGCAGAGTTTGCGATCACTGTTGAATTCCTTTCTTTTTCCAAAATTAGCACTATTAGATTGGCATTGGTTGCTATGAAAGGTAATATTGGTTGGCGCAAATAGGTGTTGATAAAAAATCATCGGAATATATCATTCTGATGTTATTTAGCTTTTAATATTGTCAGGGTGGTGTGATTTTTTCTGAACTGTAACTCTAATAGAGTCCAAATCTCTCCAGTCGGCGAATGATCTTAATAGAGGTGTTATATGAAAGCGTTGTGTACGGATAAATTTGCGTATGAATCTGCGAATTTTATCTCACCATACTTTATTTGACATGATTTTTTCAAAATTAAAGATTTTTGAGTATTAACTGCAATTATCTGATTGTTAGGGATGTATGTTGAGAATGTATAAAAATATCAAAAAAACTCCAAAAAAATTTGCTTGGGTAAAAAAAACTTCCTAACTTTGCATCGCTGAAACGGAAAAGCCCATGTGGTTGAGTTCTGTTGTCAACAATGGTGCCATAGCTCAGTTGGTAGAGCAAAGGACTGAAAATCCTTGTGTCCCCGGTTCGATTCCTGGTGGCACCACTTTAAACCCGACAACGTGTCGGGTTTTTCTTTTTAACTAACACATTTACAGCGGGTTAGTTCGCCATATCCACTCGCGCAAAGGTGTTGAAAATGTCGGCACAAAGTCGGCACAATATCAACCACTTACAAAAAATGTCGGCACAGAAACCGGCACAATGAAAATGGCGAAAATATCAATCAAACGATGAAACGAAAGCGAGCGGGCCGACGGCTGCGCTCCGCTTTATGCGGTGTTAAACATCGAGCGCGAAAAAATCCGGGTGCCGGTAGATCTGGCCGTAACTGTAACCGAATGGGATGCAGTTGCGGAGCGGGTGAAAGGGCGCGGCCAGGAAGTCAAAGACAAAAATTTAATAATTTCCAACGTCCGGGCAAAAATCTCCGACATCCTGGTGCGTGCCAGGCTCACCGGTGAACAGCTTACAAAAGCGAGTTTTCTTGCGCTCTATCGACGTCCGCCGGAGGACGGCCAGTTTATCAGGTATGCTCGTCGGCACCTTGACGCTACGCGCGACGCTCTCCAGTGGGAAACACAGCGGCACCATGCAGCTGCGCTCAAAAAGCTGGAGGACTACCGGCCGGATCTATATCTTCACGAAATAACGCCCGAATTTCTCCGGACGTATGCGGTTTATTTGCGCGACAAGCTGGGCAACAGTCCCGGCACAATCCGCAAAAATATGTGCGTTTTGCGTGTGTACTATTACGCCGCGATGCGCGCCGGTCTTGTTCATCGTAACCCCTTCGACACCTACAAGGCACCGCGGGCCGAGCCTGTCGTTGTATTCCTGACGGAAGAAGAATTTACCGCGCTGCTCGATCTCTACAAGTCCGACAGGCTGCCCGACAATGAACAGGACGTGCTCCGGTTCTGGCTGTTTATGGCGTTTACCGGTATGCACATAACTGACGCCCGGTTACTTCAAATCGAGCAAATCGTTGGCGGCGAAATTCATTATACCAGGATAAAAACTCGGACAAAGGTAATAATGCCCCTTTCAGGCCCGGCCGCCAAGCTCGTAGAATACTATAAAGCCGGTCGGCGGCGTGGTAACTTATTTGTCACCCTGCCAACCGACCAGGCCTTTAATAGAGTTATTAAACGTGTGTGCCAGCGCGTCGACATCCTGAAACCAGTAAGCGCGAAAGCGGCCCGGCATACTTTTGCGACGCTCTATTATAAGAAGAACGGCGGGGACCTGGGCACGCTATCGAAATTATTAGGTCATACGTCAATAACCACGACGATGATTTACGCGCACATTATGAAGGAAAACCGGGTGGCCGGTGTTTCAGCCTTCGACGGCATGTTATAGGGCATATTTCGAGAAGTCGACGGCATTTTTGGCCGCGATGCCGTCGGCTCTCTTTTGCTGGATATGTTCCCAGATTGCCGACACCATGTCGGCCAGCTCGTCGGCCGCCTCTGCGTCCGTCTGTGCGTCCAGAAGTCCGACAAACTGCTCCCGGTCGATCTCTCCGGTCCGGTCGACTGTGAACACGGCAAATAAAAAATTTCTCTGTGCCGTGTCGGTCAGCTTTACCGGTTTTCCTTTCCATGAAAAACCGTTAACGATGTCGTTTTGTGTAGTCGCGTCGATGTGCGCCGTGATGATCTCGCGGATTTCCTCGACCGTCGGCCGGTGATCCACTACGACTTCGGAGGCAAACCACCCCGCGTCCTGTTCCTGGTGAATATCCCAGCGGACGGCCCAGCGGTCGCGTCGTGGGTTGATGCACTCGATCGGCGCCAGGTCTGCGCCGCAAGAAATTTTCAATACTTTCATAGCTGTAAGGTGTTATTTGAAACGAAACTCGGTATATTTGCCGTTACTCTCCTTCTCGACGGTCACCACGTTCTTGTCTAATTCTCCGGCCTCTTTGAGGCTTTCGCAAATCGCCCACATATCAGGGTTGCCGGTGAAAAACTTAAACATGTCGCCCTTCTTCAGCACGGCTCCGGCCTGTGCTAAATTCGCGCGGTGCGGCGACACCATGCGGGCGCTAACCAGATATTTCTTTTTCTCGACGGCTCCGGTGTCGCCCTTCTCTTGTGCCGTCCTAAGCGCCTGGCGCGAGTATTGGGTCGACATTCCAGGTTGAAAATCGACAATACAGAAATTTGAACCGATGAGCGCCTGAAGCGCTACCTGTCTACCGGGGAAATTCTTCGTACCGTCGGCGCGGAGTCCTGGAGTCGAGGGGATGCCCAGCTCCGCCAAAGTCTTTAATTTTGGATAGTCAGCCATTTTAATGCCTGTTAATTTGTAAAATAGATTTTTAGCGTCGGCGTGCTTGCAAAGCGAGTAAAACGACGCGATAATTTCCGCGCGTCTGGTCTTGCTCTTGATCTTCTTCAGCTTTCTGGCCGTGCGCTGTTTGTTTCGTTTTCTTATAAGTACATGAGTCGGCCGGGCAACGTACCCCAGGAAGTCGACACCCTGCGAAGTCGGGAAGATCCGGGCGCCAGGTTTTACCGTCAATTTAGCCAGCTCCACCTGCCGCTCGATAACATGGGCGCCGTGCCAAAGCTCCGATTTAGTCCCAGCCATCAACCTCTTGTCGTCGCAATACCGGTAAAAGTGTTTAAAGCCTTCGCCGGATTTTAGAACATGATCCAGATAAAGCGACAGCAACAAATTACCAAAGTGCTGCGAGCTGCGAAGTCCGATACTAACGCCCTTTTTCAACAGTCGCACAAACCTCTCCAGTAATGTAAGAATTATACGCCCTTTGAAGTAGTGGCGTAAACAATCCATCATAACGTCCTGGTCAATTGACTCGTAAAACTTACTAATATCGTCGGCGTATGTGTAACGTGTTCCGTCCGGATCCTCGGCCATGTCGCGGCGTATTATTTTCAATAGGTCGTGGGTGCCTCTGTTTTTTAGGCTTGCGCCGGTTGTGCGTATCAGCCTTTTAAAAGTCAGTTGCTCCACGATGTTCATAATCGCATGTATGCCGATTTTCTCGTAATAGGAGTAAAGAAACTGTATTTTTCGCGCCTTTTCGCGCTCGTTAATAATTTCTTCGCCGAAAGAAGTAAGGCGAAATTTTCCAGACTCGATTTCAGCGGCCAGCCATGCCTCTATCTGGTCGATATGGGCCAGGATCTCGCGGCCCTGCTTAGACTCTTTGCGGGCCGTTCCTTCGAGTACCTTAAAAATCGACTGCCGGATATTAGCCGGGGCGATGATAAGCGGTATTATTTCTTCGTCCTTAATTCGTTTCATTTCTAAAAATTTAGCCTTCATTTTTCTGGGGCCTGCGTGTTTCGGCTGCCTTTAGGCCCTACTAAACGCTACCCCGCGCGTGATTTTCCAGCGTTCCGCCGTTGGCGGCTGTGCTGCGGCTCCCTTCCCTGCCACGGCGTCGGCGACACGTCGCCACTGCCGGAGGACAAAAATATTTTCAGGCTTAACGCTTTAACTTCATGAGTGCGAGGCGCGACCCGTACCACGTGTTCGTAGCCGCCGCATCGTTGTTAGCGTTCGCGTACGCAACACCGGCCCACGAGTTGGCGTTGTTGTTGGAGCGGTTCACCACACGGGCGGGGCGCCGAGGGAAGGTCTACCGTATTCGGGTAGGTTAGGGCCCCGGAGGTCCGGGGCCCCGTGTAACGTTCAAGTGTAACGACATAGACGATTATGCTATGGCTTCAAGTGCCTTGAAGGCCGCGACGTCTAACGTGTAAATTATCTTACCCATGAGGGCGAGGCGCGACCCGTACCACGCGTACGTAGCCGCCGCATCGTTGTACGCGTTCGCGAACGCAACACCGGCCCACGAGTTGGCGTTGTAGCTGGAGCGGTACACCACACGGGCGGGGCTGTTGGAACACCAGAATTTATCCCGGTAATGGGTTGTTTCGGTGCCGCCCAGCATGACGGGCACGACGTCCATATTTCGGCCGTTTGCCAGCTCTACGATCCACGAGTCGCTGACGGTTCCGCTCTTGATCTTGCGCGGGCCGTCGTCCTTGTCCTCGATCGACCAGACGTAATAATCTGAAATAACGCCTTCCATCCATTCTGCGATATTACCCCACGCATTTTCCCAGCCCAGCGCGTTAAGCGACGTTATAGACTTGCGTGCGCCTTCTGCGTCCAGGTAGAAACATCCGGCCGCTCCTATGGTCGTCGGTGGCAAAGTGTCGCGCATACCCAGGAAGTTAGTCAGGCCGGTGCGTGTCGTGTTCGAGCCGGTGCCGTAACCACATGCCCCGGAGCTGTCGCGCGTACCTTTGACGGCAAAGAACAGGCGGGCAAAATCGCGGTGCATCTGGTAATTTACCAGGCAGTAACCCTCGCCGCGTTGGCGGCAATATTCTGCAAACTGCGACTGCGACACGCTCACGGTCGGCACCACTCCCGAAATACTGCGGATCTGCGTATTTCCGTAGTGTGCTTTATAGACGCCCACCAGATAATCGCCGGTTTTCCAGGGGTCGGGCTCGATAGCCTGAATTTCGTCCGAGAACGTCATCCAGACAAACGAAAATTCGACATCCCGGTAACAGGTGAAGGCGATTTTTTCGGCGCCTTCCGGTACGTTGGTGAACAGGTAGCTGGTTTCGGTCATTCGGCCGTGATTTGCTGCGGCGCGCGAAATTATGTTATTATCGGCGTCCAGGAATACCGCGCCGTAAACCGTTGAGCTCACGGCGGGCCATCTTACCTGCTTGTAACCGGCCACGGGTGCGATCAGTACCCTAAACGTATCGTAATCCATCAGCGACTCCGAAAGTGTGGTATATTGCGACGATACGCGGGCCGCCTTCTTATCCATTAACTCCAGATCGTCCAGGTAGAGCTTGCGGCCCAGCTCTGCGGTCAGGTCTGTAACCTTGTCGAGTGAGCTATAACAGTCGTAGTGGCAACGGTTAATAAAATCCTCGATGCCCTTACAATAGCGGTCCGCCTCGTACATCATAACGTCGCCCTCGTCCAGCATCGTAGTGCTGTTAAAGCCTTCGACGTTGGCCGATGTGCCGTCGTGGTAAACCTCGCCGTTATCGTCGGCCAGCGGGCACACCGTCATTTCACCGGGGGCGGTG
>BLLX01000025.1 GCA_011959405.1 Muribaculaceae bacterium
TTTCAAATGTTAGATACACCTTTTAAGCAGATTTTTCGTAATTTTGCATAATTCACCAACAATATGCATCTGATGACAGAATATATAGAGTCGGACAAAATGCTCGACCTTATTGCGGATAACAATTTGCTCCTGATGGCTTTGAGCCGTTTCGACATACCTCTCGGATTCGGAGACGAAACGGTCGCCGCTGTGTGCGGGAAAAGCAACGTGGACTGCCACACTTTTTTAGCTGTGGCCAATTTTATAAGCGGGAAAAAGCCCATGCTTCCCCACCCGATCTCTCTGTCGGCCCTCATGGGATATCTGAAGCGGGCACATTCGTATTTTCTTGATTTCATATTGCCGTCTATACGCCGAAAACTCATTGAAGCTATGAATGATTCATCGGCCGACGGCAATCTGACGGTGCTGATTCTGCAGTTTTACGACGAATACGTCGAGGAGGTCAGGCGCCACATGGAGCATGAAAACAATTGTGTGTTCACATACGTTGAGGGTCTTTTGTCCGGCAAGACTGACAACGATTTTGAAATAGCGCGTTTCGAAGCCACGCACAAGCCGATCGCATCGAAACTCAAAGAACTGAAAGACATATTCATACGCCACTACCGCAACAATGGAGAGCGTATAGACATGCTTAACTCGGCGTTGTTCGACATAATCACCTGTGAGAAGGATCTTATGACACATTGCAAAGTTGAAGACTGCCTGTTTGTTCCGGCCGTGACAGAACTCGAACAATCTACAGCCGCCATGAACAGGAAATCAAGCGAAGAGACAGCAGGGGACGGCATATCGAACGATCTTACAGAACGCGAAAAAGAGATAATATGCAATGTTGCCAAAGGTTTGTCAAACAAAGAGATCGCCGACGCGCTGAATCTATCTGTGCATACTGTGGCCACACATCGACGCAACATAAGCGCCAAACTTGAGATACACTCGTCGGCCGGACTGGCAATATATGCCATCATCCATAATCTGATAGACTTGTCGGAGGTGCATCCGCAAAAATAATGTGTGAAATATTGCCGGATATGTGGATAATGACTAATTTTGTAGATTAGAAAAAACAATCAAACGACACAGACCAATTATGAAATTCAACGTGCAGAGCAAAGCGCTCTACGGCTTGGCATCAGCTGTCAGCAAAGTGATCAACTCAAAGAACCCGATGCCTATTCTCAATAATTTTTTGATCGAGCTGCGTGACGGTATGCTTCACATCACTGCTTCGGATCTTGAAAATACTCTGACGGCAAAAGTGCCGGTGCTTGAAGCTGAGGGCGAAGGAAAGTTCTGCGTTGATGCCCGCCGCCTTACTGACCTGCTTAAATCGATGCCAGACATAGGTATCACATTCAATATCGACGATGACAATCTGGCGATAGAGGTGACATACAACGGTGACAAAGGCAAATTTGATTTCATCGGTATCAACGGCAACGAATATCCGTCGACCGACGTAAAGCCGGAGGAAGGCGCCATCGCTTTTACCGTGCCCTCCAACCAGATTCTCAACGGCATAGACAACACCATGTTTGCAGTAGGCACAGACCAGCTGCGTCCGCAGATGATGGGCATATTCTGGGATGTAAAGCCCGATTCCATCACATTTGTGGCCACAGACACACGCAAATTGGTGAAATACCGTTCGACTATGTCAGAACCTGGAGTTACCGGTTCTTGCATCATGCCGGTCAAGCCGTCGGCTGTGATAAAAAATGTTTTTCCCCGCGACACTCAGGTAAAAGTGACGATAGATGCAAAGCGCGCCATGCTTGAAGCTGAAAACGTAAAATTCAGCTGCCAGCTTCTGAAAGGCAGTTTTCCGGACTATAACCGTGTGATCCCGGTCAACAATCCTTATGCCATGACGGTGGACCGCGGGACTTTCCTGTCGGCTCTGCGCCGCGTTTCCGTCTTTGGTGACCAGGGGCAGAATCAGGCCAAGTTGAAGATCAATGCCGAAGAGGTAACCATCAAGGCTGTGGACAACAACTACTGCACGCGTGCCGTGGAGACAATAAGTTGCGACTTCAACCACTCTGAAATGGTGATAGGATTCAGCGCTCCGTATGTGATGGAGATATTTTCAACGATCACTACGGACGATGTTGTGGTGACGCTGTCCGACCCGTCCCGCCCCGGAGTGTTCATGCCCTCGGAAAATGCAGAGAACTCCGAACTGCTGATGCTGCTGATGCCCATGAACGTTAGTGAATTCTGATAGACGAATGGAACTGCAACTTACAAAACCTATCATATTCTTTGATCTGGAAACAACCGGTGTCAATTTCCAGAAAGACCGTATCGTGGAAATTTCCTATATCAAGGTGCATCCCAACGGCTCCGAGGAAGAACGTACATATCGCGTAAATCCCGAGTGTCCGATTCCGCCGGAATCTACAGCCATACATCATATCACGGATGAAGATGTGGCGGGAAAGCCGACGTTCAAGGAGATAGCGCGTGAAGTGGCCAGAGCGTTCACCGGCGCCGATATTGGCGGATTTAACTCAAACCGGTTCGACCTGCCGTTGCTGATGGAGGAATTCATCCGTGCAGGCGTGGATTTCGATATAAGCAAATGCCGGCTGGTGGATGTGCAGACTATTTTCCACAAGCTCGAGCAGCGTACGCTATCGGCGGCATATATGTTTTATTGCGGCAAGAATCTTGACGAGGCTCACTCGGCCAATGCGGATACACGCGCCACATATGAGGTGCTTAAAGCGCAGTTGGACAAGTATCCTGACAAACTGCAGAACTCCATAGAGTTCCTGTCGGGATTCTCCACGCAAAGACGCACGGCAGATCTGGCCGGACGAATCGTATTTGACGAAAAAGGGTGTGAAGTATTCAATTTCGGCAAGTACAAAGGCGTGGCTGTGGAGGAGGTCCTGAAAAAAGATTCAGGCTACTACGGCTGGATGATGAAAGGTGATTTTGCGGAAAACACCAAACAGGTGTTGACCCGTATATATATGAGACTCAAACGTAATGCTTGACGGCAAACACATAATACTCGGAATCACGGGTGGCATAGCCGCATATAAATCGGCTATGCTCGCCCGCCTGCTTGTCAAAGCGGGTGCGGAGGTGCAGGTGATCATGACCCCCGCCGCCAAGGAATTCATAGCCCCCCTTACCCTGTCCACGTTGACCGGTAATCCGGTGATCAGCGAATTTTTTACCGCAAATACCGGAGAATGGCACAGTCATGTGGACCTCGGACTCTGGGCAGACGCTATGGTCATAGCTCCGGCAACAGCTTCGTCCATCGGCAAAATGGCCAACGGCATAGCTGACAATATGCTGATCACCACATATCTGTCGGCCAAAGCTCCCGTGTTTGTAGCTCCGGCAATGGACCTTGACATGATGGCACATCCGTCTACAGCCCGCAACTTGTCTTACCTGCGGTCGTACGGCAACCATATCATAGAAGCTCGCTCAGGCGAATTGGCGTCGCACCTTGTGGGCAAAGGCCGCATGGAAGAGCCGGAGAATATAGTGGCATATCTTGAAGTATATTTTTCACGACACAACGACCTGACAGGAAAACATGTGATGATAACTGCCGGACCTACCTACGAAAAAATAGATCCGGTACGCTTTATCGGCAATTATTCCTCTGGGAAAATGGGCTATGCACTGGCTGAGGAAGCAGCGAAGCGCGGCGCACGCGTCACGTTGGTGAGCGGCCCAGTGAGCACATCGGTCTCCCACCCGTCCATATCTGTGGTCCGTGTAGAATCGGCTGTCCAGATGCTTGCGGCAGCGACAAAAGCGTTTGCCGATGCAGATGTGGCTATTCTTGCCGCTGCGGTGGCCGACTATGCTCCGGCAGAACCGTCGGAACATAAAATCAAACGTGAGGGCAATGAACCGCCGGAGATCCGTCTGGTAAAGAATCCAGATATTGCCGCAACTCTCGGACAGTTGAAGAAAGACGGACAGCATCTGGTAGGCTTCGCTTTAGAGACAGACAATGAAATGGCCAATGCCGCTGACAAGCTGAAACGAAAAAATCTTGATATGATCGTCCTTAACTCTTTAAAAGACGAAGGCGCAGGATTTGGCACTGACACCAACAAAATCACGATCATAGACCGTGACGGCACTGCCGTGTCGTCGTCTCTCAAATCAAAAAAGGAAGTAGCAACGGATATTTTTGACCATATAATTGCAAAATTTTAAAATGAGCCGCTCTCCTCTCATAAAAATATTTGCAGTTCTCTCTGCCTGCCTTTTTGAGCCTGCAATATACGCACAGGAACTGAACTGCACCGTGGAATTCAATACACAGCAACTGCAGAATGTGAGCACATCCGTGTTTCAGTCGCTGCAGGAAGCCGTTAATGATTACATGAACACCACTAAATTTTCGGAAGCCCAGATCGGGACAAATGAAAAGATAGAGTGCCGCATGTTTTTCACCATTTCCGAATATAATGACGGTATTGCAAAAGGATCACTGCAGGTACAGGCTATCAGACCGGTGTACAACACATCATACACCACTACTCTTGTCAATTTCAAGGACAATAGGATAGACTTCTCATATTTCGAAGGCGAACCGCTGATTTTTTCAGAAAACACAATGGAAAATCAGCTGACGGCCATATTGAATTTCTATGCATATCTGTTTCTTGCCATGGATTTCGATTCATTCAGTCCGAATGGCGGAGAAGCGTTCTGGAACAAACTCAAACAGATCGTGCAACAGGCGCAGTCGTCGGGAGAAGTCGGCTGGAAAGCGTTTGAAGATACCAAAAACCGGTCGGCAGTGGTGAGCGCATATACGGATCCGGCCACACGTCAGTTGCGCGATCTCACCTATCGCTATCACCGCACAGGGCTTGACGAAATGGCGCAGAGTCCCGACAAAGGGCGCGCGAACATCACAGCATCGCTGGAGATATTGAAAAAGGTGTACGATGTAGCATCCATGTCAGTGGGACTGTCGATGACCAAAGACGCAAAACTGGATGAACTGGTCAACGTTTACTCCAAAGCTCCGTCCACCGAACGTGAAAGCGTATATGAGCTGTTGTATCCGCTGTATCCCACAGAAACATCACGCCTTGACGAGATCAAGAAAGGAAAAGTTAAATAGAAATGCTCCGCCAACTCCACATATCCAACTATGCGCTGATTGATTCGCTCGAGATTGACTTCACTCCGGGATTAAACATAATAACCGGAGAAACAGGCGCCGGCAAATCAATCATGCTTGGCGCCCTGAGTCTGCTTTTAGGCGCACGGGCTGATTCAAGGGCTGTAAAGTCTGAAAAAAACAAATCGGTTGTGGAAGCCACTTTTTCAGTAAACGGATATTCCGCTCTGGCTGATTACTGCAGGCAGCATGACATCGAATGGGATGAGTCGTGGTGCATTATCCGCCGGGAAATTCTGCCGACGGGGCGCTCGCGGGCGTTTATCAACGATTCTCCTGTGACCATAGTTCAGCTTGAGACGGTAAGCCGGCAACTGATCGACATACATTCGCAAAATCAGAACCAGCTGCTCGCATCGGAGGATTTTCAGAGACGTGTGCTGGACAGCATGAGTGGCAATTCCTCGCTGTTGTCGCAATATGCCGGCGAATACGCTCTTTTCCGGTCGCTTAAATCGGAACTTACAGAAACGCTCAAGACCATTGAACAGAACAAACAGGACGAGGAGTTCACAAGATTCCAGCTCACACAACTCACCGATGCACGGTTGACCGAAGGTGAGCAGACGGAATTGGAGAAAGAGCGTGATATTCTGTCAAACATGACAGAGCTGAAAGAAACACTATCGGAGACGCTGGAACTGCTTACCAACGGAAGAGAGAATGTGTTGAGCCAGCTTTCTGCCGCCGTAGATTCCTGCGAGGATCTGTCTGAAGTGCTTGATGACGCGTCATCGCTTTGCGAGCGGCTTGAATCTGCCAGAGTAGAGATTCAGGATATTGCGGAGACTCTGGCCGATTACGATGCCAACCTCCATGCCGACCCTACGGAACTGGAATATATTGAACAAAGGCTTGGTCTGATCTATTCTCTCCAAAACAGATTTAAAGTCGACACTGTGGAAGCACTGATTGCCAAGCGAGACGAACTGCAGGGCAGACTGTCCATGCTTGAAGATTCTGACATGACAGTTGATGATCTGAAGAAAAAGGTGACTGCCGCTAAAAAACAGGCCGTTGCCACGGCCGCCCGTATCACAGCAATCCGAAAACAGGTTGCCGGGGAGTTTGCCCGCAGATTGGAAGAGGAAGCCAAACCGTTAGGCATGCATAATCTACGTTGTGTAGTGAATGTGTGTGAATCTGAGCTGTCACCATCAGGTGCCGACAAGGTGGAATTCCGATTTGCGTTCAATAAGAATCAGACTCCTGTGGCTGTGGGCGGTGCCGCATCAGGCGGCGAAGTGTCTCGTCTGATGCTCTGTATAAAATCAATCATAGCCGGCAAACTACAGCTTCCATCAATTATATTTGATGAAGTCGACACCGGCGTAAGCGGCGATGTAGCCAACCGTATGGGCCTTATGATGCGTGCCATCGCATCGGCGCTACAGGTCATCACCATTACCCATCTGCCGCAAGTCGCGGCCAAAGGAGCCAGCCACTATAAAGTGTATAAAGTCGACGATGATTCGGCTACACATACCAGAATACGCCGGCTGTCGGATACGGAGCGTGAAAACGAACTCGCACTTATGCTCTCGGGATCGGCATCGGATACTGCGGCATTGGCGACGGCCAGATCTTTGCTTGGCAAATAACTTGTTTAACAACCCAAATTTGAGGAAAATGCAAAAAAACGACTATATTTTCGGTATCCGCGCCGTGATGGAAGCCATACAGGCCGGCAAGGACATTGACAAAATTCTGATAAAGAAAGATATTCACGGAGAGCTTATAGGAGAATTGCTTGAGCTTGTCAAGGCCCATAGAATTCTGGTGCGCCGTGTGCCGATACAGACTATCGACAGGATCACCCGCAAGAACCACCAGGGTGTGGTGGCCGTGCTCAGCGCCGTGACATACCACAGGCTTGATCATCTGGTTCCCGAACTGTATGAGGAGGGGCGGCTGCCGTTTATTCTTGTGCTCGACGGCATAACCGACGTACGCAATTTCGGTGCCATAGCCCGCACGGCCGAATGTGTCGGGGCCGATGCTATAGTCATACCCGAGCACGGAAGTGTGAGCGTCGGCGGTGATGCCATAAAGACATCAGCCGGCGCGCTTCACCATATTCCTGTCTGTCGGGAACGGTCAGCGGCACTTGCTGTCAGATTTCTGAAAGAAAACGGATATAAAGTGGTTGCCGTGACAGAAAAAGCCGAAATCAATTACACTCAGATAGACTATACGGTTCCTGTGGCACTTGTGATGGGCGCCGAGGACGTCGGTATATCTCCGGAAGTACTAAAACTGACTGATGAAGGTGCGTCCATTCCCATGTTCGGCGAAATAGGATCGCTGAACGTATCCGTGGCCGCCGGAGTGATGATGTATGAAGTAGTCCGACAAAGACTGTTGGCAAACCTTGAGGTGATATGACCGCAAGACCGTCGTCGACATCAAAAAGCAACTCCCCGGCAACTCTCGGCACCGACTCTATCAGCCGTCTGCTGATGCAGTATTCTGTGCCGGCTATCATAGCGAGTGTAGCCACATCGCTCTACAATATCATTGACTCCATTTTCATCGGACAGGGAGTCAATGCCATGGCTATATCCGGCCTTGCCATCACATTTCCACTGATGAATCTTGTGATTGCATTCGTGATGCTCATAGCGGCAGGCGGCGCTACCATAAGTTCGATATTTTTAGGACAGAAGGATCTCGGCAGAGCTACTAACGTGGTCAACAACGTGATGATGCTCAGTCTTATACATTCTGTCATTTTCGGCGGGCTATCATTGGTTTTCCTTGACGAGATTCTCGACCTGTTCGGGGCCACACCGGAGACCATAGGCTATGCGCGCGAATTCATGACGGTGATTCTATACGGCACTCCGATATCATTTGTGTTCATCGGGCTGAACAATCTGATGCGCGCTACCGGTTATCCGAAAAAGGCCATGATCTCGGCATTGCTGTCGGTGTTGGTAAATCTGATCCTGTGTCCCCTGTTCATTTTCAAATTCAAATGGGGAATAGCCGGTGCTGCCATCGCCACTCTTTGCGGACAAAGCGTTGCATTCGTATGGGTGCTCGCGCATTTTTTATCGAAAAAAAGCTACGTGCATTTCCGCCTGTCGAACAACTGGTTGTCACTGGCGATAGTCAAACGGATCTATGCCATAGGCCTGTCACCGTTTCTGATGAACCTGTGTGCATGCGTAGTGGTGGTGTTCATCAACAAATCACTGCTTTATTACGGCGGAGCGGACGGTAATTTCGCCATAGGCTCTTTCGGAATCATTAACCGCACCACGATGTTTTTTGTAATGGTGGTGCTCGGCGTGACCCAAGGCATGCAGCCTATACTCGGATTCAATTACGGGGCCGGCAACTGGTCAAGAGTCAAACGCACACTGAAATTGGGAATATGGGTCGGCACATCTATCACTGCCATCGGCTGCATCATCACTGAAACCTTTCCCGATGAGGTAAGCCGCATGTTCACCACAGACTCCACTCTGATAGACATCGCCAGAAACGGATTCCGGGTATATTTTGTCTTTTTCCCCGTAGTAGGATGCCAGATCGTGATCCAGAATTATTTTCAGTCCATAGGCAAGCCGTCGTATTCCATTTTTCTGAGCATGACACGCCAGCTGATGTATCTGATTCCGCTGTTGCTGATTCTCCCGCCGATGTGGGGTGTAAACGGAGTATGGGGAGCCATGGCTATAAGCGATATGCTCGCGTTCATCACCGCCATAATAACTTTATGGATAGTGATGCGGCATCTTAACAAACACTTCTCTTCTCTCAGACAATCATGAAACATCAGTTACAATTACGCCTGAAACCGGAAACGGCATACGATGACCTGCGTCTGCGGGCAGAAGTGTCGACAGCGCTCAATCTGGATATAAACCGCATCACTGGCATTCTTCCGACGCGACGCAGCATAGATGCAAGGCAGCGGCAGGTGATGGTGAATCTTTCGGTCACCGTTACTACTGACGAGCCGCCCATGCAGCCGGAGGATCTGGCTATGGAGCTGCATTATCGTACGGTATCGGATGCCGACCGTCAGGTAATAGTGGTGGGCGCAGGGCCGGCCGGACTTTTTGCGGCATTGCGTCTGATCGAACTCGGCGTAAAGCCGATAGTGCTCGAACGTGGCAAGGATGTGGACAGCCGCCGTAAAGACATGGCCCGCATATCACGTGAGGGAATAGTGGATTCAGACAGCAACTATTGTTTCGGAGAAGGTGGCGCAGGAGCATATTCAGACGGGAAATTGTACACAAGAAGCAAAAAGCGCGGTTCGGTGGACAAAATCCTGTCGGTACTGTACCGCCACGGCGCATCGTCTGATATTCTTGTAGACGCCCATCCACATATCGGCACAGACCGATTGCCGGAAGTCATAAAGGCGATGCGCGTTACCATACAGAAATCAGGAGGAGAAGTGCTTTTCAACCATAAAGTTGATGGACTTGTGATGGAAAACGGCACTGTGACCGGCGTACGGACATCGGATGGCACCCGTTTTGACGGGCCTGTCATACTCGCTACCGGACACTCCGCACGCGATGTCTACAAAATGCTCAGGAACAGTGGAATCGCTCTTGAACCTAAAGGCATTGCGGTGGGGGTCAGACTGGAGCATCCGCAGGAACTCATAGACCGTATTCAGTATCATTCACCAAACGGACGTGGTAAATATCTGCCTGCGGCCGAATATTCGATGTTGACGCGTGTCGACGGGCGCGGAGTCTATAGTTTCTGCATGTGTCCGGGAGGATTTATCATTCCGGCAGCCAGCGAACCGGGCCAGATTGTGGTCAACGGGATGTCGCCATCCAACCGCGGGACCCGATGGGCCAACTCAGGCATGGTGGTTGAAGTGCTGCCGGAAGACGTTGACGGAGACGACGAACTACGCATGATGAGGTTTCAGGAAGAGATCGAACGGCGTTTTTTCATGGCAGGCAATGGCAGTCAGCAGTCTCCGGCTCAACGCATGACCGATTTCATAAACGGTAAAATGTCCGGCTCACTGCCGGAAAGTTCCTATGCTCCCGGACTGTATTCGGCCCGTATAGACCGGTTGCTTCCCCACTCCATTGCATCGCGTCTGCAACAGGCATTCATTGAATTCGGCAAAAAACAGCGCGGCTTCGTGACCGATAAAGCCGTTGTGATCGGTGACGAGACACGTACATCGGCTCCTGTGAGGATTCCACGTATGTCAGACACATTATGTCACGTGGCAGTGCCGGGATTATATCCGGCCGGCGAGGGAGCCGGTTATGCCGGAGGGATAGTAAGCGCGGCTATCGATGGCGAAAGGGTTGCCGAAGCCGTCAGCCGGCAAACAGCACCCAGATAATACGGCATAGAACAAGCCCCCATACGGTGTAGGCCGCTGCCGATATGCCGAACCGGAGCATCAGCTTGCCGTCATGCCGCTTAAAAAACGTATATATCAGCCCCGACAGCAGTCCGAAAGCCACTGATGCCGCAATCCATATCCATTTACTTCCCATCTATTGTTAACTAACTTACTCTGATAGATATTACAATGAGAAATGCGGGACGGACTTTGATGCAAAGCCGTCCCGCATTCTTTGATTTTAAATCAGCGATATATCCGTCGGGGGACGATTAATTCCATGCGTCTACTATGCCCATGAAATCAGCGGCCGCCAGAGATGCGCCACCGATCAGGCCGCCATCCACGTCAGGTTTTGCAAACAGAGCCTTGGCATTGGAAGCCTTGCAGCTGCCTCCGTAAAGGATCGAGCAGTTGTCGGCAACCTCATTGCCATATTTTGCAGCGATGACTCCGCGGATGAAAGCGTGCATTTCCTGAGCCTGATCGTCAGTGGCAGTCTTGCCGGTGCCGATGGCCCATACGGGTTCGTATGCAAGGATCAGTTTGCCGAAGTCTTCAGCGCTGAGTTCAAACAGAGCTTCTTCAATCTGTGCTTTTACAACATCGAAGAATGTGCCGTTCTCACGCTGTTCGAGAACTTCACCGATGCAGAATATGGGGGTCAGATTGTTTTCAAGAGCAAGATTAACTTTGGTCTTGAGGATTTCGGAGGTCTCTCCATAGTACTGACGACGTTCGCTGTGACCAAGTATCACATAATTTGCGCCTGTGGAAGCAACCATAGGAGCGGACACTTCACCGGTATATGCACCCTTGACATGGTCAGCGCAGTTTTCAGCACCAAGACCCAATTTTGCAGAGTCTATAACAGCTGCAACAGAAGCCAAATGAGTGAAAGGCACGCAGATCACCACATCGCATTTGGGCTGACGTGACACAAGAGCTTCATTAACGTCTTTGGCCAGAGCCACGCCTTCGGCAAGAGTGGTGTTCATTTTCCAGTTGCCGGCTACAATCTTTTTTCTCATAAACAGTCGAATATGTGAGTTTTACAATATTTGTTTTGTTTTTCAATGCAAAAGTACGAAGAATTTCCGAATTGAAGTAATTTTTCTGGCAAAAGAAATCGTACGTCAGTGCTACTATCGGACAATTTCCATACGGTCCGTTTTTAACCGATGCCAGCCTGCATGGCAAAGAAAAATCTTTTTAATACGATAAGACCACTTCCTGTTTTTAATTCGTATCTTTGCAGCCTATATTTTTTAGTAACGACAAGTCATGATACTTCAATGCGCAGTCCTTTTCGCGTTTCTCGCGCTTGGCGAACTGACCGTGTGGCTCACGGGGGTGCCGGTTCCATCGTCAATCATAGGCATGCTTTTCCTTGCCGCATCGCTAAAAGCCGGATGGGTCCGGCTGGAGTCGGTCGATAAGGTCGCTGATTTTTTGGTCAGAAATCTGGGATTCTTTTTTGTTCCAGCGGGTGTGGGAGTGATGCGTTGCTTCGGAATCATACGCGACCAATGGATTCCGATAGTCGGCGCCACAATAATCAGCACATTCATCATCATAGCTGTGACAGGCTGGATACATCAGTTTATCCGCCGTTCACTGTCACGTAATCACTCTCAGGGACGTCATCATGGAATTCTTTCTAAATAAATATTTTCTGATAGCTTTGACATTCATCGCTTTTCTGTGCGCACAGCTGCTTCAGCGTCGCACCGGACTGTCGCTACTCAATCCTATTCTTATATCCATCACACTAATCGTGGGCTTTTTAATGCTGACCGGTGTCGACTATGACCATTATGCCGAAGGCGGATCATTTATAGAATTCTGGCTTAAACCGGCGGTGGTGGCTCTCGGCGTGCCGCTATACCGCCAGATGGAATCCATAAAAAAACAATTGCTTCCGCTTCTCATGGCCGAACTTGCCGGATGTGTGGCTGGAATAGTGTCGGTGGTCATCGTGGCCCGACTGCTCGGCGCCACATCGGAAGTGGTGCTCTCGCTGGCTCCCAAAGCCGTGACAACACCG
This sequence comes from Muribaculaceae bacterium, assembly GCA_011959405.1. Taxonomy (GTDB): domain Bacteria; phylum Bacteroidota; class Bacteroidia; order Bacteroidales; family Muribaculaceae; genus UBA3263. Next base: position 12,574 of record BLLX01000025.1, read on the forward strand.
ATAGCCATGGAAGTGGCCCAGAGTGTTGGTGGCATTCCCGCTCTGACTGCGGCCGTGGTGGTGTGCACCGGCATTTTCGGCGGCATGGCCGGCTTTAAAATGGTAAGTCTCAGCCGCATAAAAAGTCCTATTGCCGGCGGTCTGTCTATCGGCACGGCATCACATGCCGTTGGTACAGCCGCCGCTATCGAACGTGGCGGCATGCGTTACGGCGCATTTTCTTCTCTCGGATTGACTCTCAACGGGCTTTTCACTGCCTTACTTACTCCTTTTATACTATCACTCATGGGTTATTAAAGTCACTATGGACAATGAAGTATCAATCATAAGACGGATCACATGGATCGGATTCTATGTCAACGCTGTGCTTATGGCCATAAAAATCGTCACAGGACTATATGGTCACAGTGAGGCCCTTGTGGCCGACGGCGTACACTCCATGAGCGATTTCGCCACAGACCTCATAGTGCTGTGTTTTGTGGCTATTGCTTATAAAAGCGCGGACAGCGCCCATCCTTACGGACACGGAAAATTCGAGACTCTCGCATCGCTGATCATCGGAGTGTCGCTCATCGCAGTTGCGGCAGGCATAGGCCTGAAAGGCATAGATTCGATAATTGACGCTATGGCCGGAAACATTTTGCCAAGACCCGATCTGTCGGTGGTTATTGTCGCCGTAGTGTCAATCGCCGCAAAGGAAATATTATACCGAATCACAGCCAATATAGGCCGACGGATCGGCTCATCCTTACTCCTTGCCAATGCCTGGCATCACCGCACTGATGCATATTCGTCGGTTGCGACTGTCATAGGTGCGTCAGCAGCTTTTTTTCTCGGACAACAGTGGAGGGTGCTTGATCCGATAGCGTCAGTATTTATCTCCGTGTTTATCGGTGTGTCGGCATTCAAGATCATATATCCCGCACTGAATGAACTATTGGAAAAATCACTGCCTGAAATGCAGGTCATCAAAATAAACGAGACAATTTCCGGGGTTCCGGGTGTCATCAGCCATCACAGACTGCGCACACGCCGCAACGGACGATCGGCCATTATAGATGTACATATCAAAGTCAATCCTGATATTACGGTGACTGAAGGACACAATATAGCATCGGAAGTGGAAAACCGCCTGAACCAACTGCTCGGCATGGGTGTGATAGTTTACGTTCACGTAGAGCCGTTTGTATCCGGCCGCAACTCAGACGGCTTGATGCTTTAAATTTCCAATTATCGTATTTTATCCTTAACTTTGCAATTATTAAAATAAATCAACTATAATTCGTTCAACCAAATCACAATGGATTTCATTGAAGAACTGACCTGGCGCGGCATGATCCACTCCGTAATGCCGGGAACTGAAGAAGAATTAAAGAAAGGAATGGCTACGGCATATCTCGGAATTGACCCGACAGCCGATTCCCTGCATATAGGTCACCTTGTGGGCGTGATGATGTTAAAGCATTTTCAACGCTCGGGACATAAGCCGCTTGCATTGGTAGGCGGTGCTACCGGAATGATCGGAGACCCCTCCATGAAAAGCCAGGAGCGCAAACTGATTGACGAAAAAACTCTTCGCCACAATCAGGAAGCGATCAAATCACAGTTGGCACGCTTCCTGGATTTTGATTCCGATGCTCCCAATGCGGCCGAACTGGTCAACAATTATGACTGGATGAAAGATTACGGATTTCTCAACTTCATCCGCGACATAGGCAAACATATCACTGTCAACTACATGATGGCAAAAGACTCTGTAAAAAAGCGTCTCAGCGGGGAGTCTCAGCAAGGCATGTCGTTTACGGAATTTTCATATCAGTTGCTGCAGGGATATGACTATCTGTATCTCTACCGCAACAAAAACTGCCGTCTGCAATTGGGCGGATCCGACCAGTGGGGCAACATCACCACAGGCACTGAACTCATACGGCGCACAGAGGGGGGCGAAGCATACGCGCTGACATGTCCTCTCATCACCAAAGCCGACGGTGGCAAATTCGGCAAGACAGAAAGCGGAAACGTATGGCTTGACCGCCGCTACACCTCTCCCTACAAATTCTATCAGTTCTGGCTCAATGTCACTGATGCTGATGCCGAAAAATATATCAAGATATTCACCACCCTTACCCGCGAGGAAGTGGAGGATCTCGTTAAGGCCCAGCAGGCCGACCCAGGCCAGCGTCCGCTGCAGAAGCGTCTTGCTCAGGAGATCACCACAATGGTACACTCCGAAGCCGACTATCTCGCGGCCGTGGAAGCATCACAGATACTTTTTAATCCCAAAGCTACAGAAGCGCTCCGCAAGCTTGACGAAACCACTCTTCTTGAGGTGATGGACGGTGTGCCCCGTTTCACAGTCAGTCGTCAGGACATCATATCCAGCCAGACCAGACTGGCCGACCTGCTTACAGAGCCTGTTGCCGCAGTGTTCCCAAGCAAAGGAGAATTCCGTAAAATGGTACAGGGAGGCGGTGTCAGCATCAATAAAGAAAAAGTAGCCGATCCCAATGCGATGGCAACGGCAGAAATGCTTCTTGATGATAAATATATATTGGTACAACGCGGCAAGAAAAACTTTTTCCTGCTGATAGCCGAATAAAAAAGCTAATTTTACGGCGAAGTTCTTGCAAATGTCAAAACTTCGCCGTAACTTTGCACCGTTCAAAACCACAGCAGGGTTCCTTGGCCGAGTGGTTAGGCACCGGTCTGCAAAACCGTTTACAGCAGTTCGAATCTGCTAGGGACCTCAACAAAACTCCGGAATAGCTTGCATAAGGCATTTCCGGAGTTTTTCTATAACATTCTAAAACCATGCTATTTGACAGAGACTACACAAAATTGACCGACGAATTACGGCGTCGATCGTTACAAAGATCAGGAATTCTGGTAATGCATTATGACAATCTGATCGATCAATACAGTTTATTTAGTTTCAAGGCTTTCACATAATAAGAGAACCCACCGCTCAATCGGAGGAGAGGGAGGTGTAACAGCATAGCATCCGGGAATGTTTTATGTATCGGTATTTTTTGCTACATTTGCCATAAAGAAAAAAGATATACCGAAGATATAAGAACAATGAAATTTTCAGATATTCCAGGACATGAGACTGCAAAACAACGCATGCGGACAATGGTTGCCACAGGCCACGTGCCGCATGCACTATTGCTGATCGCTCCGGAAGGATCAGGGGAGATGATGCTGGCGCGTGCATTCGTGCAATATCTCCATTGTATGTCCCCTACCCCCGACGGTGACAGCTGCGGTCTTTGCCCTGCGTGTCTGCAACATGCGTCATTTAATCATGTCGACACACACTTTATATTTCCGGTATTGAAAAAAAAATCGGGCGGCATAACAATATCCGATGATTTTTTGCCTGAATGGCGATCGTTTCTGACAGATGATCCATGGATGGATTTCCAACGGTGGCCAGCCATATTAGGCAAACCGGACGGGCAGCCGCGCATCTATGTGGACGACGCAGATGAACTGCGCCGCAAACTCAGTTACACAGCACGTACATCGCCAAAGAAAGTGGCTCTGGTGTGGTTGCCTGAGCGGATGATGGAAGCAGCAGCCAACAAACTGCTGAAACTTCTGGAAGAACCTTCCGATGACACTGTATTCGTGATGGTGACCAATTCTCCGGCTGAAATCCTGCCGACAATCTTTTCACGCACACAGCGGATTGAGCTTAAACGGCTGCCGGACGAAACACTGGCACGCATGCTGATGGAGGATAATGGTGTCAATCATGCCGATGCCCTGGCGGCCGCCCACAACGCTGAAGGAAATTTTCCGGCAGCACGCGCTGCGATAAAATCATCGGGAGTATCAAAGAAATTTTTAGAGTTGTTCGTGTGGCTTATGAGGTCGGCCTACACCCGAAAGATTGCGGATCTTAAACTATGGTCAGAGAAAGTGGCGGATCTCGGTCGGGACTCCGAATGTCGTTTCCTCTCATACTGCCAACGTATGGTGAGGGAAAATTTCATATTAAATCTGCAACGTCAGGAATTAAACTATCTGGATTCAGGCGAACAAGCCTTCAGCAGTAAATTTTATCCGTTTATCAATGAACGCAACGTAGAGCAACTGATCAACGAGTTCAATCAGGCGAAAATTGATATAGAAGGTAATGGAAACGCTAAAATCATATTGTTTGATCTGGCCATAAAAATCATTATCCTCATAAAGGCATAAATGGAACAGCGATTCCTATATCATGTAGCGCAGAAATATTTCGAGCACCATGAATGGCATCTGAACTCCGTCACATTCGTGGTGCCGAACAAACGCAGTGCATTTTTTCTCAGGGAACATGTCGGAGAACTGATGAAAAAAGATCCTTCGCTCGGCAATCCGGTGGTCATGACCATGACAGAACTGATGGAAAAGACGGCAGGACAGAAAAGAGCGTCATCATTGCGACTGCTGGTGATGCTCTATTCCGCATACCTGAATGTGTTGCAGAAAAGACCGGGAAGATCCAAGCCGCTGCCGGAAGAATTTGACCGGTTCCGTTTCTGGGGCGAGATGATTCTGCGCGATTTCGACGAAACAGACAGATACATGGCCGATCCCGGCCAACTTTTCCGGAACGTAAAGGATTTTAAGGAAATACAATCTACTTATCTCACAGAGGAACATAGGGAAATCATACGTACATACTGGGGAGAGGATCCATATTACGGGGCGGACAGCTCGCCTGACCTATTCTGGACTCATATACACCAGGAAGGAGAAGATTCTCCGGCGCGCAAATTTGTGTTGTTGTGGGAAATACTACATGAACTCTACACCGAGTTCAACCGCCTGCTCACCGAACATGGAGAGACATATACCGGACGCGCATATCGTCGAGCCGCATCTCTTGTCAAGGAAAACGCCAATCTGCGTTCGCTGCCGGCACTGAAGTATGTGTTCGTGGGTTTCAACCGCCTGTCCATAGCAGAACATCTGGTCATGGAGAAGCTACATGAGCGTGGCCGCGCAGATTTTTACTGGGACTACAGTCCGGAGCTGATGGATCCTGATACAGGAAATAAATCCGGACGTTTCATCTCGGAATATATCAAGCGATTTCCGTCTCACTATACTCTGGACGATTTCCGTCCGAAAAAACATATAGTGGAAATAGTGGGAATTCCATCAAACATAGGTCAGGTAAAATTCGCGTCGACAATACTTTCAGCACAGTCCGCTCTGGTGCTCCCGTCGGAAGATCTCCTACCGCCTGTGCTGGCATCATTGCCGGCGACAATACCGTCGGTCAACGTCACCATGGGGTATCCTCTGAAGAATTCCTCACTGGCGTCTTTCTTTTCGTGTGCGGTGAAACTGCAACTGCGCATGATTGTCAGGTCGACGGGTCATACAGAGTTTTTCCGCGATGATGTCCAGACGGTCATCTCTCATCCGATCATCTCTGACAGATACCCAGAAGAGTGTCAGGCTATAGTAGACTATATGGCCGCCGAGCATGTGTTCAACCTGCCGGACACGGCATTTGATTCGCCTGAATGCCGTTTTGCCGCATTACGCCCCGTGTTCACTCCCGTAAAAGATTCTGATGGAATGGATGCTGTCGCATCTTACACGCTGAGACTGCTCGATCTGCTCACAGAGTCCGGTCTGCTGCCTATAGAAAAAATGTTTGCCGAAACTATCAGAACAGAGGTCGAGGAACTCAACAGACAGGCGACAGCATTCAATGTCAGGATGCGGCGGCACACATTTTTCAGATTATTGGAAAACGCCCTTTTCAAGAAGTCAATCAATCTTGAGGGCAACGGAGCTACAGGCCTGCAGGTGATGGGTGTGCTTGAAACCCGTGCGCTAAGTTTCCGTGAAGTGGTGATGATGTCAATGACAGACAGAGTGTTTCCGGGGCGTCTGACGTCACGGTCGTTTATCCCCGACACACTGCGTCGGGCCTTCGGACTCCCGACCGCTGAACATCAGGAATCGTCCATGGCCTACTATTTCTATCGTCTGCTGTCGCACACCGAGAAAATGTGGCTGCTGTTTGACGCCCGCACAGGAGGGCTGCGCTCAGGAGAAATGTCACGTTACCTGTATCAGTTACGTTTTCTTAATTTTTCGGGAATTGAAATCCGATACCGGCAGGCCACATACAATGTCAGGCCGCCGGCCGTCACAGAAGGTCTTCCGGCCGACATATCGCTCGGCATCAGAAAGACGCCTGAGATAATGGCCGATGTGGAGCGTTTGCGCGACAGATCTCGACTCGACACCAATGCTCTTTCCGCCAGCTCGCTCAAACTGTATATAAACTGCCCTCTGGCGTTCTACCTCGAGCATGTGGCTGAAATAAAGGTGCCGGACCCTTTCAAGAATTATATAGACGACGCAACTTACGGTACCATCATACATGAAGTGGCCCAGCGCGTCTATGAGCAGATCCGCGACCGCCACACGTATGTGATAACGCAGAAAGATCTGGACTCGCTTACGGGAAACACAATTGTGGATGACCAGATACGCCGAGCCATAAATCTGCATTATCGAAAATTTCCGGCCAGAATACTCTCGGATAACAATGGCCTGCAGCAAGAGATCCCCAATCCGGCATTATATGAATATCCGCTTGAAGGCGAAGCAAAATTCATTGCGAAAGCCATGCGACACATTTTCTTTGAAATGGTCAGACATGAGCATGTGCCTTTCACGTTCATCCGTGGAGAAGCGCGCAGCAAATTCCAATGGAGCATACTTCCTGACGTGACAGTCAATTTCACCATGAGTATAGACCGCATAGACAAGATTTCAGACGGCACTAACGGTGAAATCGTCAGGCTTATAGACTATAAAAGCGGTTCGGATGCTACGGAATTCCCTTCGTTGGAAAGTCTGTTTGACTTCAGCGGCACAAAGAATACCAAAGGGATATTTCAGCTGATGACATATTGCTGTGCCTATGCTGACGAACACCGGCTTCCGGAGGAAACACCGTTACGTCCGCTCATATACCCTCTGCGCACAGTCGCGACAGAAGGAATTCCGCCACTGCTCTACAACAAGAAAGAATTTAACAATTTTAGAGAAATCGAGTCAGGCTTCCGTGCGAGACTGGCTGAAAAAGTAGCCGAAATTTTTAATCCGTCAGTTCCGTTCTACCGGTCGGCCGACGATCATGGCTGCAAATTCTGCAAATACAAACGTCTTTGCGGTGTGAAACCGGCCGACGAGGAGTAAATCACACAATCATTATTTTAATGGCAGGCCTATACATACATATACCTTTTTGCCGCGCCAAATGCGCATATTGCGACTTTTATTCAGGGCCGATGCAATACCCGTCGCCAACAGAATATATGGACGCGGTGTTACAAGAATATGAAGCCCGGAGAGACGAAATTACAACAGAATCTTTTGCTACCATATATGCCGGAGGCGGCACTCCGTCGATGCTGCCGCCAGAACTGTTTTCACCTCTGATATCACTGGCAGATACAGGTGCCGAAATAACAATTGAAGCCAATCCGGAAGACGTGACAGAGGAATGGACAGACAGGATACTGTCTGCAGGATTCAACCGTGTGAGTATGGGTGTGCAGTCTCTTATCGACGAGGAGCTCACGGCTGTAGGACGACGGCACACTGCTGCACAGGCGCTCCGGGCCATATCAGTGCTGCGCAGCCACGGCATCTCCAACATCAGCTGTGACCTGATCTACGGTTTGCCGGAGCAAACTCTGGAGTCATGGGACTATTCTCTCCAGACCATGCTTGAACTCGATCTGCCGCATCTTTCGGCATATCTGCTCAGCTATGAGCCTGGCACGCGGCTTACAGCACGTCTGAACACCGGCAAAATCAGTGAAACGCAGGAAGATGTTATCGAGCGGATGTATTCATCCCTGTGCTCACTGACCCGACAGGCAGGAATGAATCATTATGAAATATCCAATTTTTGTAAAGACGGCATGCACTCCCGGCATAATTCCTCATATTGGGATTTTACTCCATATCTCGGTCTGGGTCCTGGAGCGCACAGCTTTGACGGACGATCAAGGCGATTCAACCCTTCCAGACTGAAAGAATACATGATTTCACCTGACAAATTCACGATTCAGGAGGATTTGTCACCACATGACGAACATAATGACAGGGTGATAACAGCCCTGCGCACATCACGCGGCATCTCGCCGTCATTTCTCAACGAAAACGAGCAGCGCGAAGCCGTCCGGCTTCTCGAGCAGACAGCGGACGGTTATTTCCGCATACCAGAAAGCGCATGGCTTATGTCGAACGCACTGATGGAGCCTTTTATCCGCATCTGAAGAATTTTGGCGTGACGGAAACTATCAGCTGGAAGTTAATGCCGGGCATTGGTCGCGCCAGTTCCGATTTATAACGTGTGTTCAACAGGTTGTGTATAACACCCTTTATCATGAAATCACAGGGCCTGAATGTAAATCCACGCCCTAATGACAACTCGCTCATATAATACGGTTTAAGCACTCCATGTGGATCTATCTGTTCGGTAGTCTGAGTGAAACGCCGGCTGTAATGCAGCCATTTGTATGTCATCTGCCACTGATGCCATTTCACATCTGCCACCACCGATGCCGAATATCTCGGAGTGTACGGCAGTTGGCGTCCCTGTGACATATCGGCATAACCGAACGACCGGTCGCTGCGCACTGAAGGCGTCCAGCTGAAATTACCAGACAGATTCAGAGTCCATCCGCGACCCGGCATGATCATGACCGATGCCCGGCTTTCAATTCCGTATGCATGGACACGTCCTACATTTCGCGGAGAATAAAAACCGCGTGATGACGGAAGCCATTGTATCCATCTATCTATTCTCGAGTCAAACCACGATGCGTCCAACGACACCAACGCAGTCTCCTCGACCTTCCAGCATCCAGACACACCTGCATCGTATGTGAAGCCGCGTTCCGACTTCAGATCCGGATTACCGCCAGGCAGGAAATACAGGTCATTGAGAGTAGGATGGCAGTAGTTGCGGCTTACAGACGCCTTTAATGTCAGTTCGCCCCAATCAATAAAGTTATATTCGGCAAGCAGTGCCGGTATGGGTGCTGTGAAATTTTTACCATATGATTCCTCGCGGATTATCAGCTGTGTCCCTACCCTTGTGAGTGGCCGCCACCGCACGGCCAAGGCGGCAGAGGTCTGCAGTTCTTTAACATCAAAACCCGGAGAATTGATATTGCTGCTGTGCAACCAATGACACGTACCGGACCATGACAACTCCACATGCAGGTTGCTGACCGCCGACCATGTTGCCTTGACCTGCCCTATGAGGGAGTTGAGTCTGGTTCTTGACGCTGTAAGCCGGCTCATGATGCCGGCTCCGGCATCAATACTGTAGTCATAAGCCATAAAAGAGTTCACATAGCCGGCCCGGGCTTCAAAATTCCACGGACGCGATCCATGATTCCATGATGCGGACACACGCGCCGTACGCTCCATGGTCACATTCTCAAAATCCGATGGGGCGGCATAGTCCACCGTGAGCATGGGAAGTTCACGGCGGCTATCGTAATACCAGGCATTCAAAGCCAGCCTATGTGATGCCGCCGGAAAAAACTCAATATCCTGAAGCACATGCACATCACGCCACGCCCCTGAACGGTTTCGCTCCTTGGGATAATACTGACTTATGATCTGGTGATTATCGTCATAGATGTTTTCCTTTTTATCATAATTGATATAAGGAAAATCATTGTCGGAAGTAGATACCGATGCACGTGTGGAGCTGCTCCAGCGTCCGCAGCCGTAATCCACACGCAGAAATTCATCAAACGTTTTGTATGAGCCTATACCCTGTATATAATTAACACGCCATCCGTCCAGAAACGGATCGGCAGACAACGACAATGACACCACTCCGCCAAGGCCGCCACCGGCCTGAACCACCGACGATGATCCGTGCAGCAGTGACGCATGATCGACAAGATGGGACGGAATTGTGGAAAAATCCGTCATGCCCACCATGGGAGAATTCACTGATATGCCATTCCACAGAACCTTGGTATGCGATGGCGACGTGCCCCTGAAAGTGACTGTAGACAATGAAGCGCGACCATGATTTTTTACAAAAACGCCTGCATTGTAAGCCATCACGTCAGCCAATGAAATCGACGGACTTTCCCTCAAGGCCAAGGAGTCGAATTCAGTACTGTGGACTGCAATACGCGCGGCGGATCCGCCGGAAGATGCCACAGATGTGACAGGCCGGAGACTCACCTGCGAACGACAGATGAAGCCTCCGGCCATAAGAAGTGCCACAAATATCGGCCTTAAATTCATTTCCAGCAGAACGACGACGGACAGATACCCACCCGGAATTCGTCCATAAGCACTTTGCCGTCAGCGCTGAATCTGTAGACCATACCCTGCTGGGAATAATCTACCGCATCAGCTACATATATCTGTGAATTTACAGGATCAACAGTAAGACCGTATGTAGCCTGACATGCGTTTTCGATCAAAACTTTTCGGGAGTCTATATCGTCCACCGACATCGACCAGATATCAGAACCGTTATACCAGTACAGAGTGTCACCAGTAGCATTTATACACAGACCTCCGGCCGACGTATATTCCGACGCTCTCGGCAAACCGGTTTTAGACAGAATGTTCAGATTCTCATCAAGACACACCAGCGTCGGTTCTTCATATCCGGCAGGATTGCCTTCCCAACCGCCGTCGGTTATCACCCACAGACGGTCGTTGCCGTCGGCCACGATATATTTGGGCTGAACTCCGACTTCAACTTCCTTGTCCACATTATCAGACTCAGTGTTGATTCTCACGACCTTGTTGCCATAGCTCCAGCATGTAACGTAAAGATTATCGCCGATCTGCGCCATATTTTCCGCATATCCGGGCACGGGAATAGATGATGTCACAGTGTAGGATTCAGGATCCAGCACTGCAATCTCATTTTTGGCAAGCTGTGACACATAGGCCTTCTGACCGGATACAAAATGTAAGTAACGGGGAGAGGATATTCCGTCAGTCACACGGCCGACTTCTTTCGCCGTATTGGGGTCTATGGCAAATATCACGTTGGATCTGTTGACTACAATCCATCCTTTGCCATTATGAATGGTCATGGACTGGGCCACATCACCGAGAAGCGCTCCGTTGGCGTCCTTGAACACATTGCTGTGTATCTGGCGCGAACTTACATCGTATAATGCCAGCGAGGCGTTTCCGCTGCCGAACCCACCCTCACATACCACAAATAGCCCCTGCCCGTCAACCGGGGGCAGAGGAACAATGTTTCCTTCCGGATCATCATTCGAACACGAAACGACAGATGCGGCAAGCAAAGCCATGCCACTTACACATCCAAAGAATCTCAGATTTACCATATATATCTACACTTTTTTAATGAAAGACGTCTCAAGGGAATCCCCTGAGACGTCTGTGGTGGCGGAGACAGGACTCGAACCTGTGACCTTTGGGTTATGAGCCCAACGAGCTACCACTGCTCCACTCCGCGATGTTTTGTGAGTGCAAAGGTATGACTCTTTTTTGAAATCACCAAATTTTATGCCTTATTTTAGTGTTAAAAAATGTTGACCGCTTGTGGTGCGGTTAAAAATGGGTAAATTTGCAATCAATATGAAGCATAATAAAAACAGACCATCACATTTTATATTACCATTAACAACAATAGTCATGTTGTGGATGACGTACGGTTGTACGGTCCAGAAAGGCTATCCCCCGCAAGACAGACAGCCGGCCACACACATCAATACCAAAAACGCCCATACCACATATAAAAACAGCTCCAAACCGAAACCGGAAAAAGGCCGACCGTATAATAAAGCAGAACAAAAAACGACACATGCGGCTCATGACACAAACATAGTCAAAGAAGCCCGCAAATGGATAGGCACACCATATCGTTATGCGGGCAACAACAGATCCGGCACGGACTGTTCGGGCCTGACAATGGAATTGTACCGTAATGTATATGGAATAAAGCTCCCGCGTTCTTCTGCCGGCCAACAGGAATTCTGCAAACATATCAGCAGGGATCAGCTGGAGCCAGGAGATCTGGTTTTTTTTGCCACATCCGGCAATCGCTCAAGGGTTTCTCATGTGGCTCTGTATATAGGAAACGGACGTATCATACACGCATCACCGACATACGGAGTGGTGGAAGCCAATATGAACGACGCATATTTCGAGCGTACATATCATTCTGCCGGAAAAGTAGTCACTGCCGGCTCTCATGCCGACAACAATATTACGCCGTCTACAATATCCCCCACAGTGAATCCCAGGGTCATATCCATTGACTCACTTGACCAAATCATAGACTCAATATATGCTACTGAACCAAACTTCTTTGACTGACAAACGTCCCACAGAACTGTTGGCGCCCGCCAAAAACGCAACCATAGCGATTGAAGCGGTGAAACATGGTGCTGATGCCGTGTACATGGGAGCATCAAGCCACGGAGCACGTTCAGCGGCATCCAATTCAATTGCTGAAGTAGCTGCCGCCGTAGAATTCGCCCATCAGTTCAGAGCCAAGGTATATGTGACAGTCAACACTCTCATATATGAAAACGAGTTGAAGAAAGTAGAGCGTCTGATATCGGATCTGTATAAGGCAGGAGTAGACGCTCTGATCGTACAGGATCTCGGAGTGTTAAGACTGGATATTCCTCCTATAGCCCTACATGCGTCCACTCAATGCGACATACGCACACCGGAGACAGCGCGTTTTCTGCAAGATCTCGGATTTTCACAGCTTGTACTGCCACGCGAGTTGACGCTGGATGAAATCAGAGCAATGAAAGCGGCCACCAATGTCCCGCTTGAAGCGTTCGTACACGGGGCGCTTTGTGTGAGCTACAGCGGAGACTGCTATGCGAGTCTGATGCACACCGGCCGAAGTGCCAACCGCGGAGAATGCGCCCAGCTATGCCGCCTGCCGTACGATCTGACGGATGCCGACAGTCGAATACTGTCAACCGGCAAGCATCTGCTGTCTCTGCGCGATCTTAACCGCCTGAACGATCTGTCGACCATGATAGAAGCCGGTATATCGTCATTTAAAATCGAAGGTCGGCTCAAAGAGATGCCATACGTGAAGAATGTAGTGACAGCCTACAATGCCGAGCTGACAAGACTTGGAGTGCCGCGCACGTCAGACGGCATATCCGAAGCCAGATTTGTGGCGGACGTAAGCAAAAGTTTCAACAGGGGCTTCACATCGTATTTTCTTCACACACACTCGCCGAAGTCAATCGCATCGGTTGATTCCCCGAAAAGCATCGGACATCCGATAGCGACAGTGAAAGCCGTTAAAGGCCGACAGATCGAGATGGACCGCTGTCGCGAGGTTCTCCACAACGGAGACGGCCTGACATATTTCTTAAAATCAGGCGCTGTGTCAGGACTAAGGGTAAACCGTGTGGACAGCGCCACATCATTCAGTTTGAATGAGTCTCCCAAAGGCCTTGCCGAAGGATCCACTCTATACCGCAACTTTGACAAGGAATTTGACGACACCCTTTCCGGAGAAACAGCCACAAGGTATATTCCTCTGGATATAACCGTCAGACGGGCCGGGCCGCTGCTTTGTATGGACGCATCGGGAGTGACAGTGACGATTGAATATCCAGACATACAGACAGCCAGAACCCCACAGCATGAAGCACGTTCAAGAACTATAGGCAAACTTGGGAACACCATATACAGGCTCCGGACTCTGGACGACCGACTGGATGACGAGTTTGTGGCGGCATCTGCGTTGACGGACCTGCGGCGCAAACTCACCGACAAACTCGCTGAAGCCAATCGCGCGACATATCCGTATGATTACCGGAAAGCGGAACAGAGGGCGGCTACTGCTCCGTCATCAGAATTGTCATATCACGCCAATGTGGCCAATTCTCTGGCCAAAACAGTCTATCGGTCACACGGCGTGAATGGAGACATTGACGATGCCCCTGAAGTATGCAAACCTAATGGTGAAGTCTGCGTGATGCACACACGCTACTGTCTGCGCCGTGAACTCGGACACTGTCTGCTTTCACCGGCCGGCCGGGAATGGAAAGAGCCGTTAAGACTAACGGCTCCGGGAATAGAGTTCACCCTGCAGTTCGATTGCAGGAATTGCAGAATGAAAGTAATGATGTATCATCAATCAAGATAGCGGGAGACGATTCCCCCGTAGGCATCTATACGACGGTCGCGTAAAAACGGCCACCACCTCCGTACCTGTTCCGAACGGTGCATGTCGACTTCAACGACCGTACAGTCTTCGGCATCGTCGGGCGAAAGATGCAAAAATTCGCCCTGCGGCCCGGCCACAAAACTGCTTCCCCAGAACCGGATGCCGTTTGTCGCTCCCGACGGATCGGGTTCATGCCCTACCCTGTTGACTGTAATCACCGGAAGTCCGTTGGCCACAGCATGCGCACGCTGGACGGTGATCCATGCTTCGCGCTGCCGTTTCTGCTCTTCCGGGGTGTCTGAGCTTTCCCAGC
>BLLX01000026.1 GCA_011959405.1 Muribaculaceae bacterium
CTCGGTCACGATACAGCCACTCATCTTATTACTATTTCGGATAGGTGTGATAAGGCTATTAAGAAGTGCTATTGTAGCCGATTTTCCAGCACTCTCGCCACTCGTTTCTCGCTCGGTAATATCGTGTAGTGACGGAAGTCTATCCAACGACAGGAATGCTTCTCGGAAAAGCGTCTGCCCGTCTTCCGCACCGTTGACCGATATGTCGGTACTTCCGTCAGCGTTTTTCTCCCAACGGATTGTCATGCTTTGCTCGTTCATAATCATTTTCTCTAAGTGTTTTATTGTTTGCGCCACTCTATTCGGGGTAATGTCGTATAAACTCACCTTAATTAGAATATATGATGGGTATTACAGTTCTTATAAGAAATGGTAAAAAATCAGAGGTTCATTATGAGTTCAATGCAGTTTTGTTATTTCGCTGATAAAAAAGGTGAGGAAATAGTTAGAAAAGAGCTATTAGATAAATTAGGTCCTCTTTTTGTGATGGACTATTTATCAGGATCTGATAACATTGTCGAAGATCCAGTTGATTTTGTATTAAATTTTAGTAAAAGATCATTAATAACATCTACTACTATAAAGAATTATCTTACGGCAGACGAAGATGGACATCTGAATCTATTTAATAATCCGGTTATTGAATACAGACCTTCAAAAATAAAAGATGAGAGTATCTATTTGGAGGGACGTTTGGCATATTTTGCAGGAAACAACTATCCTGAATTAAAGAAAATGGTTCAATCGTTATTTAGAAAGTTGAAAAAATATTGTTGGAAAGATAAACAATGGCAGGTGTGGGTATTTGACACTATTGGAGATGAAGCAACTGTTTTCATTCCCAATAGGATAGTTCATCTAAAGAAACAAGATTGATATGTTATTGGTCCGTTTGATACTTGACTTATATTTCACTCACGAAATTTCCATGAATGAATTGCGTGATAACACTGACGTGTCATTTCGGATAATAGATACGGATAATGAATCAAATTATGTCAGTATTGAGCATCCGAGTGAAATTGGAGTTGAGTATAAACTTGATTACTACAATCAGTGGTATGTGGGTTTCATTTCAAGAAACTACGAATCGCTTAGGAACATAGGATTAGAGAGCGCAAATATATTCATAAACGTGTTTTTCTCAGGTCAGTGTAACTTCGAGATATTCGACAGTACCTCTCTTGCAGAATTGTCAAAATATGCTATTTCCCTACCTGTCAGCGTATTCAATTTGCCGGATGATGAATTGAAAGATATACTAAAAGAAAACGGATACTCAGAAGATAGAATTACAAAAATCTTCAGTCATGAATGAATCTTATGACACCGAGAGAGATATTTATACAGGCTTGTAATGATATTGCCGTACCGTTTATCGAAATGGGATTCAAGCCGTCACGGAAAGGGCAAAGTTTGAAAATGATTTCAGAAGATAAAGACCTTACGTTTGAAATTTCTTTTCATTCAAGTCATCATAACACTTCCGGTAACGTATCTATATATTCTATGATTTCGATACAAAGCAGAAGTCTGGGAAAATGGATGAGCGAACAGCATGACGGCTCAGGTGTTGAAGGACTTGTTTATATCTCTCATGTCGGACATATATCGCCGATAAATGATTACAAGGTCTGGAATCTTGCGGGATTGAGTTATGAGACAACAGTTAGGTGTATAACTGACATACTTAAAGAATATGCTCTGCCAATTTTCCATCTGTTTGAATCCGTCAAGAATTCAATCGCTTATATTTCAGAAAATGGTTGTTGCTTCAATGAATACACAAAGGATTCATTGACGGCACTCCCTTATGTTTTGCTGTATGGAGGGTGCGATGCCGCCAAGAAGTATTTCAATGTGTATGTCGGACATTGCAAAGTGCGTAACCGTTTTCTTGCGGCTTACTCTAAGTTGGCCAAGAATGAAGCTCCCGATTGTGGGATAGATAATCGCTTGGTATCGTTTGCCTATAGGCATAATCTTATTATTGAGTAGTCAACCATATTATGAAAAAGATTCTTAGCTACATAATGCTTGCTGTTTCAGCACTGGGCATCGCCGGGTGTGGCAATGGAGGCCAACGTGAGGCGGACAGGTCAGGAACGCCAGAGGCTCAACAGATGCAGTACGCCGAACAGATTACTATCGACGAGCTGCCCGACGCGTTACGTCGGTTGAAGGAGGGACAGATGGAATTTGGCTTTTTCGGCATTTGCTCCAGCCCTGTCGCCTGTATATACTTCATGCAGGAGGATGGCAGATTCTATATCGACTATGAGGCGATTGGTTCAGACCAACTTCCATACATAGACAAGATCCGTCGGTATGCGGCGGAACAAGGCTACCGCGTTGTCGATACCACATACGGGAATACGCCGATTGACTTTGACAATCCAGCACAGGCCCCGGTTCTCAGCCTCCGTATAGACGCGGACATTGACAGCATAGCCAAAGTCGGCAAACAACTCATGCAGACCGTCTTCCACAACTCTGACACTACCCCCTACGAGATAGTACCTTGAAGTATCGGTTGAATCTCACAGTTTAGCGCAAAAGTTCCAACATATTTTGGTATGTTAGTATTTTTCAGTAATTTCGTACATGATGACCTTAAAAGTAAAATCCATCGAAATGAACCCCTCAGATGATGAAGGGCTGGCTTTCGTATATTTTGATTTAGGTGATCTTAGCTATTTCACGGCGTGTTATTCAACTGTCGATAAGGACGGTATCTATATTGAATATAATTCTCAGGAACAAGGAAGCTATGTTGACAGAATCTCTTACCGATTAGTGGAGAATGGTGTAATCTTTGAATACCCTCAAAGTGTATCTGAGCTAATAAGACTGGAAAGCCCTTTATTACTAAATTTTAAGTTAGCAGATGAAGAATTTTACATTCTTAGAGAGTGCTTGCAAACCATCTTCCACAACACCTACACCACTCCCTATGATATAGTGCCATAATGGTACTTTGGGAAATACAACCAAAACAAATGAGTATTATGGGAAATGACTATGTGATAGAAAAAGTGAGGTGGTTCAACAATTTAGCATTCACAGATAATTACATGAACCAGCAGTGTCGTTTTTTTGAGAATTATGTGCGATTTTTACAACAACACGGTTTTACTACAAGAACGATACTCGGGCCAAATGATAAGCCAATAATGAATCGGAAATAAGAGTTAGTGATTTAACTTGTGAAGGATTTGAGTTCTTCAAGTATGGGATTGTCAGGTGGCGTAAAAAGTTGGATAGAGCTAAGGATCGTGAAAAAGCCATACCCGACATAAATTTCATAAATAAGAAGCTGGAGGAGTTCAAGATACAGCAACAGGATACCCATGAGGCAAAGATATTGCTAAGTCGTGATAAATTTGATGAGGCAAAAACGATTGTTGTCTCTGTGTTGAAGCGCAACCCTTTGTATGGTCCGGCAAAGGAACTACTTTCCAACATCCAAACGTCTATCGCTGATAAATAGGATGTGACATTCTCAATAAGAGCAAAATGCACATCATGAGAAAAGATTACACTCCCGGAAAATATTTGTATTCCTTTCAATATATACATTTGACCGCGCGTATTTCTATTTTTCGCTGACATTCGGGCGATTATGCGAAAGAAAATTGCCTCAAACAATGCCATTTGTGCCGGAATTTTATTAACTTTGCGATTGGAATATTCCCGTAACCCAATAATCAATACCACATGAGTGAACTCAGTATGTTGAAAGAGGCATTCAGCAGCGGAACAACACCATCCGGAGCCAATGCCAAGAAGTTTGAGAAACTTCTTAAAAAGTATGAGCATATTGTTAATCCTATGTTCGTACATCTATATCCAGTGCGCGATTGTCGCTATGATGACACGACCTATCGCGTGTTTGCCATTCCTGTCAACAACGACAGCATCGATGGCGAGACCTTAGAGGCAATCAAGGAGGAAGTAAATATGCTTCCTGTAGGAAGCATTCGGTTTAATGCGGCCGCATCCGGAAATAGAGATATAGAATTTGAGGATGGCACCGGAAGGTATCTTGCCAACGAGCAGAACACAGATGATGTCATGGAGGTCAGCAATCATTACAAAGGCATAGTTATTTTCACTATGGCTGTATCAAATGGTAGTGTTGCGGAACTCGATTGTGATTATGCCGTACTTGGCAAATGGGACGGAACTGGTTTCTACAAATGGACTGGTTACACTATACTGCCGATAGAGAATGTAGTTCTCGGAAAAGAGTGTAATAAATCGGTTTTTGCCGGAGTGCCTGATACGGCACAAGTCGGAGATCCGCAAGCACCAGCGAACAGTATTGAGAAGGCCAGCCAAAAGTATATGCAGATAATGCAATATGTGATGTATGCACTTATTGCTGCCGGAGCTGTATGGTATTTCTTCTTCCGTTGACTTGATAGCCTCTGCCTATGGTAGGTGTTGTTCTTGTTGGTGCAGCAGTGTTGGTGGCGGGGTTTTGCTTCCAAAGGTTTCTTGTTAGGCAGTTGGCCAAAGAACACAGAGAAGTGAAAGAACGCTTCGGCAACTACTTTGACACCGATATTTTTTCATCGGAGCATTCCATAGCGACATTTATCGAATCCAATCACCCGGCATTTCCAATGTCGGGTAAAGATGTGCTGTGGGCGTTGTCGGAAGACTGTCAGCCCTGTGCCATAGCCTATGACACATCGCAGATGCTTGTCTGTAGAGCCGAGCTGCAAGGCGGTCGTATTCACCGCAGGGAGAATCAGGCTGAGATTTTAGACTTTACCGTTCCATGTGTAAA
Organism: Muribaculaceae bacterium; assembly: GCA_011959405.1. GTDB lineage: Bacteria > Bacteroidota > Bacteroidia > Bacteroidales > Muribaculaceae > UBA3263. The sequence continues at coordinate 4,796 of BLLX01000026.1, forward strand.
GACTATATGGCTTTTGCGACAAACTGAGGAAAAACCGGTGTTTGAAGTGGATATCCTCTACTGCAAGGATGGCGAGACAAAAGAGTTGAAGTTAATGCGTTTTGGCGTGGATGTGGACGGAGGAATGAATTTCCATAAGTTCCGCAACTTCACCAACACTCTCAAAGCCGCCTGCAAAGAAAACAATCTTGTAATCCGTAACTTAATCCGTTGACAAGGCTACGACAATAGGAAAAGAAAATGGACGACAGCAAAAATGTTTGTAAAAAAGTAATTGCATTGATTCGACTGTGAGCGCGAAGAAGCGGGCATATAAGTTCAACTGGCTCGACCACCTGTATTATACAGGCAAAGGCGGTCCGCGCCATAGCTGTCGGTGCTTTATATGCCTACCAACAGGGTGGATACACAGATGTGATGTATCCGGATATTGAAGTTTCTCTGAAGACCAGAAACTGCCTATCACCCTCGGCAAGGGTATCGCTCTTAGCGGAGAGTCATTGAAAATTGCTTATCCCGAAGAATAACACCACAACAATATAGATTGAGAATATGAATGAAGATATAAAGAAACAGATAGAGGAATGGCACGAGTCAGGCAATCATCAGGAAATCATTGATGTATTGGAGCGGATTCCCGTAGCAGAGCGTGACTATGATACCATCGGCATTCTGGCAAGAGCCTACAACAATATTGACGGCGGATGTGCCAAAGCAGCAGAGCTGCTTGAATCCATAAGGGAGGAAGGCGAAGAGGATGCCGTCTGGAATTTCAGAATGGGCTATTCGCTATACTATCTTGACAACAACGCAGAAGCTCTCAGATACTTCAACAAAGCCTATGAGCTTAATCCTGAAGATGAAGATACGCTGTACTTTATCCGCCAATGTAATATCTATGTACCGCTTGCCGGACGCGTCGAAAGATTCTGGAATTGGTTTGTGGACAATGAGGCAACGCTGTCGGAAATGATCCATCCGAAGACGCAGGAAGATGCCGATGAGTTCATGGAATTTATTCACGAAGGTACCGCCCTGATATCGGAGAACATGAATTATAATTTAGGAGGTGACTACGAGTTCACTTTTTCGGTAGAGGGTTGGCCGGATCTTTTCATCCTTTATCCCTATATCATCTCGCATATGCCCGAGAGTCTGAAAGCGAAATGGAAATTCAACCCCTTCAACCGGGGTACTGACGCAGCCTTCGGTTTCAGAATGTATGGCACCGACATAGATACAGCCAAGATAATGGTGCGGGCTTCTTATATCGAGAAAACCGGAAGTTTCCAGATTTCTTACCACGAAAAGGGTCTCAATGCACTGCCTGTGAATGAAAGCGACGGTGCAATGTGGGTTATACTGGAGAACACTCTCGGCGAGGGCGTTTCGTTCAAGTATATCGACAGTATCGAGCCGGCAGCCAAGCCGAAGGACGGCATGATTCCGTTGCCAGAACTACGTAAACACATCAAGGAGACTTTAGAGGCGCATGACCGCAAGTTCTTTGACAATCCCAAAGATATTTACAGCACCTACAAGTTGAATCCGCAGGAAAGCGACCAACTGCGCTACGACGTAATAATCGGCTCTACCTGTATTGATTCCATTGTCGCCGACTACTATAATGATTCAACAGATATTTTCGACCATGTAAACAGTTTTGGAGCGCAGGTCGTGTTTATCGCTTTCCCGAATCCTGATGACACTGATGGCAACGATATCCTGAATCTTCGCCATGACATCGAAGACATAATATCCGACAAGATACTTGAACCGATGAATCTCGGTCAAGTCATAGGCGGTGCTACCGGAACACATAACAGCTATATCGACCTGATAGTATATGATCTCATTACTTTTATCCATGTAGTAAAACCATTATTGGCGCAGTACCCGAAACTCTCGTTTTATCTGTCGGACTTTAGACAACACGCCGGACTGACCCGACTCACGGAAGCTACATCAAGCACGAAAGAATCAGGTCAATGGCCAATTATCAGCTGAAACCCTAATAAATTTTGTGGATGTAATCCTATTTGGCAACGTAGTTTTTATTCAAAAAAATACAATAAATATATGGACTACAGCAAAAAACTATCTGATCTGGAGAGCATAGTCAGGTCTTGTCTTATGACGGATGAGGACATAAGTTTTTGCAACAAATTGTTGTTGATGCTTACAATGTCGAGCGGCAATCCGGAGTGGGTTGAGAATCTGTGTATTGAAATCATCAAGTCGCAACGTAATATCGAGTTGCGCGGACTTGCTATAACCTGCATCGGCCATTTAGCCAGAATACACGGAAAGATAAACCATAAGAACGTTTTAACTGCATTGACTTCTGTTATGGATAATGCAGAACTATCAGGCAGAGCAGAAGACGCCATTAGTGATATCGAAATGTTTGTAAAAAAGTAATTGCATTGATTCGACTGTGAGCGCGAAGAAGCGGACATATAAGTTCAACTGGCTCGACCACCTGTATTACATGGGTGTGAACTATGGCCCTGCAAGATGGCCGATGCCTTTTGAGGCGTTGGTATATTCAGTACTTATGTGGCCGTTTGTGTTCATTCTGATTGCTTCAAAAAATGAGCAGACATTATTTTACACGCTCGGTATATTCATCGTTATTCTTCTTTTTTATGAGCGGCCATTGAAAAAATGTTGGTTTACACCTGAACGAGAGCGAGCATATTTCCGTCGCTATCCCCAACGGAAACATACCAGTGCCAACACCTTGTGGTGGCTTTCATTAGTTATAACTGCGACTAACGTTATAGCAATATTCTTAGTATTATATCTCTTGTCGAGATAAGCTAAGCCTACGATTTTAATATATAACGCACATAAAGACAATGGCACAGCGGCGCAAATACAAATTCAACTGGCTGGATTATCTGTATTATACAGGCAAAGGTGGTCCGCCACAATGGGGTCTGTGGTTTTACATCGAGGGCTTTTTCGTCTTAACGCCACTTGTATTACTGTCGCTTTGCATTATAGTAATGGTCGGAGAGCAAACAGTCAACACTGCTCTACTCAGAACAGCCATTTTAGCCGCCTGTGCGCTTGCGGCTGTCTTGTATTCAAAATGGTTATTGAAAAAACACCGTTTCACACCGGAACGGGAGCGGGCATATTTCCGCCGCTATCCCCAGCGAAAAAATTACTCTTATCCATTTTACATTGTGATAATGGCATTTCTGGCAAGCGGGATATCAGGGGGATTCTTAATTTTTTACATACTGAAATGGATAAACAGCTCCGCCACATAGCGATAATAATGATGATGATGATTCTTGCCGCCTCCGCAGGTTCAGCGCACGGGCAGGAGGTGTTGGAACAGGCCATGTTTTGCCGGACAGAAAGCAGAATAGTGGCGGAAGACGCCACTATGAGGCCGACCGCCGAATGGCGCAATCATATAGTGCATGAGTTTCTAAAATATGCCGCAACACCGGGAGATATAAGCTCGATAGACTACTGCGACAGCTACCGCTATGTGATGATGGATGATTCCACCCGCATAAGCGTTGATTGGGTCACATTTCCCTCCGGCGACGAGGCTCTTGCAAAGTGGCTGAACGGTATTCCGGACAGTACATATGTTGAAATCGATATTCCGACGGAAGCTCCCGAAAAGTGCATCGCGTTCCGTAAGCAAACAACTCTCATAATAGTGTGGTGCAACCTTTTCACCGACGCCGACGAGGTGTTCAACAGACTATATGAAATAAATCTGCCTTTCACAGACGACACGAAAAAAGATTCTAAGTGTCATTATTGAAGCCATATAGAGGTGTGCCACTAATGCCGCCTTTTGGCGGCCGAAATTTTTGAAAATCAAGGTGAGCAACTTCATCACGAGGTCGCCCACCTTCTCTATATTACGACTTGGCAAATCTTCGGTTAAAATCGGGTGTATAACCCCGTCACATCAGTGAAGATGTCCTCCAACATATCGCAATAGACACCTTCGTATGTCTTGATATCCTTTGTCTTGACCTCAAAGGTCTTGTGGTTCATACTCTGACGGTAGAAACGCAGGTCGTAGAGGTCTGCGCCCTCGTCATAGATGATTTCCAACCTATTAGCCGATGTCTTGTTACGGCTAAGGCTCATTCTCAGTCCGTTGCCGAGATTGATGAAGTCGTGGCTTCCTGTCATTGCCACAAACCTGCGCCCTCCGATTTGTTGGAGTATGATTTTTGCTACTTGGTTGTCCATAACGATTTTATATTGAGTTGTTGATTTTCTTGTTAAGCCATTCATCACGACGTTGTCTGCACTCCTTGAGTGTGGAACATACACATGAGAACAATGTTCCATCTGTGTGGCGGTAATCATATTGGTAGTGTTTCTTGCGATGTGAGCGGTAGCCGGTGTAAAACACCTCGTATTGCTCAGTGCCCGGAGTGGTGGTTGTGCTTACTCCGTTTGCGGTCATTCTCGTAGCCATAGTGTTGCTGTTTAGTATTCTACAATCAGTATCCGGTATCCAAAAGATATATCGGGGTTGGTTATCTTCCTTTGTTTTAGCCAAAGGTGGTGACTGCCGTAGCCATACACGAAGTATCGGTCAAGGTCGTACTTGTCAGCAAAATCGGCTACTATCCGCCGTAGCGTTTTCTCGCTGTCGGCATAGAGAATATGGTTCACAAATTCTATGATGATTTCGGCTATCCTGTCATCAAATATGATAGTCGGGTGTTCAAATGTTACTTTCATCTCTTTTGGATTTTGTGACCACCGCCATATTTCGGGCGGTGGTCGGGTTAGACTTTATGCCGATATTACATCAGCGTTCTTGGATTTCTGGCTTGTTCTCCTTGCAATCGCGGGGAGGTTTCTTTGTACAAGCGACACTATCCGGTCGTGGTACTCGGAGTTTTGGTTGTGAGAGCCGTGCGCCTGCGATATGCTCATGTGTTGAAGGTCTATCTCAACTGTTTCGATACGCTTTTCACCGATGTGCGCTGACATCACAAGTGAGTTGTCTTTTGCATAATAGGCGTTTGTATAAACGCAGTGGTGCATTGCCTCGCCCTCGTTGTAGAAATCCTCGGCTGTCTGCAAAACGGTAATCTCAATAAGTCCGTCAGAAAACACAAGGTCAAGGTATCGTGACATCCTCTGCGGGTAGGTCTCTTTTGCTTCGTCATCCTTCCTCTGTCGGATTTGACGCCGTATTTCAGCATTTCGCTCATTCTCAATCCTTACTTTTTCTTCACGCCTTTTCAGCAATTCCACAAGGCGGTTGTGCACCGACCGAAGACTTTTGGGACATAGGTAGAGAGGATTGTGAACATCCATGCCGAGACGTTCAAGAGTGTTGATATGGTCATACCAAGTCGCAACATCTTTGACTTTGTAGCCGTGGCGCAGACATATCTTTATGAGCTGCCAGCTGTCGCGGCGATATTGGGAGCGGTAGAGATAGTAAGCCAACAATCCGTACTGCCTTGTCTTTACAAGTGTTTCCACCTTGTTGTCTGACATCAGACCTTTCAGAAGGTCGTAAGGGTCTGTATCGTGGAAGCCATTGAACCCGTTGCGTCTGATAATTGGCAGGACACGGCATTTGGGGTATGTGGCGTATATGGGGATATTGTCGTAATTGGCGGTTCTGCACCTAATCTCCATGTCGCTATCGAAATTCCACGCGTCGCAGTATCTGGGCATAAAGCATTTCTTTCGTGCAATGTTCACCTCATTGCCCTCGGTGTCAAACCAACGCTGTAATACCTCGTCTACAATATATTCAGCCTTCTCGCCCTTCCGGCTACGGCACTCAACGTGTACCACCCTTATGACTTGGAAATTATCCCTTGACGTGACAACAGCGAAATGTATCTTCTGCGTTGACTTGCGTTTGAGCGAATGGCTGACAGTGAGCTTTGCACCGCATTCCGGACAACGGCATATGTTGTTGCGGTTGTCCCCCGCAGTCCATTCGTGGGCGCATTCCGAACAAATCATAGAGCCATTCTTCCCGCGATAGGCGGTGTGCTTAAAGCATTGCGAGAATGCCCAACGCTTTTGTGTAGCTGTTATTGGTCGCAGTGCGGCGGATAGTATCGCCACTTTCTTTTGCAGTGCTGTCTTGGGTTTCATAGCTGTATCTTTTAGAAGTCGAAAAGACTTAGTTGTTCAACTTTGTTTTTGCTCTCGGTCGCTTTCTTTGGCTGTGTCGGCTTGCGCATTTTCGCCATTTCCTCGTCACGGAGTTTGTCGATGGCGTCCTGCCGTGCCTGTGCCTTCTCCTCCTCGGTGAGTTCTACCGTATGGTTGACCACCACTTGGCAGTTGACAGGCTTTCCGACCTCAATCTCGCTTTCTTTCCAGTAGTGGACTGCCATTCCGAATATTTCATCGTCCTCGAATCCGTTGCACCCGCTTTTCTGCACTTGGCAGATTATATAGGTGATGCACTCAGAGAGCGACTTTGAGGGATTGGCATACTTGACGGAGAACAATGCGTCAGACTCCGCCATATTGTCAAGATAAGTTCTGATTGTGTCTTGGAACGCCTGAGTTCCGTTCATTGTGTTCTGTGCCATAGTCGTAATATTTTAGAATGTCATTAGCCAATAGATTATCGCTATTATCGTCAGTATGGAGATTAGCCACCCCACACCTCGGAATATCGGTCGGATAAACACCCACAACACCAATCCTATCGTTGAGCCAATGAGGATTACCAACACCTTGACAACCTTTTTTATTTGGTTGAAACCGGAGGTGGAAGTTTTGCCTCGACTATTTGATATGTTGTTGTTCGTTTTCATCGTTCGACATTTTTTTATTTGTATATCAACCATCGGTTTCAGTTTGCTCGACACCCATAGGGCGAGTGAGGCATCAGAGGGATGTTCGCCCTTTGACGGAAAAATACGAGTGCAAAATGAGTATTCGCCGGAGCTTGCGAAGGCAAATACATCATTTTGTGTCTGGAGATTTTTCAGCCAAAAGGCAAAAGAATATCCCGGGCCACACACGTTAGCCCTACCGAGCAAATTGAAATCTGTTTGTTGGTATTGCAATGAAACTGGAGATAAGACTCCGCACCGGTGAAAACGAATGACAGCATATTCTTTGCTTTGGCAAAGCGCAGAAGCGATAAGATAATGGCGAATATGTTAATCTCTTTGTGAAATACATTTTGTTGCGCCTAAAGGAGAAGTCTGTGGCGTGTAGAGTAGCGGAACGTCACTGTCTTCGGGATAATGGTGCGGAATCAAGCGGTGGGTGGAGTTGTGGCGGTGTATAATAATTTGCGGAGGGCATCAGGACACGGCATGGGACATAAGCGTGACCGACGCCACCACCCGGATGGGTATGGTGACATAGGTTTAGCGTTGGATCTTGCGGTGTCGCCCTCCGCTGCTGTCGGAATGGCGGTCAACGATGTCAGGGCTTGCCCCGACATTATTGACGGCAATGCCGACATAACAAATGCACCGCCACAACTCGTCCCATCGCTTCCATTGTGTTCAATAAAATGCTTTTGTTCAATAGGAGTGAACAGCAACAAAAAAATGAACGCCCCAGAATCTCCGGGGCGTTATAACTCTATGATGAAGTTTTATACAAGAGTCAATCAAATAGGTCATCAGCAGTCAATGTGTTTTGTACATCTCCTGCATATTCGTTTGATGTGAGACCTGATGCGGTTATCATTGTCAGAAATATGGCGTTCTTTGTTTTAGTGACATCTTTCAGTCTCGCAACCTTGTTTTGCAGGTTTGCAGAATATTTTTTGTCGATTGTAAATGGATTCTTTGTGAATTTCATCTCGCAAAGATTGAACACTTTGTCAGCCCGCTCAATCAATAGATCAATTTCAACTCCGGGTAGGTCTGCATACGGAGGGGTGCGCCATGAGAATTCATTGCTCAAGATTCCACTAATGCCTAACGCCTTTTTTATCTGGCGAATATGAAGCAGACATATCCTTTCAAATGACAAACCACACCAGTTGGCGTATGCCGGACTGGTCTGAATCTTTGACCAATACCCTTCATCTGTAATTCTCTTTGATGAAAGGAATCTATAATAGCATAACGTATAATTATCTATGAGTTGATAGACGGCCCCCTTCACTCTATTCCCATAAGATGAGTATAAACGAATGAAACCACAGGCTTCAAGGTCTGTCATATATTTTGTCAAAGTACCGTTTCGCGGTAAGTGCGTGGTCTCTGATACTTCCTCGATAGTCATGCCCACTTTCTTTTTACCAAGTGCCGATATTATTTTCAGATATGGTTCAGGTCGTTTGAACAATGAGGCGTAAAGATCATCGAACTCACTCTTGAAAACTGCATTATCGGCGAAAAACATACGATCAATGTTTTGTGCCAGACTAAACCTGTGGTCAAGTTTGCTCCAATAATATGGGACACCGCCAAAGATCATATATGCTTCTATAATCTGTGGTCGCGTCATTTTCATATGGAGCGAAGCGGCATATCGTTCACACTCGCTAAGCGTAAACTGTTTCAACCTGATACTACGGGAAAGACGATTATGTAATCCTCCGTGATTATGTATAATATTCTTGATAATCCATGATGTTGCCGAACCGCATACAATTAACAGAATATCTTTCCTTGCCGAAGCCCATCCATTCCAGAAGTGTTCAAAGGCCGGGAGAAAATCTGACTTCGGCGTATCCATCCACGGCAGTTCATCCAGAAAAATCACTTTTCTTTTCTCTTTCCTGTTTTGGATGTATGTTGACAGACATTGAAATGCCTCAAGCCAGTTTTTGGGGATTTGGGAAGGGGTGTAACCCTGACTTACCAAGGAATTATAAAACGCTTTAAGCTGCCCCTTCGCGGGGAATTTTGACACACCGGCATGGAAGAAAGTAAAACGTCCCTGCAAAGTCTCTCTTACAAGGTACGTTTTCCCAATTCTTCGTCGACCGTATATGGCTACAAACTCAGATTCGGAAGAGGAATACGCCTCTTCAAGCTGATATATTTCTTCTTCTCGTCCTATAAGCATACTTTGAAATTTAGGCACAAAGGTAGTGAATAATTCCGATATATCCTATCTAAATCGCAAATTATATTGAAGATTTAGACATCAAATGCAACGTAGGCCTGCTTGCAATTCGGGATATATGGTATCTAAATCCTCTCAAAACATCATTATTTAGATAGGAAATACGAAATTTTAAGCCGGAAAATTTGGGTACTTCTCAAAAAAATAGTAACTTTGCAATTAGAAAAAGAGTACATTCACACGTTTTAGGCAAGATGGCGAGACATTCGTAACGCCCGATTGTCCACTCTGCGCCAGCCCCTGACGCAAAATGCAGAAAAACGATGAAAATCGCAGGTGTGAGGAAGGCTCTTGAAGCCTCAAAAATCACCCTTATTCAGTTGATTATCATTCCTTTAATTAGGAGACCCCAATACTGGTGGCACCACAGAAGACCGCTAATTCTCAATGAGTTAGCGGCCTTTTATTCAACTACACCCCTCCGAGTCACCACATAAGTCACCACGCCCACGCTAACGCGCTGAAATATTGCTCGTTATACATGTTGCAACAGGCGCATATCTTTTATTGTGGAGACTTAATACGTTGATAATCAGTATATATTTCAAATTCATTCATATCCGTTCAGCGTCATTCAACCCCACATCACCGCCTCGCAACCCCAAACTTTAACAGACTTTAACTATGTTCCGACGGTAAAAATGTGGTGACCTCAGCCAATATTTCACCGGGTCACCACGCTCAAAATCTAAATATATATTAAATTATATTCTTGAAACTTGCTTATATTGGTTTTGGTTTAACCTTATAGATATAACAATGTGAACGAAAGCAAGAATATAACACGTAAAGCAGATAGAGCAGGTTTCACAAACTTGCTCATCTGCCCTATTTTCAGTAACTTTGCAGACCCTGATATAGTTTAGGCTTCTATTCTATTATCTGACAATGACAACCAAGGAATTTGAAATACTCTTCCGGAAGCTGTACCTGCCGCTTGGCATGTACGCCCTCCGCATTGTCGATGACGCCGATGTTGCCGAAGATATGGTGCAGGAGGCTTTTATGAATACTTGGGAAAGATTGGAGGGTGGATTGGAAATATCAAATTTCAAGGCATTCATGTATAGAAGCGTGCGAAATGAGTGCCTTTCATATCTTTCGTCACTAAAAGAGAAAGTAGGTGAAGAGTTTATTCCGGAGGCAGGAGAAGAGGAGATTGACACCTCCTTCCGCGATGCGAGAATCTGGAAAGCAATAGATGAATTGCCTGAGAAATGTCGGGAGATATTTCTGATGAGTAAGCGTGACGGATATTCCAACGAGGAGATAGCCGATGAACTCGGCATATCCATAAAGACAGTCAAGAATCAGATGACCAAGGCTTTCAGTCGTCTGCACGAGGCGTTGAACAGTGGACACAAACCGTTCTTTCTTCCCTTCCTATAATTTTTTTGAAAAATTTTTCTTTTTTTGGATAGGACTTTTTCAGGACTGTCCGGTCATAGGTGTGAACAATGGATATTCACATCATGAAGAAAATACTTTTCATACTGACAATGATACTTGCAACGGCAACGGCCGGGGCAAGACAGTCCGGCAAGGGGTATCGCGGATTTCTGGACTGGAGCAGCAGCGTCCGTTCCGACAGGTTCGGTTTTATAAATATAGACGGGTCGTTTGAGACATACCGTGACAATACATTTTATACAGGGTTCTCCACGTCACATGGCTATCAGATAAATCCTATATTCTTCGTGGGAGCAGGCTTTGGCATGGAACGTTGTGGCGAATGGGACAGTTGGATAGCCCCGGTCTTTATGCAAGGACGCGCTGATTTCTTATTCGGAAAATTCACCCCTTTCGGCGATTTGCGTATTGGTTACAATGTTGCCAACGGAGGAGGCGTCTATGTCTCACCGACGGTAGGATACCGTTTCAACTGGGGTCGTAAAATGGGGGTGAATCTCGGACTGGGCATGAGCATTGCCGGATATACCTCTGAAGTTTATGAGGGGACGCAAACCGCTCCAGACTCCTATGAAATCCAGTATGTAGGCAAGAAGCACGGCTCAAGTATCTATTTCACATTCCGTGTTGGTATAGATTTTTAAGATTATGGAAAACAAAGAGATTAAATTCATCGCAGACAGATACAAGAAGGGAAGATTCTCCACCGACAAGGCGTGGAACAGTCTCAGCATACGCCCCGTTTCGATATGGAGAAAGTACCGTGTGGCTGCGGCAGTCTCGGCAGCGGTTGTCCTCACTGCGTCGGCGGCCATCATCTACAAAGCAAGCACAGCTCCGTCAATATCATCGGGAACTGAGGTGACCGCACCTATTGAAACAGATAAAGATGTGGTAAAGGCAATTGACTTTGAGAACACTCCGCTTACAGTGGTAGTTGAGAAAATCAATGAAACGTATAATGTCAAGGTGACGGGGTTGCCTGAATCACCGGAAGAATACCGGCTCTCACTTCACTATGAGGGAACCGCCTCCGATCTTGTGGAGACAATCAACGAAATATTGGGAACGGAACTGACGGTCAAGAATCAATGAAAAAGTATATACCATTCATAATAATGCTTCTTCTGCCAATCATTCTCCAAGCGCAGAATGTTACTATCAGGGCAGTGAATCAACCGGCGGCAACAGTGTTCCGTTCCATCGTTGAGCAGACTGGCATGAACTTCGTCTATTCCTCTGAACTGCTTAAAGACATGAAAGTGTCGGTAAACGTCAAGGATAAATCCTTGAAACAGACTCTTTCGGAGATATTCAAAGGTCCCGATATTGAATACAGGATAAAAGGGAAAAACGTGATTCTGACCAGACGGCAGCCAAAGAAGAAAGAGGACAAGAAAGTTGCCAAGCGTCAGAATGTCACATTGTACCCGTCCTCCATTACAGTTCCGAAAATGCTTGAAGAGGTAGTCGTTGTCTCCCGACTTGAGGCTCCAGCGGTTGAGACAGCCGAGATAGGCGCGAAGAAACTTACCGCGCAGGAGATTATCAATACTCCGGTGATGTTTGGCGAAAGCGATGTGATAAAGGCGTTGCAGATGCAGCCGGGAATATCAGAGGGTCAGGAAGGTCTGGCGGGAATGAATGTCCACGGAGGAAATGCCGACGAGAATCTCTGTATGCTCGACAATGTTCCTCTCTATCAGGTCAATCACTTTGCCGGGTTGTTTTCTGCGTTCAACGCCGAGGCCATCAGATATATCGACTTTTTCAAGTCGTCGATACCTGCCAAATATGACGGACGATTGTCCTCGTACCTTGATGTGCGTACCAAGAACGGCAATCCCGATGGGCACCACGGCTCGGCTAAACTCGGACTCACATCAGGCTCTTTCAATATAGACGGCCCGATCGGAAGACGCACAACCTATTCCGTGGCGTTGCGCCGTTCATGGTTCGATGTGTTGTCGATACCTATGCTGGCGATAATCAACTCCTCAAGCGATGATGAAAAAATCAGATTCCGCTACGCTTTCATGGACCTCAACGCGAAAGTGACACACCGATTTTCAAACAACGCCACCGCGTTCGCATCGGTATATTTCGGGAACGATGTCCTCAGGACCGGCTCATCCGACAAAGAACAGCCTCAGACCGGCTGGTATGACGATGACAAGGCCGATTTCAATTGGGGAAATCTTGTGGCGCAGACCGGGCTGAATTATAAATTCAAGCCGGAAATGTCCGCCGAGTTCACAGCTGCCTATACCCGTTATTTTTCGGGTATGACGCATGATTGGCTCTCAAAAGAGACAACTGGAGAGAATACGGTTGAATCACATTCCGTCACCAAGACACGCAACAACATCAACGACTGGATATTCCGTGCCGATTTTGACTGGCGTCCCGGTGAAACCAACCGCGTCCGTTTTGGTGGCGGTTATACGTTACACTCCTTTCTTCCGGCAAGGACAAACCGCAATTATACAGTTGGTACCACGCAGATTGTTACCCGTGATTCTACGTGGACATATACAGCTAATGAGGCAAATGCCTATATTGAGGATGACTGGAGGATAAGCGACCGCTTCCGCGCCAATGCCGGGCTGCATCTGTCGCTGTTCAACATCGACGGCAAGACAAACTACGGCATAGCGCCACGTTTGTCACTCAGCTACCGTCCAAACGAACATTGGGCTGTCAAAGCCGCCTACGCCCGGACAAACCAGTATGTTCATCAGCTTTCGCAGACGTATCTGTCGCTGCCTACTGATCAATGGGTTCCCATTACCGGAAAGTTCAGGCCACAAAACGCCGACAAGGTTTCTCTCGGCGTCTATTGGCAGTCCGAAAACCGGATGTTTGCGGCTTCCGTCGAGGGTTATTACAAGATTATGCGCAATCTTGTGGATTACCGCGACGAGTATTATCTTCAACCCCCTACCGAGATGTGGAACGCCCAACTCTGTTCCGGCAAAGGAACAGCCAGAGGTGTTGACTTCAAGGTTGAAAAACAGTTCGGAAAACTTACCGGACATATAGCCTATTCACTCGCTTGGTCTGACCGCACTTTCCCTGACAAGAACAACGGCCTGACATTCCCGGCACGTTTCGACAACAGGCACACTATAAACATTCTCGTCAATTGGAATATCAACAAGAAAGTGAGGCTCAACGCTGCATGGACCGGACATTCCGGCAACCGTTTCACGCTGCTCCCACAGGTGTGGGATGCCCCCGAATTCGGTAACAGTTATACCGGCGACGAATCTCCGTTAAAGACACGGATAAACAACTATCAGTTGCCGTTCTACCATCGCCTTGACCTCTCATGCACAGTAAGGAACAAAAGAGGCTATTGGACATTCAGCCTGTTCAACGCATACTGCCACATGAATACTGTGGCGATAAGGCGTACTTACACCAACTCCAATTGTCCGGTGTTCCAGAAAGTAAAACTTTTACCGATAATCCCCTCCATTTCATACACATGGCAATTCTAAGATACATACTTTCCATATTGGCGGCAACTCTTCTGACAGGTTGCTATGAGGATTTTAGTCCTGAGATAGATACCAAGCCTGTACTATGTCTGAACTCGCTGATTACAGCCGGTGAACCGATAGAAGTCAAGGTATCGCACACATGGATGTTCAATGATGAGAAAGGCAAGAGCAACCATGAAGTGACCGATGCAAGTATTACCATACTTGCCAACGAGAGGATTGTGGGAAGTGACTACCTCCCCAAAGAAGGGGATAAAATCCGCATCATGACGGAGAGTCCGACATACGGCAGTGCAATGGCGGAAGTGACGGTGCCATATGCCACTCCGATAGGTAAAGTGAAATTCACGCCGGTAGTCACCAATATATGGAAAGGTGATGAAGATTTCTTTCACTATCAGATGCTTGCCGACATCACTTTCAACCTGAACATCGAGATGGATGTCAACGATTCTGCCGGTACTGACAATTACTATCAATTCGGATACAACTGGTTCAGCGAATCGGGAGACGATGACAGTTACGGTGAACTTAGCGCATCTCGTCCTCCATCTTTATCCATCGGTACGTTTGAATATAATGCCGAACCGATATTCAAGGAACACGTGGGTGTCTTTGAAACGGTTATGGGCAACGGAGAAGACACTGATTTCGTGTTTTTCACAGACCGGCAGTTCCCGGGCAGAACCTACACCCTGCACTTGAACTTCACCAACAATACATTCAATATAAAGAATGAGACATACGATGAATCATTGCTTGAATGTGGAATGACACTCTATCTTACAACAGTTTCGGAAAGCTACTATAAATGGGCGGTGTATAAATGGAATGTCGATGAAGGTATAACCGGCGACCTGTCCGACATAGGCCTTGCTGAATCCAAATGGGGATACAGCAATGTATCGACCGGAGCCGGTGTTGTGGCGGCGCAGTCATCGGCAAAATACACCATAGATTTGAAAGAATTTCTTGAAAGGACTATAAATCAATCAAACACCATAAGATGAAAAGAATGAAGTTATTGATTATGTCTATTGGCATAATCATAATGTCGGCAGTGTTAACATCATGCGAGGGCATTGACGGTCTCGATAATCCCGTCTTTAACACTATGATAATCCATCTTGAGTATGACGGATTGGAGGATTTTCAAGGTGAGTTATCGCGGATAGCCATATTCATTACAGATGAAAACGGCAACTTCATTGTACGCCATGCTGATAAAATAGACGAAAACATGTTTGCAGCCGACGTTAAGCCCGGCAAATACATTGTAAGTGCCGAATATATCGAATCTGAAGCAAATGCTGATAACATAATCCTTGGCAGCGCTCAGGTAGAAATAAAGGAATATCATACTCTTGAAATTCCACTTAAAATAGATCTCAATAAAATTCAAACACAAAACAATAAATAAGATGAACAGGATTTTTTTGATCGCAGCCGTGATTCTTTCGGCTCTATCATTCGCCTCATGCAGTGATGATGCTCCCGCCCAGTTGATTTGGGTGTTCTCAAACTACGACAACAAAGAGATAACCGCTGTCTATGCGCCGGATTATGTCAATCAGGTGCAGGTCGTGGCAAAGCCCGATTACAGTGGCGACATAACGCTCAAGTGTACTAACTATACCTCGCTCTCTTTCAAAGCCAATAATGCAGACGGCTCGTTTAAGAGCGAAACGATTGGCTGCATTGTCACCAAAGTCAACGACAACACGTTGAAAATATCTTTCTCCCAAATTGAAGACGCCGGAACGGAGGGTGTCTATGACACATTCAATGTGGAAGGAATCAGTGGTAAAAACATGAACTCAACCAATATCTCTATTGGAAGAATCAGTAATCAGTAATGAAAAGCAAAACTGAAACGACAGTAAAGACTCTCGCTATCATCTTGGTTCTGTTGGTGACATCCTCTTGCGCCACAGTGCGTCTGGATCCCTCCAACAGAGCCGAGCAAGTGACAGTAACATTCGACAAAACAATCAAATAAGTGTATCTACGATGAAAAAGTATTTTGTACTGATATTATCTATTATACTCGTTACTACTTTATGTGGTTGTGAGGAAGAAGATTCTCCATTATTATTTACGACAATAGAGAATACAAGTCCTAAAAACGTAAAAATAGATTACTATTCCCCTGATCCCTCTTGCGTACCTCGTAGTTATACTATTACCACAAATCGTTTTGCTGGAGAATTGACTATAAAATGCTCCAATTCTCCCAGTATATACTTTGCAGAAATCGGTGATAATTCTCGCGCCAAATATGGAGTTACTTCATCCGGCGAGGTTGATATAAACACTTTAGTCTTCGAAGACGGGAATTGGTATGTGTCACTCATAGACAACAATCATCTTAAATTTGTTTTTCGAGAAACCCCCGTAAATCCGGACTTGGATTTCGTATTAGAAAATGATTTTGTAAAAATTTGTGCAAAAAGCAAGAATAAGATTTTAGAAACAAATATAAGTGTTTGGCGTGAATTAAACCGTGATGAGCCTATAAACTAACTCAAGTCGTTAAAATAAACATCGATTTTATGAGATATTCCTTTATAGGGATAAGCGTAATTGCGCTTATCTCAGCCCTCTTGTTGTCTTCTTGCAGCAAGGAAGAGTACCTGCCGGTGCAGGTCAGTTCAAAATCCTGTAACATCGAGATAGAATGTGTCGGTTCCACTGGAGAGAGTCTTCTCGCGGATAAGTCGTTCACCGACAAAATCAAAATAGAAGGAGAAAACTCTCATACTGTCATCGCTCACACAATCAGGAACAATCGGCTCTGCTTTAAGGCGGATCTTCCTGACCAAAATGACATGAAGTGGTCGAAAGACAAAAGTGAGGCAACGGGCATTTCAAAAATGACCGTGAAATTCGGAAAGCAGAAGGCATCGCTTAAATGCTTTTTGAAGTACATCGCTAATCGACCTCCGGCAACAGCTGGCGGCTCCATTTCTCTTGAAGAAGTCGAGTACAAAGGCATGACTTACAAGCGTAGCGGAGATTCTGTGACATTCAGGATACAGTTCAACAGGAATGGTAAACTGTAAATAAGAAAACAAACGCTGATACCTCGGCATACTGTCATTCAATTAAATAACGAGCACGGCTCATTATAATCATCTCTTAAAAGGCATGACTTACTAATTGTCGGTGAGTAGATAAAATGCCATCGATGGAGGCTCTTGCTTCTCTCGGTGGCGTTGAGATTTAGTAACCTTCATGTAGTTCCGGCTTGGCGTCTTGGGGAATATGGGGGGGTACCAGCATATCCTTGATTGATTGGATTTATCTCCCGTTTAGTCAATGATCTAAAGGTTAGCCCGGCGTCAGGCGAGAGCATTGCTCATGTGGCAAAGGCTTCGGCTTTCAATATAGCAACAATGTGATGAGCAAGTTTGGCATCTACATCCTTATAAAGGCGTGAATTGCTGTATGAATAATTGCTAAATGTGGCAATAAAATGATGTTGAGAACGTTAGTTAAATGTATTAGTTTCCAAATTATGAAAAGAATACACCTCCATTTTGCTTTGACAATAATCAAAACCGCGAAAATATTCATCACTAAGTAACTCATGAAACGAATAATCCTCTCACTTTTAATTGCTATTTCCATTCTCTCCACCGTCAATGCGCAGGACCTTGAAGGAGAAATTTTACCTTCCGACCGCAATCACTGGACAGTAACCATAGCTTATGATACATCCATTCCGGGAAAATGGAAACTCGCAAACGGTTCATTCAAAATGTTCAAGCCTGGCAGCGGAATAAGTGTCGGAGCTGATTATATGTGGCTCTTTGGCAAAAATTTCTTCTTTGAACCCGGTGCTCGCTTCTTTATTGACAACTACCGCTACGATAATATTACCATTGGGACGGGAACACCATCAGAACCTTCAAAAACCTATGATCCGCCAGTGCGGAAAACAGGTTTACGAATACCGTTGTCGGCTGGTTACAAATTTGACATTTTCAAACGTGGCAGTCTGTTTCTTTCAACGGGTCCGGAACCTATAATCGGATTTTCCGCACGGACTAAGGTGGATGAAGATCAGACGGAAATATTTGAAGAAAATATGTATAAAACCTTGATGCGTCGCTTTGACTTGGCTTGGGATATTCGGGCCGCTGTAATTATCGACCGCTTCCGAGTAGATATAACAGGCGCATTTGGTATGCTTGATGTAATTAAAACCGATGTTAAGATGCACGAATATCGTGTAAGCGTCGGTCTTGGATATGTATTCTAAACAAGATACAAAGCAAGAAATTAACGCCACCGAGTCAGGCTTCTCTCGGTGGCGTTGCTGTTGGTTACGGTTTGGCCCCCTCGGGGATATTGGGATTGTTGCGGACATCGCGGAGAGCGGCTTCTTCCTGTGGCGTCTTGCGTGTTATCCAGTCGAACCAACCTCCGGAATCTTCTTTCTCTTCCTCTGACTTGGACTTTTTCGGCTCCGGAGGTTCCGGCTTCCAGTCATCGTGTGGTGTGAAACTACGGTATGGCATTCCATCGGCTTCTTTGGTAAAAGCATCGGATTTGATGCTGTCACGCTGCTCATCGGTGCCGTCAAACATCCGGGCTTCTAAGTCGGCAAGTGTTTTCGGATTCAGAATACTGGGACGGACATAGCGGTAGAGCCATTCGACATTTACCAGCTCTGCATCTAACATTTGAAAAGGGACCCGGATAGCATTTGAAAATGGGACCACCCGGGATGGGGATGCAAATATAATTAAATTTGTTGATTCATCATTTCCTGAGTTTCTTTCATGCGGTAGGATTTGCCTGTCATGTTAAGCAGTATAGCCTTGTGAGTCAGGCGGTCTACCATTGCAGTGACCAGTACTTTGTCGTCAATAATCTCGTTCCAGCGGTTGAAGGCGAGATTGGTGGTGACGACGGTCGTCTTCTTGTCGGTGCGGAGGGAGAGATGGTTGAAGAGCATCTCTGCGCCGGCCTTGTCGCAGGAAACGTATCCGAACTCATCACAGATGACCATGTCGTATCTCTCGAACTTGTTTTCCAGCGACCGGAGTGTCAAAGCGTTGCGGCATTCGCGTATCTGCGTTAGCAGTCTTGGTACGGATGTGAACAGCACCGAGTGTCCGGCATTACATGCGGCGATACCGAGAGCTGTCGCCAGATGTGTCTTGCCTGTTCCTGGATTGCCGTATAGAATGAGGTTGCGTCCGTTTTTGATGAAGTCGAGTGTCTCGAGTGTCGGGAGCGCTTTCCGGGCATCGGCGGGCAGAGCGTCGGTGTCGATTTCGTTAAGATAGCGAAGTTGCGGGAACCCTGCGTTTTTGATGCGGTGACGGCGCTGGTTTTCAGAGCGGTTCTCTTTTTCGCGCCGGAGCAGTTCGGCTGTAAACTGCCATAGGTTCCATTGTTCGTCGGCGCTCTGTTGTATAAGCAGGTCGATGTCGCGCCGCACAAGCGGGAGTTTAAGGTCGAAAGCGCATGAGCGAATGAGCTCCCGCAGTCCGTCACGGTCTGTTTCATGTATGTCTGTCATTGTCATTCAGTGTATTGGTTGTTTTTTTTTGGGGGGGGTATTCAGTCTGCCTGCGATGCACGGGTATATTCCATAAATGATGAAAGCATGTCAAGGGTATGGCTTGCCGAACTTTCTATTTCAGCCTGTTGCGGGTCGGGAACGTTCGTTGCCGCGATATCGGCGGTTGACTGCATATGTCCTTCCGCCGAGATCATCTGAGCCTGTATCTGTTCAGATGAGAGGCGCTGGAGCCCGCGGGACGAAAGACTTGTGGCGGCACGGACGATGTCAGTGTATGCCAGATTGTTGTCGCGGGTGAACACAAGCAGTTCTATGAAGTTTCGCGGGCAATCGCGGAAGTGTTCGCGGTAAAGCGCGGCTACTGACGGATGTACCTGTTGCAGAGCCACAGACCGCCCCAGAGCGGCCGGTTTGCGCAGGAATGTACCCAGATAATGCATCAGGTCGATGACCCAGTCGCCGGAGCGCCGGCTTCGGGCATGAGTGGCCACCTTGTCGCGTCCGTAAAGCACCACGATGCGCTCGGAATACAACTTTACCGCCACCTGCGAGCCCACCAGACGGTCGGGCACAGAGTAATGCACGCCGTCAACGGTTATCGTTGAATATTTTCCCACGCGGTGCAGCCGTTGCTCAAAGCAGCCTATGTCTCCGTGATCCAACGGCCTGAGCGCCGCCAGATCCGCCTGTATGCGCAGGCGCTTTTCTTCAGCCGACATGTTGGAGGCTTCGGAGTTGAGTCTGTCGCAGACTTTCGCCAGATGTATCTGCGCAGCATCCAGTGAGTCAAAACGAACCTCGAACGAGAATGCACGGCGGCGGATATATTCCACCGAACGTTCCACCTTACCTTTCTCCCATCCCGAACGAGGGTTACAGAAATGTGGTGTGAAACAGTAGTGCACTTCCATGCGCAGCAGCGCGTCGGTGTGCTCGCGGTCGCGCCCGAGAAATTTCTTGACGGCCGTACGCATGTTGTCATAGGCCATCACGCGCGGAGTCCCGCCCAACTCCCGATAGCAGTTGCGATGGGCCTCCATCAGCGCCAGAGTATCCTCACGCGAGAACAGATACGCCTTGCGCAGATTGCTGTGGTCAAGGGTGAACACCGCCATGTGAAGGCGAGTCCTCACGCCGCCGATCCACAGGGTAAGCACGCCCCAGTCGAACTCGCAACGGAATCCAGGCTCATAATCCTGACGGATATATGCCCTTTCGGTCTTCTCCGGAGTCTTCGGAACTGACTCCAGCGCACGGACATACTGACATACTGTGGAATAGGCGATACGCACACCTTCGTCCTGAAGACGTCTCCACATATCGAGCTTGCGCATCTGTTGCTTGTGCAGCCCGGCAGCGACGTTCTCACGGTTGCGGGCGATAAAACCGTCGATGCGGCGGCGTACCTCATCGGTCATCACACGTCTTACGCGGCCGCTGCTGTCATACTTTGGCTTGGTCAGCAGATAATCGTCTACCTCCCGGTCTGTCGGTGACGGGCCGGTCTCTCTCTCGAACTCGCGCAGATACTTGCGCACGGTCTTGCGGCTCATGCCGTTGCGGCGCGCTATCTCGCGGATGCTCATCCCCTCGCGGCGATGAGACAGAATAATGGATGTTTTTTCCTCCATGTGTAACATTTTGTGGTATCGTTGATGTCGTTCTTTCTAATCAACGATATCCGGTTGAACTTACCCATGGGGTGGGGCCCTTTTCAAATGCTGTACCTGGGTCCCTTTTCAAATGTTAGATGCAGC
>BLLX01000027.1 GCA_011959405.1 Muribaculaceae bacterium
GGTCCCTTTTCAAATGTTAGATACAAATCTGGGGCTTTTCGCCCTGATAGACGAACTTGGATTTAGGCACAAGCGTGAGTTCAAGAGCATCAAGAATCGTGTCAAGATTCTCATTGCTGATGGCGCGGTTGCCGACAAGAAATGACGAGATAGTGCTGGGGTTTATCTTCGTCTTGGAGGCAAGGTCTTTCACAGAGATACCGGCCTCATTCATTTTACCTTTTATCTTCTCTCTAAACATTGTCGGTGGTTTTAGGTGATTTGTAAACTTCATCGGTGTTGCCCAGAGTCAGGCCAAGCACCATACAGATTTTCTCAAGCACATCGAAGGGGATAGTTCGGTTGCCCTTCAGGTAGGCCGAAAGATTCTGAGTCTTTATGCCAACCTTGTCGCTGAGTTCAACCTGCTTCACATTAAGTTCTTTCATGCGGAGAAATATCTTCTCTCTAACTGTTGCCATATTTTCAAATTTTATGTTTGTCTTTGTAATGCCGAAGAGCCATATCCACAATACGTTCTTCTATGTTATTATCGGCGCCGGTTACGACGCTGGAGTCATCACGTTCTTTTTGGATAATCTCAAGGATTCTCTCGTCGATAGTATTGCGCGCAAGGAGATAGTAGCAGTTGACAGCGTTCTTTTGCCCATTACGATGCGCACGGCACTCAGCCTGTTCACAATCCGATGCAGTCCACGGGAACTCAATAAACAGAGTGCGGGAAGCAGCCGTGAGAGTGATGCCGACCCCTCCTGACTTGTAATTGAGGGCTATGAGCCTACAATCGGGGTTATTTTGGAACTTGTCGATAGCCGCTTGCTTTTTCTCCTGCGAGTCGGAGCCGGTTACTGTTACCGTGCCGGGGAACGCTTTCATTATGCCCGCTATGACCGTTTTGTGAAAAGCGAAGACAATGAGTTTATCGCCGCCATCAATGACATCGTGAATGAAGCTGATAGCCTCTTTCATTTTTCCGCGTGCCGAGATTTGCCGGAGGTGGTTAATCTGTACCATGGCCGTGGCCCTTGCAGCGCTTCGGAGTTTAGAGTCCGAGGCAGATTCATATTCCATCAGATAGCGGATAAGATCATTCTCTGCAAATTCGTATTCCTGCCGGTTATCAATATCCACTGTGAGATACTGGCGGGTTTTCTCCGGGAGGTCTTTCAAAGCAAGACTTTTATCCCTGCGGAAATAGCACGATTGCCATAGGCGGTAATGAAGCTCGTATAGATTCGAGGATTTATCCGTGCCTTGGCAGTATCTCTCTCGGAATCTGGCCGCGCCCCCGAAATCATCTATGCGTCGCATGATACGGAGTTGCTGTATCAGATCCTCATTGCTGGTGACAAGAGGCGTTCCAGTTAGCAACCATATGTATTCCTTGTTGGCGCATATTGCTTCGAGGTATATGCTCCAAAGGGCAGTAGTGTTGCAGCAGCGGTGGGATTCGTCGATGATAACCGACTTGAACATTCCGGCTCTCTTATCAAGGACAATGTTCTTGACAGTGGTTCTTCCTCGTACACGGCTTACAAAATACTTCTTGACGCTTTCATAGTTCGTGATGAACACGTTGCAGGTGCCGGTTTCAAAGTGCTTATGCCAGTTATCCTTATTCGCATCGGAAAGTATGATGGCCTGCTTGCCTATGAATCGCTGGAACTCTCTTTGCCATGTCACTTTCATTGTAGCAGGAGCTACGACAAGACAAGGATATGCCCTGGCAATCGAAACAGCAGCGATACTCTGCATAGTCTTACCGAGGCCCATATCATCGCCATTGAAACACCGCTTATGCTCAATCATGTATTGAATCCCCTGGCGTTGGTAGTCAAAGGGAGGCAATTTCAAGTGAGTGATTGGGTACTGCAAGTCCGGCATGCGTTCCGGGAAGCCAAGAATTTCGGAACGGTCATCTACTCGATGGACTCCAGAGGCAAGACCGCGCTTAACAGCATATTCGCAGAATTCTTTCAAGAACCGGCGATGCTGAAGATCAACTCTCCAACACCTATCGCGCATTATGAACCTCGCCGACGGTATCTTCTGAATATAGTATGCCAAAGCAGGGCTATTATAGAAATTCAATTCATAATAGCCCTCCTTCTCTTTCTCTATGAGGAATATCTCAATCACGGCGGTTTAATCTCGCTTTACATCGGGGTCGCGCACAATATTGATGACTGTTGGCATTGGGTTCTCAAGATTGACATTGACAGACTCGCCAAAACCTTCATCGCGGCCAAGCGTTGACAGCAGATACCGAAGCATCTGTCCGTCTGGTTTCTCTTTCCAACCGATAATGTGTCCTGTGGACGGGTCGACATGAGGAACGCCGAGTGCAACAATGCGGGCAGCATCAAGGCACTGGTCGAACAGTTTCTTTCGGGAGTCCTGCACGACAGCTTTAAACTGTTCGTCCTCACGTATCCAGTTGTGAATTGTCTGCCGGGTTACGCCGAGCAGACCGGCGGTTTGAGAGAGATTGCCGCCGGTCTTCCTGATTGCGTCCTCAAACTCGTCAAAAGATGGTTTTCGCATATTTTACTTGTCGGGTTCGTCAAATAATCCGAATTGCTGTTGGGTGGGTGTCTGCGGCACGTCGGGGAGCGATGCAAGCATATTAGCGAATTGCCAATTTCGGCAAGTGTTGAAGAGCCGGTTTCTTGATTGAGGGAGCCTCCAATTGATGTATTTCGTGTCAATGAAAATCTGCCGCGCATTATTGATTTTCAGCTTGACAAATTCGTTGTCAATGATAATCTGACGGCCGACACTGCGAACGAAAGCCACATGGAGATTCTTGTTCCAATCAAAGTTCACATCGACTCCACAGAGATAGTAGAATCGGCTTTCTTCAAGTTCAAGATTTGGGGGAAGTGAACGCATAAATCCCCGAACCCGCTTGTCATTGTGACCGCGTAGGGATTTCATGCAGTGGGTGTTGAGGTCAACACCATATACGTATCGCAACCATAGTATTTTGTAGGTATTGCGAAGCTCACAGTATTCTATTTCTACCATTTGAGTCGTTGATTAAATATCTTATTTGCAATTACAAAGATACTGAAATTTAATCAATTATGCAAATTTTAGAGGGGTTAAGCCATCATCAAATTTGCAAATTTTCAGCACCTTAGTCGATCAGCCCAAACAGCGGAAGAATGTCCCCTTGTCGGTTGTAAGACTGATTGTTCGGGAGATTCAGGTTGAACTCCAGATTGATTGCGTCAATGTATTCCTGACGAGAGAGTTCGCGTACCTTGTACGCACCCCAGCCCCAATAGCCGGACTTGTTGTATTGCATAAAAGGCTCGAAGCCGAAACGCTCGAACATCGCCTGAACTTGCTCTTTCGTGAGGAACTTCTGGAAGAACCACTGCCCCTCCTGCATGAAGGCTGTAAGACCGTTCTCGTCGAAGAACTGGACTGTTGTCGTGCAGTCAACAGTGTTGCGCTTGGCTTCGTACTGTTTCAGAGCGACTTCCTTGGAACGCCCGGAAACGAATACCTTGCCACCCATTTTAGTGAATAGATTGAGGCAGATAAGAACAGCGTCCTCGGCAGCCTGAGTATTGACTGAGTTGAGCACTGCATCACAGATGGTGTAGTCAAATACGCCACCGTCGTGTATTCCGTTCTCTTTGATGTATGATATGAACGCGTCAATCATTTCGTGGCCCTTTGCTATTGATATGCCTTTCAGGTTATGATTGAAGAACTCAAGACCGATGGCGTAACGATAGCCCAATTCTCGGCGAAGTTTGTTGATGAACATTGCCTTGCCACAACCGAAGTCAAGGATCTTGACTTTGCGCTTGTCCTCTTTTTCGAGGTTAGGAACTACTTCGCGGTAGAGGACGGACCAGTCGATGCCCTTGTGGCGAGGGGGCTGCGCTCTGCCCTGCATGAAGTCGGCGCGCTCGATATGGTCGTAGTTGAAGACTCCGTAGTCTTTCTTGAAGTAGTAGTCGAAGATGCCACGCTTTCCACCTTCGAGGAAGTAGCAATGCACCGGATATCCCAGTGTTGCGGCAGCCTTGATATAGTTGTTGCCGAATACGACTTCATCGCCGCATACAATGGCACACAATGCATCGCCGAATTTCACGATAAGTCGGCAGATGTCCTTCACGATTGAGGCATTGGCGTCCTTGATGTCGAAATCTTCCGCCGGAACATTGTCATAGAATTTGCCGACTTCGCGAGGCTTCTTGCAAATGCTGAGTTCTGCGGGTTCCAGTTCCACGCCGTTGTGGACTTGGTTGAACAGAATTTCGGACTCGATGTCAACACCACTGATGAAATATACGGGCGCTTCTTCAAGTCCTACAGCCATTGCCGCCTTTGTTCGCTGGTGGCCGGCGACGATTGTCATGTTGTCACGGTTTACGATGATCGGGAGAATAAAGCCGAGCGTCTTTAGACTGCCCTGCAATTCCACGAAGGCATTGTCCGTGATTTTTCGAGGGTTGTAAGATGCCGGCCTAATGTCGGCGAATTTTACGTAATCCATGTGTTTGCGGGTTATTGGGTTTAACAGTTTGTTTATTCAGGCATTTCAAATACCGTGTCTGAATCTTCTCCACCATCCTGATCGATGGGCGCGGAGTCTTCCAGAAGGCTCTTGACGAAACCGAAGTTGACACCGGTCTGATCCACATAGTCGTTGTATCGACTTACAAGGGCTTCGTACTCTTCCTTTGTTACCGACACGACATTCTTGCCGAAAGTCAGCATGTTTATCTTCTTCGGAGTGGAACCCTTAATCTTCGTCATCACTGTGTCATCTTCATCAGGATTGTAGAACAGATTTTCATCGAAGCCGAAGTTCACGAGATTGATTTCATCGTAAATCTGCTGTAATTTGGTGTAGTCGAACTCACCAAACTCATTGTTATCTTTGATAATCAGTTCCTTTTCCTCGTCTTCAGACAAATCCGCCACGGTTACGTCGATGATAGGATTCTCAATCCATTCTTTCCAGTAGTCGATTACGGCGTCACGCTGTTTCTCGGTCATCCCGAGCCACTTTTCGTTTTCCTGAAGAATTACCATCCAATCCATTGGAGTGGTTGTCAGGATTTCCTTGAGGATAGTGGTACGCTGGTTGCCGGCAAGCACTACATTGTCTTTGTTTACGATGATGTCGCGGTAATAGAGCATCTTCGGGAAGAGCATAATGCTCTGCTGAAGACGGCGCTTTTGCCCCACTACAATCTTTCTGGGATTGATGGGGTTTATAATTAGCTCTTTGATGTCCTTTTTCATTTGCCGAGAAGTAATTCTGTTAAAAATCCGTCACTGATGCCGTCGTGTTCCTGTAAATATTCGTCAAGACGCGCGCATAAGCCCTTAAACTCCTGGTCGGTCATCTGACATTCCACATATCCGCATTTGAACTTTTCCGGGTAGGTCTTTGTCAGGTCGAGATTTTTGTCGTTGATCTTGTCATCGTAGTCGTACAAGTTCCACGCCACATAACCGAGATAGTCGCCAATGGCCTCACGCTCGAAATGGCGTTTCATGATTTCGATGTCATCTTCTCCGTAATGTAGGTTATCTTTGACGAGAATTTCCTTCTCTTCCTCGGCTGAAACATTGTCGAGTATGCGAACGAATACTGTTGGTTTTTTCTTCCATTTGGCCCAGAAAGCGAGAAGTGCAGTTTTCTCCTCGTCCGAAGCCATACGGAATTTCTTCTGGTTGAACATGTAATCCTCTATCTCATTGTCATCGAGTTCAAGAATTTTGTTCAAGCACTGGACGCGACCGTTGCCGCCAACAATCACGTCTTCTTGGTTCACGAGAATGGGGCGCAGTTCGAGCATCTTCGGAAATACGAGCAGACTCTCGATCAGCTTTCCCTCCATAAACTCGCTCATGGTACGAGGATTGTCAGGATTGGGTTTAAGTTTTCGTATGTCTTTTTTATCCATTGTGATATTGATAGTTTTCTAAGCGCAAAGATAATCAAAATGCGTAGATTAGCCAAGAATTTACCAATAAAATAATCAATATGATTAGTTGATGAGATTGAGAATTGCGCTTTTGGTGATTTTTCACACTTAAAATGATGATTATTTGGGCTTTTTTTGCTATCTTTGCACTATTGATATTTAGTTTAGAGTCCCTTACCCTCCTCTTGGAAGGGTCTGCGGGTTTTTGATTAAATATCTTATTTGCATTTAAGTGAGTTAACCCGTGAGGGCCCGCTCACTTTCTTTGTTTATGGTTCCGGCAACTTGATGATATGGACCCATATCCACGGAAGCCATATCTTTTGGAGTTTTATCCACCACGGACATTTTACGCTTTTGGCATAGAAGAATGTGCGAGAATACTTTCCTCTTGGCACACATGGATTGAACCAGTGTTTGTAACCCATAGCCTCCATCAATGGGATTGATTCTGGAGCCACGACTATTGATGGAATTGTCTTGTTGTGGCCGCAGCAACTACCGGTGGTTTTCACGCCATTGCTAAGTAGCTCGATAACTTCTTCGGCGATGCAGGTATCTACCCATATCTTTCTTCCGAGTGCTTGATGGTATATCTCAATCTGGTTGTCGAAAGAACCGAGTTCTACATTCTTACAATTACACATTATGTTCTTTTCGTCTATTGTGGGGTTTATTAAATTATTCTGGTTGAATAACTGAGCTGCCTGCCACTACATTCGTAAGGCAAAAGAATATCTTCATCTTCGAGCCAAGACCCGCATAGGTTTCCATTAAGATGAAAAACCATTTCAAAAACTGTATTTGGAGTCTTTTCTTTTTGTGGATCGATGGCGGAAAGGTCTGCGCTTTCCATTACGACATCAATATTCTTATACTTGTAAACCTCGCAATAGTAGTAATATCCCAACACCTGAGTTATAGGTCGGAAAATATGCTGCAAGAGGTCAATCTCGCTCCAGATGTCATCCAACTTAATCTTTTGTTCTTCAAGAAAACGTAACTTCGGGATGTTATGCATTACAGACTTATCGTAGTCCATTGTTTCCCGGAATATTATATTATCCACCCCCATTTCTCCATAGTAATCCAAATAACGCATCATTGCCTCAATGCTACTGATTCCACTTTTCAGAAGAAGGCAACTTAGGCGTGGCCTAACATTTCCAGACAAGGCTACTTTTACAACTTCGCGCATCTGCTCATTGCAGAAGTAGTTGTTGCTGAATTTCATGATATTCGCATTCACATTCTCAAGATAATGCGTTTTGGAAATATTCATATGATGAAACCCATTTTCAACAATATGGTCTATTATGCGTTTCCCATCAACAATATCGAGTAATCCACTTCCATTAGTAGTGATTACTCGCTTTCGGAAGTTGTATTTGGAAACAAGTTTTAAGATACGCGGTAGTCGATGGGATTTAGTTGGCTCCCCACCAGTGATGGATATTGACGGGTTGAGAGGGCGAAGCGTAGATAACACCTCCTCTAATCTTGTAAAGTATTCTTCGTCATCAGCGATACGCTCTTTGATAAAAGTCTTGCCTTTACCCTCAAATCTCAACTGATCTACACAGAACCGACAGTCTGCATTACATGATTCGTTCACGAATATCGATAAATTCGCATTCTCATAAACTGACTTTTGTTTGCCTTTAAAAGTAAATGGTTTTGTAAAATAGTTCTCAGCATTGAACTCCTTTCGTCGTATAGAGCGTAGAACAGAGAATTTAGATTTCATGTTTGGTATGCTATTAAAAGCCGATGTCCCGCCGTTTCGCTTTTCGCGGCCGTCGAAACCCCATGTGCATCTCGTGCTGAACCGCCGGGGTAGTGGTAACTTATGCGATAGGCTCTGGTTCCTGTCTATGCGATGTGGCGGTATCTCCAGGTCAAGTGCGAACGTACCATTTGCTGCGGGGTGTGTCGGCTGTTGTTACTGTATATCTTCGCAATACTCCCACAAAGAGAGTTTGCCCTTTACATTTTCTATTGGTTTTTCAAACTTAATGGGATTGGCAAGAACCCAATTCCATACACCTTTCTCGGCCCACTCCGATGGGTGGTTTTGAACACAATCGACTATTTCCACACTTCCTATAATCGCTGAAGTGGGATATAAGGCTCTATTACTGGAATTATAGAGAAGCGCGGTACGTGCTACTGGAAGAGGGTAACAATCCCGTATCTCGGCATAAGGCACCGGCGTTTTCGCTGCGTGAATTAACACTCTTCCCCGGTACGACGTTCTCCATGTGCGGTTCTCAATATCCTTGCCTCCGGCTATAATTAAACCGGCCCAAGGTTGCTTTACTGTCAACGCTTTCATTGCTTGCTTTCTTCAAATAATTGCTTCTGCTTGCGCAATAACTGTTCGTGTGTATGTTTGTGTATAGCCGGGAGCCTATAACTAAGCTCGGTACGGTCTTGATTGGGGATTGCTTTGGAGCTTGAGCAGCCTCCAATGAGCAGACATACACAGAGTGTGAATATCACGCTCAAGACTCGTAATGGATGAATTTGGTTCTTTTTACTCATTTCAGAATAGTTTAAGTTGAATAGGCCGATTCTTATTGGTTCTCGCATACACAGGGCAAACAACCGCAAACTCACACTGCCCACTGGCGGCCAATAAATGAGCTTCGTGCCATTTGTTCCAATCCTTCACACCCTTATCCGTAAGGAAGCGAATCAACTGCATACAGTTAAACCCTCGTTCCTTGACTTGCTTATTAACAGCAATCTCGACAATACCGTTTCCGTCAGGTATCATTACAGCTTTTTCTTTCTATAGTTGAATACTTGGCCCCTTATTCCTTCCCGGCGCATTATAGAGCAAAGAATTGATATTGATGACAAGGAGGTGCTTTCCTGATAAGAGGCGATGCGTACAAGTCGCACCATCTTACCTGATTCATCGGCTTCCACCAATCCCCAGTTTTCCGGCAATTCGGCTTCCTTTATGATACCTTCGAGAGCATAGTACCATCTGAAATTACCCATTCCAGAAATTGGATCTTTACGATGTTGTTTCTCTCGGTCTTTTAGGAAATCTGCACGGGAGGTTTTAACCTCAACGAGTGTGGTGGCAGCACCATTTGTGCCCCATACATCAGCGTCTTCTCGTCCGTATGTAATCAGTTCCACCGCAACATATTTGTGCGGGTTGGTGCCATCAAGACCACTCCTATGAAGTATTTTAGCGGCTTCACAGCACATATCGTAGTGAAGTGATTTTGTTTTGCTCATAGTTTTGGATTGCTTAATTGTTTAAATCTTATTCCATACTTAGTTGCGTGGCTCTCCATAATTGGACGGCGCATTTCCTCTGATGGATAGAAATAAAGATTGTGGTCTTCCGGAGATTCGATATATCCTTTCTTGCGAAGATTGTAGCGATAGCACAGTTTACTTTTGCTCTGTTTTACAAAGCGGAATTTAGTGCGCTGTTCAAAACCCCACGAAAGAGTTCTTCTCTTATCTCGATCATAAGTTTCGCGCCAGGAGGCGCGCCGTTTTTCCTGCATTTCAGCATATCTTTTGGGAGATAGGCGATCCTTATTGCTTTGTCCTTTTTTGAAGCCGTTATTCTCGCTTCCTGGAATTCTAAAACCTTTTGGGGGATAGGTGCCATTTCTACGATGACTTTCGGCTGCGGCCACCTGTGCTTCATCTTGGGTTTTCTTCATAAACTGTCGAGATTTGGTTAATCCATGCTCCCTCGCTATCCTATGCAACGAAGAATGGCTAATCCTGAATCTCTCCATTATCACATCGTTCTTTGTGTGTTTGTAATGGCGGATAACCCAAGCCAACTCTTTTTCGGTTAATTGCCGACCGCGCGTTGCGACCTTTCTTATCGGTTTATTGTAGATTTTATGCTCTACGGCTTTACGTGTGCGACCAAGTCTTATCGCTATTTCGCTCCACTCCATTCCAAGAGATCTCAACCGGCGAAGTTCATCGATCTCATCTTGAGTCCATTTCTGGTTTTTAGCCATAGTTGTAAATCAGGTTGTTATTTTTTTAATTCCCCCGAATTCGAGGGGTTTAGACAAACAAGAATGGAAACATCTTTTTTAGGTCGCGGTGGTTCGGAGCATAAGTTGAATACTTGTTTGTAGCCTCAATCAAACGGAACCGCTTGTTGTCGTATTTAGTTGTGCAATACTCTTGCCTTATTTCCACCGCATTAAGTTGGCGATTTCCATATCTACCCGTAGATTTCGCTACAAAGGATTCATCTACCTCCACTTTGATGCAATAGTCAAGGTCAACTATACCAGACAATATGTGAATAGCCTCGTCCGGGTCTTCTACAAAAAAGCAAAAGCCTATCGAAGTCGAAGCATATCCCCTATGAAGGCTATGGTTCGTTTCATTGACAAGAACCTCGCCACGCTGA
Organism: Muribaculaceae bacterium; assembly: GCA_011959405.1. GTDB lineage: Bacteria > Bacteroidota > Bacteroidia > Bacteroidales > Muribaculaceae > UBA3263. The sequence goes on from BLLX01000027.1 coordinate 10,375, forward strand.
TAGGCTTCAAATTCCTCTTTGGAGCAAAAACGATGCAGGATCATAACTATTCTTCATTGGCTTGCTTCAAGTGCAACTCTCTACACGGCTCTATGCCAATACACGGCATGATGATGACTTCAATACCTTCCTGAAGCTGAATCAGCATAGGTTGTGAATTTTTGGCCTGATATGTGATTACGCCATAAGGCAGTCCAATATCATTCATGGCCTCAGCAATTTTCTGAAGCAATCCAGCGTTAAATGAAGTTCCGTTAATCGCAATGGCACGTTCTTCACGCTCGATTTCTTTGGTTTTGACTTTTCCTTTGCCGTCACAGATAGGGCAATCAAAGTAGTCATAATGCTCTTCACCATTGGAGTCCTCATAAGTCCATTCTACACGTCCGTCGCCCTCACACTCATCACATTCTGCTTCTTTGCCTGAAACAGCAACTGTTTCACATCTGGGTATGCTCTTTAATATTTCGATGAGTTCCTTTAAGTCAAGTTTGTAATTACTCTCCGGCGCCGGAAAAGATGGCAGACTTTTCGGGCCGCCTTGAGGATCGTAAGACTCTTCGCAAAGACTTTTCTCGACACGAACCATAATTCTTGCATCCGAAGCGTAAACAAAACCGTTACGCTCAAACGGCTTTTTCAGGCAAGCCCTATTTATAAACTCCCCATTATACACGAACCGGGAGAAGAATAGTTTCTCGTTTTGCATTTCTATGTTATTATGTACTGCACATTCAGATAGAACTCCTTATGTAAGCGTTCTATCTGCACGTAATCACTAATCTTCTCGCCATACGGGAGAAAGATTACGCGCTCTTTGGTGTTTACACGTATTCCTTTCTTCCGCAGGCGATAGATTAGACAGTGAGCCGCTGTACAGAGGGGTTTCGACATTTTTACATCACAAGCTCCCAGTCTGTGGCAAACACATCTGAAATTGATGGCACCCAGGAGTTTGCTTCGCCGGTAGTGGGATTGAAGATTAAGCACTGAGCAACGTAGTCGATGTGGTCGCCACTTGCAAGGACAAGACGCTTGGCCTCATCAGGGAGTGACTGCATTTTCGGAATAATCTCCGAAGTGATGTGGGCCGGCACTTGCTTGAACACCATGAGTCCTTTGCCGTTCCATCCTGCGCGGCGGATAGAAAAGCCTTCGCGGAGCATGGGTAGGATTTGCTCGAATGAGAGGCCGGAGGGTCGGCACTCCTCGTTACCCTCCATACACGACTGTCGGAGAGCTGCAAGGTTGAGGTATGCGCACATCGTATTGAACTGTGCGATAAGGAAAGCGCGTGTACCGAGTGGTAGAGCCTTAAAGTCTTTGCCGTCGTTTTTATTGAAGATGAAGGCCCCGAGCTTATCTGCCTTTTGCTTGAGGTCGGCAATCTCAATATTGAGGCGATCGAGTGGTGTTTCAGACAACTTGTAAGCGTCCTCAAACACTTCGGCCGGCGACCATGACTCGTAGCCGTCAGGATAAATTACGTGATAGCCTTTGTTGTCGTTGTATTCCTCAACATAGGCGTTTTCGCGGATAAGGCCACGCTCATGTGCCTCTCCATAAGTCATAGGCACTGCCTTGACCGTCTTTGTTCCTGTGTACTGTTTCATTTGTTATTTTTGGGTTTTACCAAGCCACCCAAGGCTGTATGAATTATTCGTTCACTTACTTTGGGAGCTATCATTATTTGCATTTTCTGAAATTCAGCAACTCCCGTTTTTCTTGCTTCATCACTCCAATCGACTACTGTTCCCAGTGGTTGAAATGAGTCGAGGAACTGCTTTGCTATTTGTCGGCTACGCCAACGTGTAAATCTGCTCATCTCTTTTTTTGTGTTATAGATTGAATAGTTTTTTGAACCAAGCAAAGCGAATGTTCTCAAACCAATCGTCATCTGGATCTGGTTGATTCTCTTGTATGAATCGGTTGTAACATTCCGGGCAATACCATTGATCCAGAACAGCCACATAGAATCCATTCGTAGGCGCCGCTGAACAGTAGTCACAAATACCCACTGCGCCCATGTGGCCGAGTTTGCCTACAAGTTCGCTTTTTGTTATCTCTATGACCTTGAACCCGGCTGGGTTTTCGATGATCTGAGCCATTACTTGAAAATCATAAAGAGGGCTACAAGCCACCCAGATAGTGATAGAATCAGGAAGAGGGTGTTCCACTTCCATCGGTTCTCGTTAGCGCGGCGGTATTTATTTACCTGCTCTATGCTGAAACCATAGCGTTTTTCCACAGTTTCTGTCATCCAGCGTTGTATGCGTACAGCAAGTTTTTTACAGGCCTCATAAGAGAGGACTTTCGGTGGCTCGATAGAGTTATAAGGATTGTAACTTCCCGACGATACATCGACATAGGGTTTGACGGAGAATACATCGTTCCAATCCCGGCCAACATTCATTTCGAGTTCAATCGTAATGTTGCAGGATTTCTTTATTTCCTGCTCCATAGCCTTATCGATGGCAGCCTGGTTCATATCGGCTCGCTTCTTAAGAGTATTATATTCGTACTCTCGGAGTTGGACTATCTTTTCCATGGTTATTTCTTTTTAGGATTGTCTATTTTATTGCACAGCCAGTGCCGGTATCTTTCCCAGCCGGTCAGAACACCATTGCTGATTGTTCCAAGAAATACAAAGAACATCAGGAATGGCGAGAATATGAATGACTGCACGGCCGCAAGAATCTTGCCGAACCGTATCTGTATTTTGGGTTTTCTTTTCATTATTTGAAAATGTTATAATCCTGGTTTACGAAATGTGTTGGTAACTTTTCACGGTCAAGATTGAGATATTCCACCATGCTGTCCTTGATGTAGAATTTACTTCCACGAGTATCGGCTTTCAGCATTTCAAAGAGGAATTGAATCTCGCCGGGCTTGTAGGTTCGTTTTCCACCACTCAACAAACCAACTTTGATGAGATCACACCAACCTGACACGGCATTGATCATTGCATAAGATGCCTGCACTGATATTACCGGTTCTATGCTTGCGAATGTCTTAAATCCTCGCTTATGCAACTCAAGCATTGCCTTTACCCGGTCAACATTGAGCGATGCTTTAGGCTCATACTCATCGCAACCAGTAAGTGTGAACCCTACAGCGATAAGTTTCTTCTTTTCGGGATGAATGATTTGGTTTTCATCAAACAGCCAATAATGTAGGAAATCCGCTCTTTTTGTAAGGATTTGTACGGGTACATTATGGTTTATGGCTAAGCAGATCGCGTTCATATGAAAATCCAACGTTTCAGGTAGCATAGGATCAGTGGTAAATGAAAAGAACAGCCCATGCTCCTTGAGTTGGTCGATATTCTTTTCCATCTCCGCAATAAATACATCTGTAGCGTGTTCCTCATCTTTGAAGCACTTCTTTAATGTCGGTGCCGGACTCCAGACATGGCTCATTACACCACGCTTGCAATAACAATAGTTGCAATCATTCGAGCAGCCATTGTAAAAATTGCAGGCCCACGGAGCGTATTCTGCGGCTTTGCCGGTGGGATTATAAATTGCTTTCCCTTTGAAACTCATTGCATTTAGTTTTTAGATATTCTGAGAAGATCTATTGAACGCTGTCGTTTGACATACTCACCGACGGCATCTACAAAAAGAGAGGCATATTGCTCCTCCTGAAGCATCAGGGTTACGATGGACGACTTGAGGATTTGTGGAGTGGTGCAGGAAAATAGTTTAACCTTTTCCTCATCTCGGACTATGGTAAACCAATTATCAGCAGTGATGAGCTCGTCTATCACGCTGGATCGTAGGCTGTCTTTACTTCTATTTGACATTGATTTCTTGCCGGTTAGGGCATTCTTTATTTAGTTTCTTGTTGATTTTCTCCAGTAATAAACCGAGCATTCTTGTTTCGTTTATCTCTCTCAAGCCTCCGTCGCGTTTAGCCTTCCTCGATTGGAATATTTCACTCAAGTGACGGCATACTCTTTCTGCATCAGTATTGGAAAGCTGTATCATAAGCCTTTGAGTTTTTGAATAACCCACGCTCCAAACTCGTCTTGAACCTTGTTTGCTGCATCAAGTGAAAGTCCAAATGCCCCCGTCAACGTACCCAAACCTCTGACCGTAAGGAATACACTCCCGTTGAGAAGTATATCTGGGCCTCTATACTCGAGAGCAGGAACTTTCTGTGGTTTTTCAGTTCCATTTAAGATCTCACATGTGCGTTGGAGTATTGAATCAGAGCGTTCGGAGAGCTGGTTTGCCATTAAGGACATATTGCCATTGTTGCTCCAGATAAAAACTCCGTCAGTCCAAAAGGGAGGTTCGTAGAATTCAGAGAATATCATTCTTCAACTTCACAAAGGCCCTGGGATAAAGCATAATCATACAGACAGTCCGCTGTAAGACAGTCTTTCCGATTCCATTTTTGCTTAACGTATTGTTCCACGATGTCATCTTCGATGAAACACCATGGGTAATTCTCTTTCTGTGCTTGGTGGAGTTTTTCGGCGCAGGCCTTAATCTCCTCTGATGTAGGGTTCATATGGGTTGATTTTTGATTAAATGTATCTTATTTGCAATGCCCAAAATTACGCAAAATTTATCAAATACGCAATATTAAGGCGTGAAAATCATCATTTCTGCATATATATAATGATTTTGCCGATATGGGCACTCTTTTCATCAAGCCACTCTTTCGCTATCAGCCACGAAAGGGACTTTTTGGGGTTGAAATTGTCGATTTTGATGGAGTGATGGGATAGTTTACCCTCAGTCGGCTTAAGTCCTTTGTCGTGGAGTTCACACTTGCCATCGCGAAAGAATGTACAATAGCCGTTTTCAATGTTGGCTTGTATCATATACACCGGTTCGGAACATACCCCCGTTATCATTCCCACGGCCCATTCAGTAGGTGATAGACGATCCTTGTATCCAGCTTCGATTAACTTCACTATATCCTCAGGTGTCCCAAGGCAAGGAGTATGGCATTGTGATTGACACTTGGCGCATTGACAACAAGTAGGCTTACGGCCAGACTTGCGCATTATGTACCGAAAGGTTGTTTCTCCAAATCTGCTCATATTTCATCGAGTTCTTTCTTTAGTTGCTGGTAGTATTCCTCACCGCGAGCAAAGTCGGCCAAAACTTCTTTATACTTGGCCCTCTTGCCATTGATGCAGTATTTTATCGTTAACCCATTCTTATGGCCATACACTTCGAGAACTTTCACGGCCGATTCGGAATTAACATTAACCTCAAACTTTGTATCTTGGGTTGCGACTATTCGGTCAACCATTCTTTTGGCGGCAACCGCACTGCTGTATGGGTGGGAGGGTGATGTCATAGGGTAATCCGTCCCGACATTTACAATTAGCTGCTTCATTCAATCAAATAAAGAATATTGAATTGGTTCTTGAGGTTTCTTTTGTTGAATAACAGTGGCTGGAATCTTGACCTCATCAGATTCAACCTTAATTTCCTTCATCATAGCCATACCAGAGCGATACGAGAATGATTCCTCTTTCGTCATTGCTCTTGCACTTGGGATGCCAATCAAGTTCAAGGTTTCATTGATTTTCCATCCCTCTCGGTAATCGGTGGGATCGAGGCTGTTGCCACATACAACCTCACCTCTGACTCCATGTATTATGAAATTACATACAGTCATTAAACAGCAGATTCTATCCATGTCTTGGGCGCAGCAATAGTTTCCAGGATGCAATACATGAGAAGCCAACAACATTCTTCCGCTGCCACAGCAACAATCCATAATTGATTCACCGCCATTCTCTCCAGGATCAGTTATTTGAGCCATGAAATCACAAATGTGCTTAGGGGTAAAGAATTGTCCCGTCCATTGTTTTTTCATTGTTCCTGAAAGGTAACTCATATATACATCACCGAGAATATCATACCACTCTTTTGTTTTGAGCACTTCGTTCATTGTCGTTACCCATGCGCTGAATAATTCCATACACGCCGTGCTTTCATCCAAGGTAAATGGTCTGTCTAATTTTGAGAATGTCACGTCAAATCCGGCAATAACATACTCCATGAACCTCTCAAAGAGGGTGTAAGGCTCAATCTTATGTCTGTACTTCTCGAAAACAGCTATTAGCGGCTTGGTTGGGTCTTGAATCATAGCTTGATAGGATTTACATTCATTGTGTTTAGGTTTACAAACGCTCCTTGGTAGTCAATGGAACTATTGTAGATTAGTTTCCAGAGAAGATCGCAGCCGACTTGCGCCAAGAAAGAGTTAATGAATAAATCCTGCTTTCTCAGGGCCTCTGCCAATGAGCAACTTGGACCACTATCTTCATCTTTTACGGAAGTGAGGTCAAACATTTCATCGACACACTTCAATGCCGGTTCTGTTTGAGTTTTGCGACTTTTGGGCTGTTTCATTTTGCCAATAGTCCCTAGAACTACTTGTCCTCGGTCAAGCTGATTTCCGAAATCGAGCCAATAAATAGCCTTGGTATCATCAATTCCTGATGTTCGTTTACGAAGCCATTTGCCGATAGCAATACGCGACGCGACATTATCAACGCAGGTGATGGTGATGTTGGCTTGCTGCTTATTCTCTCCGTAACGCTCAGATACAGCCTCCCAATCAACGCCAAAGAACGTGTTGATTCTTGTTACGAGAACATTTGCCTTATTTTGTCCTATGTCAGCGCCACGGAATAATTGCCGACCGATGTTTGCGTCAGTTACAACATCATCGTCATAGACCGTTACATGAAGCCCAGGGTGGCCGAGCTTGTATAGTGCGTAGTCCATTCTGGCAAGCGCACTGAGGACTTGACTACCCGTACCTCCGGCCCCAATCAGATTTACAGTTACCCTATGGCTGGGATTAAGGATATATTCGTGGGTAAAATGCGTTTTCATTTTAATATATGCTGGAGTGTCGTCTTGTGCAGATTCAATTTATTGGCAGGAAATGGCTCTCCGGTTTTGATGCAATGCTTCGTGATGACAGCAAGGTTTCCATCAATAGGAGTGCTGCCAATGAGATGTGAGAACTCTGAATTCCAAAATAGATTTTCCCAATATTCTATGGCTTCAATGTATGTCAGTCTTGATGGCTTCTTCGCTTTTGCAGAACCGAGGCAAACTTTACCGTCACCGTAAACATTGAAGAATGGTGCGTGGTACAGACGATTGGTCGGATGCTTGCCTTTGAAAGCAAATACTGATAGTACATTTCCATCTGCAATATATACGAGGCCCGGCATGATCATATCCCCTTCAGGAATACCAAGGCTTTCCACAAAGAACAGATGTCGCTTCTGAGGTGGGTTGTACCAGACCAACTTTGTCTTGCCCGTGGTCGTATCAGCATAGAGTAATGTCTTGGGGATAACTCCATGAAATCCCTTTTCGATCTCATCGTTGTCTTCTGCAAGAGCACTAATGATATTAGTGATACAGGATTTAGACAAGGGGCTTCCTGCTCCCATCTTTCCATTTTCTATTCCTCGCTGCTCAAGATAGACACTTCGGTCTGTATCGCATCGATACACTATAATCGCCATTTCAGGGATATAGGAGCTTGATAATTTTTCAGATAATCCGTTCATATTTTATCTATCGCAGTTCTGAGATTGTTAAACCATTCACACCAACGAACTGTGAATTTGGCTGTTTGTAGTTCTTTTTTCACTTGCTCATCAATAATTTGACTATCATATAATCCTTGGATTTCAAGAGAGCCGCCATCGCTATTCAAGGATTCTTCAGCTCGTTCTGCGATGGGATCAAAGATGTCATAAACTACAGCGAAGAGTCTTTCAAAGTCAATAATGTTGTCATTGTTGGCATAATCTTCAAGCGTGCAAGAATCTGGCGTTCTTAGGTAGTTACCGATATTGTCTGTCTGGTGGAGTTCGATGCCATTCTTAATTTCTTTCAATACTTGCCATATGGGGCTATCGATACTGTACTCGGTTAAGGCTGCATCCAATTCTTTCCTCATCTTAGGAATATCGGTAGGACATCCACTAACTTCCTTTATGAGTTCATATATTGCGCCCTCGTTATAGGACTCCATCGTTTCGCGATAAATCGTAGCGTACTCATCATCACCTTCACTTGCCAATATGTCATCTATCATTTCAACACCCCAATCGCCAAGAGCAATGGATATATCCATATGCTCAGATGGTGCATTAAGTCCACATACGCAGATTAGATAGCCAAGACAATCGGCCACAAGTGGCTTTAGTCTGTCTGGCAACTTTTGATAAAATCTTACAGGAAGAAAGAATAGGGTATAATATTCAAATGAGCACAGTTCATATTCTACGAAAACGAGCCTATTCGAGTTATGATCATAGTCAATGGATATTTCGCGATTGTCAGGTTTACAATTTTGCAACAACTCGAAGAGTTTACATAAATCATGCTTGGGGTTTCCACTTGGCTCATAGGCAAATGAACGCTCATGCACCAAGCAATATTTTTGAACACCTTTCTGCAAATACTGGATATTCTCCCGTGCGTCAATCTCAATATCTTCAGGAAGATGCCAAATTATTTGATTCCCATTAGTTGACTGCCCGAAAGCAGCATTACTCTCGGGCAGATCAACGACAGGTATGGCATTTAGACATTCACTCAAAAAGGCGTATTGGTTGCTTTCTTGGGGAGCAAAACATCTTCTCTCTCTTGGATGCGCCTTGACTTTAGCCGTTCGCGTTCGTTGAGGAGAATTTTTCCGATTTTTGTGAGTAGTTGCCATTCTTCTTTACTTTTTATGGGCGATGCGCTCATCCCTTGGTACCTACAGTGGTTTTGAACTCATACACGGCCTTGTCGTTCTCAATCTTGGGACCGAACACGTTTGAGGTTGTGAGTTCAGGATACTGGTTGGAGTAGTAGGCCATAACTTCTTCCGGGGAGAGTTGGGGATTCGGGTCTGTGAGTGTCTGATTCTTGTGCTTGAACACTCGCGGGTATTTAGTTGTATTCAGTGCCATGGCTTATTCCTCCCCGTCGTTATCTTCGTTGTCTTCGGCATCTTCATTCACGGGTGCGGCTTTTTTCTTACCCTTAGCCTGAGTAAGTGTCACGTTCTTGCCGTCAGACTTATCATCGGCTGGGCCAAAGAGAGCGCCGGAACCTGATGTCTCGTTGATTTTACGCTCAAGGGTGTCTAGCACGGGCCATTCAGCATCGGTCGCTACTTTGCGGGCGGACTCTACGCATTTGAGCGCGTCGCGATATTTCTGCTCTTTGAGGTTGGCTTCAGCGAGTGCAACATAGCCGTTGTACTGCTCTTTGCGAGTCTTTTCGGCCGCCTTGCGTTCTTCTTCCATTTTGGACTTGGCCTTGGCTTCTTCTGCGGCCCTCTCATACGCAGCCATATCCACCAGGAGGCCCGTAGTCTTTTTGATTGGCTCTGCGATAGCGGCGACAAAACCCTCGTCGAGTTCTTCCGGAGTGCCGGAAATATTGAGAGGGACTATGCTGTTCTTGGCAGCGTCTTTTACAAGATCGTTACCGGGGAGAACTCCGACGGTCATAATGCCGTCCTTCTGCGCGATGGTGATGGTTGCAGTGCAACCGTTTCCGAGAACGTCGGAAAGAGTTGTGAATAAATTCATTGGTTAAGAAATTTAGTTTATTTTGAGTCTTTGAGCTTTTCTACAAGGGAATCAGCAAAATCTACAGCCATATTAACTGCACTTATGCATATTTGTTGACAGGTCTTTTCTGCTTCGCCAACTTTAGTAGATGACGATGCCATTTTGAATTGTTCTACCACTGTTGGCATAAGGGCGACAATACAATCTTTGGCTATTTCGTAACGGCGCTGATCCCAATCCACGTGGGCCCTGGTGTTTGCCCGGAAGTATGCCCCTACGGCTTCCATCGTTTGTTTCTCTAATACAGTCATAACGCTATTAGATTAAATTGGCAACTGAGAATGAACGGAAGCCTTTCTTCTCGATGTCGAAGTAATACATCGCTGCACCATTGAACGCGGTGAGTTTGTCGACGACCATGTTCTTGAGCGTACCCACTGCCTCGCGGATTTCTCCATTACACTTGCGGTAGCAAAATTTGACTTCTCCACTGGCGAGGGCAATTTGGAGCTTTGCTGCTTTCCACGCCATTTTCAGTGCTTCACTGAATGAAGTTGCCTTTTTGCCGGTGTAGATGGCATTGGCTACTTTGAAGAGGGCTGATTTGTCTATTTTCATCTTGTTTCGGTTTTGATTAAACATCTTATTTGCATATACAAAAGTAATCAAAAATAATCATATACGCAAATTTTAGAGCGATTATTTTAATCATATTCGCAAGATTTTTAGCCATTATTATCATTAGGGTTATCCCCCCCGCTCTTAAGTCTTTCTCGTTCCTCGATTTCCTTAGCCATCTTTGCGAAATAGGGAACCTCACGAGTCTTAGCACGTTCTTCCTCGGATTTGCTCAAATACCAATCCTCAAATGAAATACTGTTCTTCTTGCTTTCCTCATATTCTCGCTCACGGGCTATTCTCTCTTTTTCCTCATAGGCTCGATTGATTTCTCTGCGTCTGTCTTCACAGAATGCATCAAGTGATTTCAGTATTCTCATTGGGTCGATTGAGCCATAGAAATCTTCATATTTGCCGGAGCGTAATCTGGCGCAGAATAAGATGAACTCAAAGAGATTCAAATATCCATACTCAAGACGTATCTGAATTGCGAGTTCGTCCAACTGAAAATCCGTCAATTTTGCTTTGGCTCCGGCAAATTCATTAACGGCCAATAACTGCTGTTGCACCCACTTCACAGCCACATCTTCATCATAGGCTTGAGCAACATGAACAATGGCCGGTATTTTAGACGCTTCATGGGCTTGCAGAATTGTAGGAAATGCCGACATTACTGCTGATTGTAATTGGGGCGAATATGCCTCACTCATCTGCGACGGCAGGAAGTTCTGTGTAAGGTACGTCACTAACGGATTGGCGACGCGCAAGGAATCTGCGGTCTGCCTCTGCGATATCTGCGAGGATAGCATTCCTTTGACGATCGCTGTCAGAGAGGTCGGCTCCGACACTGGCTCGCCCGGCTTGCGCCGTCTTATTATATCTGACATTTGGAGTAAGAGATTTTGAACGGTTTCTAATTTCTGAAACTATATTGTTATATTGACTGCTGATGTTTGTCACCGAGAAGTTATCCCTCAACCACGCTTTCTCTATACTTGAGAGAAATTTTGTTAAGGCATCGAGGACAGAATCATCATCTATTGGGAGCGGCACCGGCCTATGCTCACGACTGTAAGAGATTTTTTGAAGAAGCTTTTTCATAGCTACGGCATCTTTGGCTTCCCAGTAGTATGCACTCTCATATTCCTGCTCGTAATATGCTTCAAAAATTTCTCTTGCCCTCGTTACAATTTTGGGCGGATCTTTTTTCTTGGGAGTGGATTTTTTCTTAGGCTTCTCTGGCTTGGGTATTTCAGGCTCTACCTCCTTCTTTTTGACAACCTTTTTTCTTGACTTTTTAACAACGCCGTCCGCGTCAGCGGTCGGCACTTCTACGTCAGTAGAAGTAGTCTTAATGTCTATATTATATAATAAGGTGTCAGTGTTAACCTCGTTTACACTGCTGTTAACCACGTTTACACTACCGCTCTTTTTGGTGGGTTTGCAGTGTAAATCTCGTTTACACTCAGTGTTAACCACGTTTACACTGGAAAGGGTGTATTTTGAGGCGGCATTACCATTTTTACCCTCCTCATATTGTATCAATCCGAGGGCTTCCAATTCCTTTCGGGCCTTACATATTGTCGGACGTGAAACGCCTAATATATGCTCTATGTGGCGAGTTTCGACATAAAACGGATTCTCCCAACGGCCAATGTTGCACTCTTCCACAAGCATAAAGTACAAATCGGCTGCGTAGCTTGAGATACGCATCGTTTGCCTGAGCTTATGGAAAGCGCGGATAATACTGATATATGACCGTGCAGATGCCATTCTATTGAGCGAGATAGCGGTTTATGGTAACCATAAACTCGTCAAGGGATTTACAGACTACATACTTGTTGCCGTGGCGCTCGATATTCTTCTGCCACGTTTTCTGCTCCGGTTGCTGATAACAACCGGGGCGTTTCATTTCAATGTAGAGTGCCCCATAACCATGCCGGGGGATTGCCAAACATAAGTCTGCCACGCCTTTCACTATTCCCTCTCGCTTTATACGGCCACCTTGTCCTCCAAGGCGTATCCCTTCGTTGGCTATATGAAATAGCACACCATCTTCCCACAATGCTCTATGCTGCATTTGGAACCACTTGATACATGATTGCTGTATTTGGCTTTCGGTGGGGCCCTCAGACGGATCTCTCTTTGGACGCTTTACAGTCTTTGGGTCGCGCCCCTCACGGATTGCCTGAAGAACACGCATATTATATGAATCTTTTCTTGTTGCCATTGGATGTGATGTATTAGTTCATAGAAGTTGAGGACGTCCATAACTTACCAATTCAAGTCCAAGTGCAGTCATAACACGCTCCAAAGACTCTAATTCCAGCAAGCGACGTCCTTTGAGGAAGAGAGAAAGTGATGATTCATTTACGCTGCAAAGGGAGGATAACTCACGCAATTTCAGTCCGCGCTCTGAAATCCTATCCGCCACAGCAAGGTATATTTCCGCCGGAGGATATTTGCCGACTACGTGTCGAGCATCGCCGACAGTCAAGCCGAGTATCCCCAATAATGCGGATAACTTACGCATAGAGAATGACCTCGTACCGCAGAGGAAAGAACTTAGGTTTTGTGCCCTCATTCCGGCATAAGAACATATCTCTCTTTGCGATAGTCCGAGGTCCGCTATTCTATTCTTGATTGCCTCTCGTATCATAGTTGCTGATTTTTCCGAAATACTTTTGTATAGCACTGGTGCGCCCGTTGTAAAACACAAGTACCCGCTGGTGCATTCTTACTACTTTACGACGATTCATGTATTGAGCAGCTCTGATCTGCGCATGGCTGTCGTTATTCAAGTAGATGATGTCATTCCATAATATACAGCCGCGCCTACGAAAGACACTGATAATATCCTCCGGGAAACATGAATAGGCTCCGGCCTTATCCCTTATGTCGCTCACGATTGCCACGGCAAAGCGGTTCTTCTTGAGGCTTATCAAGGATTGTGTAATCGCCTCATCGATAACCTTCAGAAACTCCCTATAAGTTTGTCTTGCAGAAGCATCGTTAGCGTTATCGCTGTATATCTCTAAATCGTAGTATGGAGGGCAGGTAATGAACAAATCCTGCGTCGCACACCCCAGATGATTCACAACGTTGCGGCCGTCATCTTGTACGTACCTGGCATTAACCCCAAGTTCGGCGCACCTGACCTTGTTTTCCTCTACCTGTTCACTCCGCAATTCTATACCAGTGAATGTGTGCCCGCATTTCGTCGCCACATATCCCTTAGTTATATCACCGGCAAAGCAGTCGAATATTTTTGAATTAGAAACTGGCGTAAACCAATGATAAATGACCTCCGCAAGCACTGGGTCGAAGCAGCTCACTCCATAGAATGGTATCTTCTGCATTTCTTTCTCCAACACTTCTTTATCAACATATCGTTGCACATAGTCTTTGAAAGATATACCGAGTTGCCTACGGTGTTCGTAAGTTGATACATATAAATCAGGCATACGCATAGCAAGGGATTCATACAATGATTCTTCCCGGCTATTTGCCACGGTTCCAATCTCTGACTGCCACACCTTTTTACGTTCTTTCCATGAGCCTTTCCTGGCATCAATGACTGAGTAAGGTGGAACAATGAAGCGGTCGGCCAAACTATTCTTTTCCATATCAAAAATAGCAGTTAGTAAGTTGCTTGCACTGATTGTCGGCAATGCCTTGAATAATATATTCTCCGGGCTTACGCTCTATCAAACTCAAATCCTCGACCTTGCCAAACCTTTTTATGTTTCCACATAAATCGACAATCCACCCGGCTTCTTTGTCCTGATGAGGGCGTATTGCTCTACCAAGTATCTGATAATACATTGCCAACGACATCGTGGGACGGGCCATAACAACAGTATCAAGCTCCGGGTAGTCGAAGCCGGTTGTCAACACGCCGACGTTCGCAAGAACTTTAATCTTGCCTGACTTGAAATCATTGATGATTCGTTCTCGATCTTTTTTCTTGGTTTCACCGCTGAGCATTTCACAACCATCGATGCTCTTGCACAATGCTTCGCTTTCTTCAAGGAACTTAGTGAATACCAATATGCCTTTGCGTGGAATACCACTTTTGGGTTGTTGCAAGCGTTTGATGATACTCACAAGGTAATCCTGAAGATTGACTCTCTGATATTCTTCAAATAGACTTCTATCGTCGAAGTCCATGCCGGTGGAGTTGCGACGCAATCCTTCCTGCGGTAGAATTGTCATGTCATAGTAATTCAGCTTAGACAAGTAGCCTCGCTGGAGCAGTGTCTGAATCGCAACTTGATATATGACTTTGTGAAAGACTCTTGGGCGTGTGCGGGTAAGGAATTTAAGGATACACTTATTCTCAGCCGTGATTTCTCGGCTGTGTAACTTGTCATCAAACTCCTGGCTTCCATGTTCGTCTTTAGGCCGGAATACGGTTCTCCCGTTGGAATCAGTGTACTGGAGTGATGCGCTCAGACGATAGGGAGTCGCTGTTAAACCGAGTATCTTACGTGCTGCACAATCGAAGAAGTCCTTATACATACCTCCTTGCGGATTTATACCGTGACACTCATCAACTATGATGTACCTGAAATGATTGAAGTCTTCCATGTGGGACTTTACACTTCCGATTGTTGCGAATGTTATTCGGTCTATCTCCTTGCTGTTGAATGAGGCGGAATATATTGAACAATCTTCCACTCCGTAGCTTTTCAACTTGGCGTAGTTCTGCTCAAGTATCTCTTTGGAGGGTTGAAATACAAGAACATTACCATCAAGTCTATGGGCTATATCGGCAAT
>BLLX01000028.1 GCA_011959405.1 Muribaculaceae bacterium
GCATGGTTTTGTCGGCAGTGACGAGGTAAACATCGGGCTTATGCACGCCGCTCCACACGTCATCGCCGAGTTCCGGCACATGCTGCAACTTCTCGGCATTGATGGAGTTGAGCGCCATCAGACCGCTCATTGCATGGCTGTCGATGTATTCGATGTCGGCGGGAAGCTGCATATCGGCGATCTGCGTGTCGGCTATCATTGCTCCGCGATTCATCCGGCGGGCGTTGTCGGGCAGAGTGATGGCTGTGAGTTCCGACATGTGGGCAAGTGACCATGGCCCTATTTCAGTGCATGCGGCCAAAGATGAGAAATCTATACGGGTCATGGACACGCAGCCTTCAAATGTGCTTTCGGGCAGAGATGTGACGCCTGAGCCGTTGAAGTTGACTGCCGCCAGGGCCGAGCAACAGGAGAACACTCCTTTGCCGAGTACGGTCAGCGACGCAGGGATTGTGACGGAAACAAGCGACTCACATCGCAGAAAAGCGTAGTCGCCGATTTCGGTTACTCCTTCCGGAATAGTCATTTCCGTCAGGCCGCAGCCGCTGAAGGCTCCGGATCCGATTGATCTCAGGGACGCGGGTAAAGACACTTTGCGCAGTTTTTTCATTCCGACAAAGGCGTAGGACGGTATGGACGCTGCTTTAGAAGAAGTCAGCCGAGAGTATGGAAGAGGATCGCCTTTATAGGCTACAATCCGGCAACCGGATATATCCAGTTCGGCAAGGTCTGACATTTTGTCCGCGATAAATGAAAAATCAGCGGCATTGAGTTCTCCGCCGGCTATGTTGAGGGATGTCGACAGGGTATCCGCGCCGACAAGCCCGGCGAGAGATCCGGCAGTGACCTTATTGATGTCGGTTGCCGCTGCGGACAGAGTAGCCAGAACAGAGACCGACGCAACAAGTATCGTGTAAATTTTCATATTGTATTATTAATTAACAGCGCTGTGTGTAATTGAGGATTGCTTCCACAAGGTACAGGCCGATCACTTCGTCGCGGTTGATCTCTATGTCATCGTACTCCGGATTTACGCTGTGGAGTATTATTTTTCCGGGGTCGTTGTGACGGCGGACTATTTTGACCATCCTGTAGCCTTCGAGAATTACAACATAGATCTGGCCCCAGAACAGTGTGGATGACTGCACTTCGCGCAAGGCGATGAATCCGCCGTTGGCTATGGCAGGCTCCATGCTGTCGCCTGTGACGCGGACAATGCGTACGTTGTCGGTTCTCTGAAACTGCGGCAGGTCCACGTATCCCATAACGCGGTCGTCAGTGAACATTCTGCTCAGTTCGCCGAATCCGGCGGTGACGTCAAGATCGTAGACCGGCACTCCGCGCCGGCGGGCCGGGGTGGAGGGATTAACCGCCCTTTCGGGTATAAGCATGGCATGGTCACCTTCATGTTTTGCGAAAGGCAGGTCGGAGCCGTCGAGCAGCCATGTTTTCGATACTCCGAAATCGAGGGCTATGCGATTGACAAGTCCGATGGTCACAGGGAGTTTGCCGGACAGATGTTTGGACATGTTTGCCGCACTGACTTTGATGCGTGCGGCAAACTGTGCCTGCGTCATTCTCATGGTCTGCATGAGATGGCGTATGCGTTCGATTATCTCCGTCTGGTTTTCTGGATTGGCAGCCATGATGTTTTTGGGGGACCTACTCAGTCGCGGACCACGATTTTCACCGGTGCAGCGCACTTGTCGGCTGTGATAAAGTAGACTCCGACAGGCAGAAGGATTACATCATCGTTATGGGCTTCGGGTATTTCTCTGATTATGCGTCCTGTGGTGTCGATGACACGGAGTCCGGTGATGACATCTGCTCCGGCCAGACGGATTCCACCGGGCCAGTAGCGTACAGCGAGACTTTCGGTCGCGTCGATCTCCGTGACGGATCCTGTGTTGACAAAAATTACGTTGGACTGTGGCGACAGAACGTCAAGACGAACAGACTGCACCGTATAGCTCTCGGAGCCGCAGAAATCGTCGATACGGAGTGAGGTTTCCTCTGCGATGAGCTGTTCGGTGGTGGCTGTCCCTCCGATGTAGCATGTGCGGTTGACTATGTAGTAGTCGACGACTTCATTGTCGACAGGAGTCCAGTTGGCCGTGTAGCCGTCGGATGTTATGTCGGTGGCGGCTGTGGCCAACGGGGCCGTGAGCTGCGGAGTGGGGAAGCATTGTCCTTTCAGGCCGATGCCTACGGATCCTTTGATTCCGCCGCCGGAGATGACCAGGCGTGTGGAGTGGATGCCAACAGAGTCAGGGGTATAGGTGACGGTTACCCAGAGTCCATCGGCAGAATTGACCGACGACACATTGGCATTGAATTTGTTGGCTCCGTCGATTGAGAAGAGGTTGGCATCGGATGTGGAGGCATTGTCGTAGATGTTGAGCGTCACCGATTTGCCTGTGAGGTTTTCTCCTCTCAGATGCAGCCGGGCTATGGAGCTTTTGCCGAGGGCCACTTCTCCGAATTCCAGTTCCATGCCCTGGACGGGTGTGATGAGAACCGGCGTTTTGTCTTCGCCGGGATTTGACGCATCGTTGTCTTTCAGATAAAAACGGTCGCCTTTTTTGTTTCCCCATAGATATTCGGCCAGAGCGGGAAAGTCGATAAAGGGATTGCGGTTTGCCTGAATGGAGTAGATCTCTTCGTTGCGGTCAATTTCTTTCTGGCTCACAGGGTCCTCGCGGTGCCATTTCATCAGAAGTTCCTGAGACCAGTTGTTGAGAGTGGGGTAGGAATTGTTGCTGACCATGTAGGTGTATTTCCAGGTCAGATTCTGGTAGCAGGTGACCATGTAGAAATATGTGCGTGCGAAGTCGCCTTTGTATTCATCATCCGGTTCGAATACGAATTTAGCACCGCCGCCCTGGCCTGACACAGGGTAGCCGACGGTGGAAATGCCGTTGTCGAAAGACGCATGCGTGCTGCGGTCCACGATGCCGAGAGGGTAGTTGCTTTTGGCTTGGTTGGCCGCAGCTTCAGCCGGATACAGATGGTTGAGATCCACGTAAGCGGGGATTTCAGTTGAGCCGCCCCACCAGCTTTTGGGAAACGAGTGCTCGCGGTTGAGTCCTTTGAATGAAGGGATATAGAAGGGTTCGTCGGCATACATGTCCCACCACCGGCGTGTGTCGGGATATACGTCGGTGCGTTGGAAATACTGTGGCAGGGCATTGTAGCTGCTTACCTCGGTGTGGTTGTAGATTATATTGCATGCGGCCGTCTTCAGTTCTGCGCCGCTTTTGCCGTCAAGACCGTTATAGTAGCCGGATGGAATCTGCCTGTCAGAAGCGGTGGCGGAGACAGGAGCGACAAACATTGCAGTCATGGTGACCGCCATTATTTTTGTAACAATCAAAGTTCTCATATGAAATTGCGTACTAATCAAGATGCAAAATTACGAAAATTTGCTCTTTTGTGCTATTATTCCGTACTAAAAAGCATAACATATCCGTAAATTATGGAGGAAAATTACAGGTGTCGATGCAGTTTTTCAGGATGTAGGGCATCAGTAGATTGTAAGTATGACGGATATAACCGAACTTGTCAGAAGATGCCAGGCCCGCGACAGGGACGCACTGGGCATTCTGTATCAGACATACCGACAGCCTATGATGAATATTATAGGCCGATATGTGTCTGGCCGCGATGATGTGCATGATATTCTGCATGACGGTTTTGTGGTGATTTTCGGGTCACTGCCGTCGCTGAAAGATCCTGAAAAACTGGAGCAATGGATGGGACGGATAATGAGAAACCTGTCTCTGCAGTATTTGAAACAGATGTCGCATCATGCACACGTCGAGCTGATTCAGATTCAGGATGCGGACATTGCGGAACCGGAGTCTCCGCAGCCGGATGAGGAGCTGATGATGGAGGAGCTGGAAGTGCTGATCGACCGTCTGCCGGACGGCTACAGGCAGGTGTTCAGGCTGTCGATGCTCGAGAAACTGTCGCACAAGGAGATCGGTCTGATTTTAGGGATTGCGCCGCATTCGTCGTCTTCGCAGCTACTGCGGGCGAAAGTGTTGTTGCGGAAGTATATAACTGAATACAGGGCTTTATCAGGTGCGGTGTCTGTCCTTATCGCCGTGTCGCTGATATGGTCGTTGTGGCGCAGTTGGGGAATAAGCCGTGATGCGGGTCATTCACCTGGGCATTCTGCATTTATAGCTGATACAGATGGAAGAGCCGGAACTAAAGATGCGGATATGAGTGATGTCTCGGCAGAGAGGCCGGAATATGCCGAAAGCAGTGTAAGGGCATCCGATGTGGTTGACGGTCAGGAAGCTGAGGGCGCGGCCGGCGAGAGCGCAACGGTTGCAGAGGACAGGGCCGTCGCGCAGGAGGATTCCGTAGTCATACCTTCCGACAGTATACCGGAGCAGCCAGTATGGCGTGAGGTGCCGGACAACAGTTATTTGTACATGGCCGAGGAGGAACACAGAGGCAGGGAAAAGTCGGATATGTCGTTGATTCTTGCCTGTGCCGGCAATGTAGGCGACAGGAATTCACGTGATTATGTGTCGCGTGGGCCGGATACAGATTCGTCTTTGGCGGATATACATGAGACGACGAAACATTATATGCCGTTTTCTGTGGGACTTTCGGTGAATAAACAGTTGTCGGGAAGATGGAGTGTGGAAACAGGGCTGAGATATACGTTGCTGCGGTCGGAGGTGACGACTTGGGAAAACGGGCTATTGCGGTCGCATAGTTTCCGGCGCATGCACTATATAGGCATTCCGGTGAAGATCAATTGCCGGATTGTGAAATTCGGCGGATTTTCCGTCTACGGACATTTAGGCGTGGCGGCGGATGTGCCGTTGAAAACCGGTCCGACAAAGATGGAGGTACAGTGGTCGGCAGGATGCGGTGTGGGTGTGCAGTATGATCTGACACATTCTGTAAGCCTGTATGCGGAACCGTCGCTACAGTATTATTTTGACACTGGTTCCGAGGTGAAAACAATCAGGCAGTTGCGTCCTGTGGAGTTTTCTTTGCCGATAGGTGTCAGATTTTCGTGGTGAAATACGCGCAGGAAGAGACAGACATATTGTAATAAAACGGATTTTTTCCGTAACTTTGCAGTGCAAGTAGTACTAAATAGTCTAAACCTTATCACAAAACAAAACGAGATGAAAAAGAACTGTAGAATTACGTCCCGGAGATGGGGCGTGATTATGTCAGTGCTGATTTCCGGCTATATAGCCACTTCCGCTTATGCGAAAGATGCTTATGCCATACTCGCATTCAGTGAGGATCAGCCACAATTGATCAATCACGTCGTGACATTTCCGATTGACGGAGAAGGAGTGACGGAATATAAATCGGCCGTTCCTTTTTATCAGACATCGACGGCAGGTGCGTTTGCGGACGGCACGTATTATGTGGCATCGTCCAGAACGTCAGGGTCAACCGAAGTCGCCGACGCGCTCTATAAACTGGATCTAAGCAGCGGATCATACGAGAAAGTCGGGGCATTGACGGGATATTCGGCATTTGTCAACGACATGACGTATGACCTGTCGACCAATACTATGTATGCCATATCCAAGGCTGACGATAATTCCTCTGCTCTGATGAAGATAGACACGGCCACGGGGCGATCCACCAAAGTGGCCACGCTTGATCAGAAATATTTCACGCTCGCGGCCGACCTGAGAGGTCAGCTGTATGCGGTCAGTTTCATGGGTGATTTCTGCAAGATCGACAAAACGACAGGCGCTTCGACAGTGGTAGGCCACACGGGATTTTATCCGGAGAGTTTCCAGTCGATGGAATTCGACCACGAACATGGTGTGCTGTACTGGGCGGCGACCGTGCGTGTGCTCAACTCCTCGGGTACAATTGAAATACAGGAGACATTCATTGCCACGATCGACCCGGTCACGGGTGCGGCCACCCGCGGGATGCCGATTGGCGAGGTGCAGCTTGCCGGCCTGTATGTGCCGTATACGGTGGTGGCCGACAGCGCTCCGCGTCAGGTGGAGAACCTGACAGTGACATCTGCTCCGGAAGGCAGGCACACGGCCATTGTCAGCTGGACCAACCCGCTGAATACTTTCAGCGGGGCGCCGATCAAGGCGTTCACAAAAGTGGAAATTATGCGCGACGGCACAGTTGTGGGTAAGATAACCACTGCCGAACCGGGGAAAGAATCCACTTATACAGATGTGATAGCATCTGACGGCGGCGGTATACATACTTATACGGTTGTGCCCTACACGCTCGGCGGCGCCGGAATACCGGCCCGGGCGACAGCTTTTGTGGGCACGGACATTCCGGCGAAGGTCGAAGGACTGACCGTGAGCCGACTGAGTCCGAATTCCGCCAAAATTTCGTGGAATGCAGTCACTGCCGGCGCAAACGGCGGATGGATCGCCACGCCGACTTATAAAGTAGTGCGTATGCCGGGCAGCCAGATCATGGTCGACGGACTGACTGTGACCGAATGGCTTGAGCCAGGAGTAGAGGAGTCGGGAAGCTATAGTTATGTTGTGACGGCGACTACCGATGCTGGCACGTCGGAGCCGGCACAATCAGCCCCTATAACACTCGGGCCAAAACTGGGTATTCCGTATCACTGCCCGTTTTCAGAGGAAGAATTCGAGAAATGGACCATAGTGGACGCGAATGGTGACGGCGTAAGGTGGCAATGGTTCAATCTGTCGTGGGCCAAGGCCGACGGAGCTTATTTTATGGCTGATAAAACGCCGGCTGACGATTACATTGTGAGCCATCCCGTGGAGTTTGAATCTGGAGTCACATATAAACTGACATTGCGCCAGATAGCAAACGGCAATCATACGATCAAGCTGATGCTGCTTTCCGATTACGGACTGGAGGAGCCAGTGATGCAAATAGGAGAAATCGAGGTTTCAAGAGGTTGGGAGGTCACAGAAAAAGAGTTGACGTTCACGGTGGAAAACGGCGGAGATTACAATATCGCCATACGCGACATGGCGGAGACGGGCAGCAGCTATCTGCTCGTTGACCAGCTTGACATCGAGAAACTCGCGAAAAGAAATCTTGCCGCACTGACTATTGCGGGACAGATGCAGCCGATAACGGGCAACACATATCCTTACAGTGTGAAAATAGTGAACAAGGGAGCGGCAGACGTGTCGGCTTATACGGTGAGTCTGCTCGACCAGAACGGGGAGACGCTCGCGTCGGCCGCTGGGGCGGAAAGCATACCGGCAGGGGGCGAGACCGTGGTGCAACTTGAGTGGACCGCCACTGAAGGAGTCACGTCTCTGCGCGGCAATGTGAGAATGCAGGGAGACGAGATAGCCGACGATGACACAACCGCGCCGGCCGAAATAACAGTGATGCCCAA
Organism: Muribaculaceae bacterium; assembly: GCA_011959405.1. GTDB lineage: Bacteria > Bacteroidota > Bacteroidia > Bacteroidales > Muribaculaceae > UBA3263. The sequence continues at coordinate 7,358 of BLLX01000028.1, forward strand.
GGGTACGCCAGAGGAGCTGGTGATAGGCGCCAAAAGCGGCACATCGACCAACCATCCGTTCAACCAGTATTACAAATACAGTCATGTGTTCAACATCTATCATGCTTCGGAGATAGGCATCAGCCGCGGACGTATCACCGGATTGCGCTACGATTACACTACATCTTATTCCGTGCCCAAGGGTGTAGGGCTGAAAATCTATCTGGCGAATACAGACCGTCAGACAAGTGCCGACGGATGGATTGCAGAAGATGATATGACTCTCGTATATGACGGCACATCGGATTATGAAAGCGGAGAAGGTGTGCTGAAACTGGATTTCCAGCATGCGTTTGACTATGAGGGCGGCAATCTTGCCATTGTCACTATGTCTTCGCTTGAGAATGCCGGCGCATCATACTATTCCGGAGTGTACTATCCATATTATACAAGTCCAGTGGCCGGCAATTCGGCATTCGGGGCATCGGCAGACAAGGCGATAGAGTACGGACAGTCAGGCCGGGCCATGAGCGGCAGCAGTGTGGTCACCCTGATGGTGCAGTCGGGCGGCGCAAGTCTGTCTGGCAAAGTTTATGATACAGAGGGCAATGCGGTGGAAGGTGTGACCGTTGGGATAACTGAAATACACGCTACCACGCTTTCCGCACAGGATGGTTCGTATAATTTTGATTTCGTGCCAAACGGCACATATACGCTGACAGCGCAGAAGTTTGGTTTCGAGCCGTCAGACCGCAGTGGCATCACGGTAAGCGATGATGATGTTGCTGCCGATCTGACTATTAAGGCAATACCAACATACGCAGTGAGCGGAAGAGTTGTTGATCCGGAGGGCAATGCCATAGCCGGAGCCGGGATAAAGCTGGAAGGATATGCAGAGCTTTCGGCGACGGCGGACGCAAACGGTGAGTTTGTGTTTGAAAGCGTTGTGAGTCATCCGAGTAAAATAACCGTGACCAAGGACTGGATGGCACCGGAAACACGTGAGTTCGATCTGGGTGGGGATATTGCTGCCGGTGATATAGAAATGGGATATGCGCACTATTCTCCTGCCAATGTAACAGCCACGGAGACGGCAGACAACGCCGTGATGACCGTTGGATGGAGTGCGCCCGACAAGAAGGCACTGTTGCGCTACGACAGTGGCAATGCTGCAAGCCAGCTGGGTCTGACCAATGAAATAGGCACTGCAGTCATCGGCACAGTATTCCGCACGCCCATGCAGGTGGAGAAGCTGACATGGCAAACCACCGTAGAGGGCGGTCCGCATAATACGGTCAACGTCTATGTCTATGATCTTGATGAAGAAGGGAATCCTACCGGCAATGTTCTTTACAGCATGCGCGATGTGGCCAATGCGGACGGGGAGTGGACCGAGCATGTCCCGGCAGAGCCGGTTTCGGCCCCTCACGGATGTTTTGTTGCGATAAACTATCCCGGTTTCTTGGGTATGGCTGTGGACGACAATAGCAAGGAATGGCCGTTCAGGGAGCATACATACGCATTCTCCACTGATTTCAATTCCGGCGAATTCATGTATTTCGACGAGAAAGGACTTGCTTCCAATCTGCTGCTGCGAGCCGAGGGATATGTGTATCCGGTTGAAAACACGCCCGTTGCCACAGTCGGACCCGAGCGTGATGCCCTGCCGGAATTTTACTCATATAGAGTATGGCGCGCCAAGGGTTATAATCCTGCCGAGACAGACTGGACGGAGGTGAATGGAACCGTTTCATCGACATCTATAATTGACAGTGCGTGGGGCACCCTCGCTGCCGGAGTCTACAGCTATGCCGTGGCATCGGTTTATCCCGACGGGAGCATGTCGGCACGGGCTGTTTCGCCATACATATTAAATAATGTCTATTCGACACTCAGCGTCGCAGTGACCACTAATTCATACAGTGCCGATCCTTCAGGAGCTACGGTGACTGTGACAGATCATGACGGGCGTGTGGTTGCGTCGGCTCATGTGGACGAAGAGGGGAAAGTGTCGTTTGACGGTCTTTGGAAAGACCGGTATGTCGTGTCGGTGTCGCTTGCCGGATATGAGAAAATATCCGTAGCAGCAGATATTTCCGCTACGGATAATCTTGTCCTTGACACCATAGTGCTTAAAGAAATCATAGCTAAGCCTGTGAACCTTAAAGTATATGGCAGCGCTGATGACGGATTTACTCTCACCTGGAATGAATCGGGGGAAATATTTGACGATTTCGAGAGCTATGTGCCATTTTCAGTCGCTCCCGTCGGTGAAATAGGATGGACATTTGTGGACAGAGACAGTGCACGTACTGTGGCCGAAGCAGAGTTCAGCTTCCCGGGACGCACGGAACCGATGTCGTTCATGGCCTTTAATCCTAAGGAGACCATTCCTTCGATGTTTGACGCACGCTCGGCGTCGCATCCATACAGCGGCGATCAGGCACTGGCATGCTTTGCTACATTTTATGGTAACGATGACTATTTCATTTCACCGCGTCTTAACTATTTCGAAACATTCAAATTCGGATTTCAGGCAAAGGGGTATTCGCCGACGTATCAGGAGACGATATATGTGGGCTATTCGGTAACGGACAACGATCCAGACAGTTTTAATTGGATCAGCGGCGAGATCAGTGTGTCCAAACAGCAATGGACGCCGTATGAATTCGACATTCCGGCCGAGGCGCGTTATGTGGCCATGAACTGTAATTCGGCCGACGGATTCATATTGTTTGTCGATGATGTCAGAATCAGTTCCGGCAACGGATTCGGCATGAACACGATTCCGTCGGGACCGGAAGTGAGCTATCTGGTGTCGGTTGATGGCGAGAAGCGTGATATTACCGACGAGAGCTTTTTACTTCTCGGCAATGTGGGTGAAGGAGTTCATAAAGCCACAGTAAAGGCAATATACTCTTCCGGCGAATCTGAGGAAGCCGAAATCACATTCGGACATTCGGGCCTTGTGTCGCCAACAGTCGGCAGCATACGTGTGTATCCGAATCCGGCTCCCGGATATACGGTGGTATATGGCGATTTTATCCGCGCAAGCCTGATCGGTCTTTCGGGGCAGACGATGGCTACATTCGACGGCAGTTCTTCACATCTGGATCTGTCGGCCGTCGTTCCCGGCCTGTACATTCTCGCCGTGGAAGGGACGGACGGGGCTGTCGCTTTTGTGAAGCTACAAGTCAGATAGATAAGCACTTCCTGTAGTCAGTAACAATCAAGGCGTCTGAGAGCATAATCTCAGACGCCTTTTTAATGGTATGGAATGGGAGAACAGGGCCGGGGTGTAAAACTGTTTTTTATGTTTTCCGTATTCCACTTTTTTGTCGTAACTTTGTAGCAATAATAAATAACACCATCCACACATATCAGACATAGCTATATGAGCGAAAATATCAATAACTGTGAAGAATCCGAGAAGAAAGGACTCAATTTTGTTGAACAGATAGTTTATAATGACCTTCAGGAGGGTAAGAACGGCGGCCGCTTGAATACCCGCTTTCCACCGGAGCCAAACGGTTATCTGCACATAGGACATGCGAAGGCCATCTGCATGGATTTCGGCGTTGCTGAAAAATTTGGCGGAACCTGCAATCTGCGTTTCGACGATACGAATCCCGTAAAGGAGGATGTGGAGTATGTGGACGCAATCAGGGAGGATATCCACTGGCTGGGCTTCGACTGGGGTGACCGCGAATATTATGCGTCTGATTATTTTCCTCAGTTGTTTGATCTGGCTGTGAGGATGATCAAGGAAGGCAAGGCTTATGTGGATGACCAGACTTCGGAGCAGATTGCCGCTCAGAAGGGCACACCGACTCAGCCCGGTCAGAATTCGCCGTATCGTGACAGAACTCCGGAGGAGAATCTGGATCTGTTCATGCGAATGAATGCCGGTGAGTTTCCCGACGGCGCGCGCGTGCTGCGTGCGAAAATAGATATGGCGAGCGATAATATGCATTTCCGTGATCCGGTGATGTATCGCATCATAACGAAGTATCCCCATCACCGCACAGGAACTCAGTGGAAGGTGTATCCCATGTATGATTTCGCCCATGGCCAGAGTGACTTTTTCGAGGGTGTGACGCATTCGATCTGCACATTGGAGTTTGTGCCGCACCGTCCGCTGTATGAGTATTTTGCCAAGGAACTGGCAGGGGAGGGCGACTATTGCCCTCGACAGATTGAATTCAATCGTCTGAACCTTACATATACCGTGATGTCGAAACGCAAGCTGCTGCAATTGGTGCAGGAGGGACATGTGGCCGGATGGGATGATCCGCGAATGCCGACCATAAGCGGTATGCGTCGCAGGGGTTATACGCCCGAATCCATCAGAAATTTCATTGACACGATCGGTTATACGAAATATGAGGCGCTCAACAGTGTCTCGCTGCTGGAGCATGCCGTGCGCAATGATCTGAACCGTGTGGCGACACGCGTGATGGCTGTGGTCAATCCGGTGAAACTTGTGATCACAAATTATCCGGAGGACAAGGTTGAGCAGGTGTGCATGGAAAATAATCCGGAGGATCCGGAAAGCGGTGTGCACCAGATGCCTTTCAGCCGTGAGATATACATTGAGCGCGATGACTTTATGGAGAATCCTCCCAAGAAGTTTTTCCGTCTCGCACCCGGTGGAGAAGTGCGGCTTAAAGGCGCATATATCATCAAGTGTGAGGACACGGTGAAAGATGCCGACGGCAATATCATAGAGATAAGGTGTACATATGACCCTGATACTCTGAGCGGCATGCCCGGATCCATGCGCAAAGTGAAAGGAACGCTCCATTGGGTGAGCGCACAGCATGCGGTAGATGCAACGGTGAGGATGTATGACCGTCTGTTTAATGTGGAAAATCCTGCGGCTGAGACCGAGCGTGATTTCCGAGAGTTGCTTAATCCGGATTCCATGAAGGTGGTGGAAGGTGTGAAGATTGAACCGTATCTGGCTGAAATGGCAAAAGAAGGCGCCAAATTCCAGTTCCAGCGTGTGGGCTATTTCACTCCCGACAAGGATTCGACCGACGGCAATCTGATATTCAACCGCACTATAGCACTGAAAGATACCTGGGAAAAAATTAATAAATGAGTATCGAAAAGCCCAAAGACGAGAGACGCGAACTGTATGACAAATTCCGTGCCGGACTGAAGGGTGGGGATGAGACGTCGTCGTTTTATGACGAGGATGATCTGATCGATATTTATGATCAGGCCGCTGATCTTGAGGATGAATACGTCAAGATAGAGGTGTTGTTGGCAGGCAGCCGGCTGTATCCCGACAGCGAGGCTCTGGCGGCACGTAAGGGGTATCTGTTTTTTGCATACGATCTGCAGGACGGAGTGACCGATACGATACGGAGACGCAGCACCGGCTCACTGTTGTGGAAAGTGCTGGAAATGAGAGCTGCGGAAGCCAAATCGTCAGATGAGACGGTGGCGCGCCTGCGGGAATTGCTTGAAGCTGAGAATGATCTGGATGACGAGACGGTGATTCAGGTTGTGGATCTGGCTTCGGCGGCCGGTGCATATGAGTGGCTTAAGGAAAACGAAAGTTTCCTGCGGACTAAAACCACGTATCTCCCCACGTTGCTGTATGAGCTTCATGTGGTGGCGATAATCAACGATGACCGTCCGTTTGCCATAGCCAAACTGGAAGAACTGACGGAAATAGATCCGTTTACAGCTGACTATTGGGCAATATTGGCAGAGGAGCAACTGAATTCCGATAATATAGACGCGGCAATTTCCGCAGCCGACTATGCGCTGGCGATCAGTTCGGATCATCCTGGGGCGATCATTGCCAAAGCCCGGGCATTGACTCGTACGGAATCCCGTCCGCAGGAGGTGATAGACCTGATAGAGCCGGTCATTGATGATAAACTGTCGGATCCGTCAGTAGCCGAGATGTATGTGGCCGCTCTGATTCATGTGGGCCGGCAGGATACGGCAGAGAAATTTCTGACAGAGTTTAATGATCGCAATCCATGGGACAGGAGTGCCGTGAATCTGCTGCTTCTGCTTGAGCATCCAGAAATAAGTGTGCTGCTTGACAGATATTATAGTTATGATACTGAGCATTCGGAGAGTGAATGGACCGAATGGGCTTTGACACATTATAATTCAGGTGGTTACAGACAGGCTGCAATGATATTGGGCTGCCTGTATAGGCAGCAGGGACTGTCGATCGAGAACGAGATCTTGTACTATAGCACATTGTATGCGGCGGAGTTCTATACGGCGCTGGCTGCTATGCTGGATGACATGATCGAGAATCATCTGGAAAGGCTGACTCCGGAGTTGGTGATGGCGGGTATTCTAAGTGTGTTCAGGACCAAGGGAAAAACCGCGGCAAGGCATGCTCTGGAACGGGTTATGAAAATACATCCGCTTGAACAGACATCGCGGTGGGGTATTGACAATACACTGAAAGCGATTGGTTATTCGTCGATGTTTGGAATGCTGACAAAAATATTGGAAACGTCGGACAGAGTGAATATTGACGATATAGATCCATTTATAGCACCTAAACCTATAAGACATTAATAGCGTAATACAATGCGTAACGCGACGCGACTGCAACATCGTGCGTTACGCTTCTGTTTTTTTTATGACAGAGCCAGTATTCAGCAGCCGATGAAGTTGAATTACTATAATTTTGGATAGCATGAAAAAGGTTGTATTGTATATTGCAATGAGTCTTGACGGATATATTGCAGATTGCAAACAATCCGTGATATGATTACATATAATCATATATTATATAATAAGGTGTTGTTTTGAAAAATAACAAAACAACACCTTGACTTTTTTATTAGTTGGAATCAGAGGTTTTCGCGCAGTTTTGATACAAGGTCGTCGGCATGATGCAGACCAGATGCGCGCCATACGGGTTCGCCGTTCTTGAATATAATGAGAGTGGGGACGGATTTGATGGTATATTTGGCAGCAAGGGCTTTATTCTGGTCAACATCAATTTTAAGCACATCAGCTTCGTCACCGACAGTTGATTTGACTTTGTCCAGAATAGGGCTTTGCATTCTGCACGGACCACACCAAGTGGCAAAAAAATCCACTAACACAGGCTTGGAACCATTGATAAGTTTATTGAATTCTTCCATAATTTCTTATTGTTTGTTTACGGGTTCTTGAAAATAAGTGATTTTCTGTCAGAATAACGCTTAGGTCAAGAAAAGAGTTTATGAAATCCCATAATCTAAAGTTATGCAGAGTAAAGGTCGGTTCGAAAATGTAGTTTGTGTTGCAGACTGGGTGGTTGGCTGATGGTGGTGTGTGGCATAGCAGTACTTGAAGAATGTCTGTATAGTCTCTTAAATAGGGGTTAAGAAGCGGAGTGACGTACACAAGTTAACATAATGCCCATTATGGGCAAATGGGGTCACGGGAGGGTGATGCCGGTTTCTGTCAGTATTATCTTATTTGATTTGTAGAGATAGCCGAGCGCTTTTTTGAAATCTTTTTTGCTGCATGCGAATGTTTTGGCAATCTCTTCTGGCGACGATTTGTCGCAGAATCCGGAGTGTCCACCGTTTTTATGCAGCAGATCTATTATTTTGTCGGCTATCTGGTGTGCGCGCTCTCCGTTGGTGTCTTTGAGCGTGAGATCTATTTTTCCATCTTCACGGATTTTTTTGACGAATGCCCTGACTGTGGATCCGATTTCCGGATGGTCTATGAGTTCATCGGTATATATCATTCCGGAAAACAGATTGTCGACGATCGCTTTATAGCCGATATCGGTGCGTTGATATACCAATGCCTGCACGCAGTCGCGGAGATTGTATTCCGGATATGTATTGCCAAGGAATTTTTCAATTTTAGAGGATGCGACTATGCGTTTGGTGCTGTAGTCGAGATAAGCATAGACAAGGTATATGTTGTCGCGGACCATTTTGTCGCGTTGCTCGTTGAACGGACACAGCAGGTCTTTGGGGAGTCCCCAGTCCATAAAGGCTCCTACACGCGGGTGTATGTCGGCCACACGCAGGAATCCGAACTGTCCAACCTGGATGTATGGGTGTTCGGTCGTTGCGATCAGTCTGTCTTCAGAGTCGGTATAGACAAACACGTCTATTTCCGACCCAATTTCAGGTACATCCGGAAGATAGCGCGACGGGATAAGAATTTCCACGCCATTGCCACCGTCGAGGTATGCTCCAAAATCAGTGAGACGATTGATTTTCAGTTTGTTGTATTGTCCTATTTTGATCATTTTGAGGTCTTGAATTTTGCGAAATAGTGGTCGAGAACATCACGGGCAGCAGTAAATGAGCTTTGCTTGTTGGCCAGCACGGCAGCTTCGCGGTCTGCGAGAAGTTGTTCTATTTCAGGATTGTAGTAAAAGTGCCGGCGGAGTTGTTCGTCAATGGTTTCTTTCATCCAGTAACGCGCCTGCTGACGACGGCGTTCATGGAAATAGCCGTTGTCGGTAACGAATTTGAAGTATCTGTCGACCATGTCCCACACTTCTGCTATGCCGATTTCATAGTAGCCTGAGTATGTGAGCACTTCTGGGGTCCATCCTGACATTGTGGGTGGAAACAGGTGTAACGCGCTGCGGAACTGGGCCTGAGCCAACTGTGCGCGGTGAATATTGTCGCCATCGGCTTTGTTGATCACGATTCCGTCGGCCATTTCCATAATGCCTCGTTTGATTCCCTGCAGTTCGTCGCCAGTGCCGGCAAGCTGGATAAGCAGGAAAAAGTCGACCATGGAGTGGACCGCAGTCTCGCTTTGCCCTACCCCGACTGTTTCTATGAATATGTTGTTGTAGCCGGCGGCTTCACACAGCACTACGGTTTCGCGGGTCTTGCGCGCCACACCTCCGAGTGATCCGGCCGAAGGACTCGGGCGGATGAAAGCGCCGGGATGGGTGGAGAGTTTTTCCATGCGTGTCTTGTCGCCGAGGATACTGCCTTTAGTGCGTTCGCTGGAGGGGTCTATGGCAAGCACGGCCAGTTTGCCGCCCTGTTTCAGTACATGAAGTCCAAACACGTCGATCGATGTGCTTTTACCCGCACCGGGGACTCCGGTTATGCCGATGCGGCGTGATTGGCCGGAATAAGGGAGACATTTTTCTATGACTTCCTGAGCGACAGACTGGTGTGAGGGATTGAAGCTCTCGACCAGGGTGACCGCGCGGGAAAGAGTGGTCACGTCGCCTTTGAGGATGCCTTCGACCAGTTCGGAGACCGTGGGCATGGGTTTGCGGCGCACGCGGTTGTGAAGGTATGGGTTGACCATGGGCGGCTGAGCCACGCCGGAGTTGACGGTCAGACCTTTGTAGTCGTTATTGTTTTCAGGATGCTGCATTATGGATAACGTTGGCGTGATTGGGGAGATGTTAGTCGCGCATGAGTTCTGCCGTCACTCTTATCACAGTGAGAGGGTTGGCAGGGTCATTGGCGGTTATGCTTATGCGGGAGTTGATGATTTCGGATCCGGTTTTCAATGGGTCGAAGATCAGTTTGAGTCTCGCGCTTTTTCCTTTCTTTATTTTATCGGATGAGAGTTCTATTTTGGTAATCGCAGGGTCTACAGCCTGAATGCGGCGGATGATCAGAGGAAGTTTTCCTTTGTTGGTGATGTTGAAGGAGACGCTGACCGGTTTGTCTGCGGAGATCGTTCCAAGATCTATTTTTTGCGTGTCGAGTGATATTTCCGGCGCGTTCATGCGTTGTCCGGGTGTGAGCTGGCTGAAGTCTTCGGAGACTATGGTAAACATGGACAGGCCGACCGTGTCTGCGTCGGTATCGGGAATGAGCGAGAAATCGGCAGTGGTGATCCCCCACTCCGTCATGCGGTTTGTGTCGAGAGTAAAGGCCAGCGACACCTGCTCGCCAGGCGGAACGGTTTCGGGCGCCACTATCACTTTCAGATAGTCGGGAAGTCCCGTGACAGAAGGACTGACAGGTTTTTCGGTGAGATTATATCCCTGGAGATAGACAGTCTTGATTTTGCCTTTCAGGACTTCACTGAATCCCACGACAGTGTCGCGCAGCTGCAATGGACCGGCACTTATGGGGAATCGCGAGCGGATGGTGTGTGACGCTCCGATCACTGTGCCGCTGATGGTCAGCACCTGTTGCTTTGAAGGATTGTCAGAGGTGTTGACATAGATTTTTTTAGAGAAACGTCCGGGGCGTCCGGATGCGAGGTAGCTTACAGAGAGTATGGCAGTGTCGCCCGGAGCTATCGCACCTTCGGTGAATTTGGGCACCGTGCATCCGCAGTTGGCTCGTGCGTTGAGGATTGTTAGAGGTTCGTCGCCGATGTTGACCAAACGAAATTCGGCATCGACAGATCCGAGGTCTTCTGAAAACGCGCCGAAATCATGTGACAGCGTGAGCCATGACGCCACGGGTTGCGCTGACGCAGCAGACACTGATGCCAATATGGCCGCAGGGACTATTATTGATCTGAGTTTCATAAATCAATCGGCTGATGGAATGACCAGACCTTTCAGTGTGAGCAGCACTTTGCGGTCTTTGCCTTTTATGTTTGTACGCACGGTGGCCCGTTTGTCGAATTCGCCTTTGATTCCGCGGGTGGTCAGTCTGATTTTTATCTCCGAAGAGTCACCTGGAGCTATCGGTTTCGGGTCAAATTCCGGTTTTGTGCATCCGCATGACGCAGAGACCGTGACGATGACCAGAGGAGCGTCGCCGGTGTTGGTGAACCGGAAAGTGTGTTCAAGCGTCTGTTCCGACGATTTTATGTTGCCGAAATCATGTACGGTCTCTTCAAATCTGACTGCCGGCGTTTTTTTGTCGGCGGCGTATGAAACTGCTGCACCGGAAACGGCAACAAGAATCAATATGACGATGTGAAATATGCGTGTCATTTCTGATTGGAAAGGAGTGAGTTGTATTCTTGGGGAGAGTTGATGATCCTGAGGGCTTCCTTATATATTGGATTGATCGGGTTCACGATTCTCGAATAGGTGGACGGAGTGAACAGGTCGCGGCCAATGAGTCCTTTAATGACAAGTTTGAGGAAAGGAGCGCATTCGGTTATCTGGGCTGAGTCGGGTTCAACACCCAGAGATTGAGCCAGACTGCTAAAATCAGTCATCATTGAGTCGGAGACGTCGAATCTGTCGATGAACTCGTTTTCCTGAGGATATTGGCGTTGGAGTTCCTTTCGGTGGTTTTCCACATATTTCACGACATATTGATTGATGACGTTTTTTGCTCTTACCTCGCGGTAGTATTTATTGACGCCGGTGGTGTCGATTGGCACGAATACATCGGGCATGATTCCACCGCCGCCATAGACCGGACGGCCTTTGAGTGTGGTGTATTTCAGCGATTCGTCAAGACGGATCGAATCGGCCGATGAGAATTCGCCGTGTTTGTAGCGATCCATAATGTCATTGCCGTATGATCCGGTGTCGCCTTTGACGTATGGCTTCTGGATGCTGCGGCCGGAGGGGGTGTAGTAGTGGGCGGTGGTGAGCCGGATCATGGATCCGTCGGGAAACGGGAACGGCCGCTGCACAAGACCTTTGCCGAATGTGCGCCGTCCGATCACCAGTCCGCGGTCATTGTCCTGCAAAGCTCCGGACAGGATCTCGGATGCCGATGCGGAGTATTCGTTGGCCAGAACGACGATTCTGGGAGTCAGGGCCGGTTTGCGGCTGTCGGCAAAGAAGAACTGGGGTTCCTGACGGAGCCCTTCCGTATATACGATGGTAGAGCCTGAGGGCAGAAAGTGCTTGGCTATGTCGACGGATGCCGACAGGTAGCCGCCGCCATTGTCCTGCAGATCTATTATAAGGTTTTTCATGCCTTTGTCGAGCAGATCATTGTATGCATCAATGAATTCCTGAGGTGTTTCCGCTCCGAATGAGGAGATGCGTATGTAGCCTGTGGTCGGATCGGCCATGTATTTAGCATCGATGGTGTGGACGGGAATGTCATCGCGTATGACGCGAAATGACAGGGTGTCGGGTTCGGAGCGTCGTACAACCTTGAGATTGGCCACGGAGCCTTTTGGGCCGCGAAGTCGCTTCATGACAGCCGACTGGGGCATTTTCACTCCGGCAATAGCAGTATCGTTTGACGCCACGATGCGGTCGCCCGGCAGAATGCCCACTTTTTCGCATGGTCCTCCTGCCACGGGCTGGATGACATAGACGGTGTCCTGCAGCATCTGGAACTGTACGCCGATGCCGGAAAAATTGCCGTTGAGCGGTTCGGTGAGAGCACGCGTTTCTTCGGCTGTGGTATATGTGGAGTGAGGGTCAAGCGTTTTGAGCATGGCAACGATAGCTTCCTGCACGATAGTGTCGGCATTGACTGAATCGACATAGAAGTTTTCGATGATGGCTTCTGCAATCTGAAGTTTGCGTGCCGGCTCGAACTGCTGCTGGGCCGACGATGGGGATGATGCCGCGGCAAGTGTCAGCATGGCGGCCGCGGCCGGGAGTATCTTTTTCATATGAAGCTTAAGCTCTTTGATTCCGGTTAGTGAATGTGGGGTAAGAATTGCTCGGCGGAGTGTCCGTGGCGCATCAGGTCCCGGACCAATGACGAGCTGACGAACGCATATTCGGGGAGCGTGTATAGTAGAACGGTTTCGAGACCGGAAATGTTGCGGTTGGCGTCGGCAAGTGTGCGTTCGTATTCAAAATCGACAGACGAGCGTACTCCTCGCAGCAGATGGGTGCATCCTGTGTGTCTGGCAGTATCGGCCGTCAGCCCGGAATAGCTGATCACCCCTACCCTTGCATTGTCTTTGTAGACGGAGCGTATGTGGTCAAGCCGTTTTTCCAATGGCCAGAAGGCGTTTTTATCGGCATTTTCACCGATGGCTATGATGACACGGTCGAAAATCCGCAATGCCCGGTCAACAACGGACCAATGGCCTATGGTAAACGGGTCGAACGATCCGGCATAAAGGGCTTGAGTGTTCATAATATTTCGGAATCGTCTTCAACAACCAGATTTTCGAGAATAAACTGCTGACGGTCCGGCGTATTTTTTCCCATGTAGAATTCCAAGAGTCCGGCAACGCCGTCTTCTTTGCGTAAGGAGACGCGGTCGAGACGGATGTCCGCACCGATGAATCCTCGGAATTCGTCGGGGGAGATTTCTCCAAGGCCTTTGAATCGAGTGATTTCAGCGTTTGCGCCAAGTTTTTCAATCGCAGCAATGCGCTCATCGTCGGAATAGCAGTAGTAGACTTCTTCGGCGTCGGATGCCTTGCGGCCGCGTTTGGTCGTTTTTTTGTTGCGGACTCTGAACAGTGGTGTCTGCAGTACATACACGTGACCTTTTTTGATCAGATCAGGGAAAAACTGAAGGAAGAATGTGAGCAGCAGCAGTCGTATGTGCATGCCGTCGACATCGGCGTCAGTGGCGATGATGACCTGATTGTAGCGCAGGGAATCAATGCCGTCTTCGATATTCAGCGCGGCCTGTAGGAGGTTGAACTCTTCGTTCTCATAGACCACTTTCTGTGTGAGACCGTAGGTGTTGAGCGGTTTGCCGCGCAGGGAGAATACAGCCTGAGTGTGCACGTCGCGTATCTTGGTGATGGATCCAGCCGCAGAGTCACCCTCTGTAATGAAGATCGATGTGGCCTGTTTGAGACGGTCGTCGCCTTTGGCATCATTGAAATGGATCTGACAGTCGCGGAGTTTGGGATTGTGGAGGTTGACTTTCTTGGCTCTCTCACGGGCCGCTTTTGTCACTCCGGCCATGGCTTTGCGGTCGCGTTCGCTTGTCTGCACCTTGGCCAGCATGATTTCCGCAGTGTCTTTGTTGCGGTGCAGGTAGTTGTCGAGCTCGCGTTTTATGAAGTCACCGATGAATTTAGCCACGGTGGGGCCGTCGGGACCCATGTCGCGCGAGCCGAGTTTGGTTTTTGTCTGTGACTCGAATACCGGTTCTTCGACTTTGACCGATACGGCGGCGACCATGCCGTTGCGTATGTCGGAATATTCGAAATTGCGTCCGAAGAATTCCTTGATGGTGCGTGATGATGCTTCGCGGAATGCCGACAAGTGGGTGCCGCCCTGAGTGGTGTGCTGGCCGTTGACAAATGAATAGTATTCGTCGCCGTATTGTTCGGCGTGTGTGATAACCACCTCTATATCTTCTCCTTTCAGATGGATCAGAGGATAGAGCGGCTCTTTGGTCATGTTTTCCTTGAGCAGGTCGGCAAGTCCGTTGCGTGATATGAAGCGTTTGCCGTTGAAGATTACAGCCAGTCCGGTGTTGAGGAACGTGTAGTTTTTCAGCAACGGCACAATGAATTCATCGCGGTAACGATAATCGCGGAAAATCGTGGCGTCGGGGACGAACTCGACCAGCGTGCCGTTGGGTTCGTCAGTGTCAACGATTGTACAGTCGTCGACAACCTCACCTTTGCAATATACTATCTGTTTGGCTTGCCCGTCGCGCACGCTGCGGATGGTGAACGTCTGGCTCAGGGCATTGACAGCCTTTATGCCCACGCCGTTCAGACCAACCGATTTCTTAAAAGCCTTGGAGTCATATTTGGCACCGGTGTTCATTTTGCTTGACACGTCCATGACTTTGTCCAGAGGTATGCCGCGGCCAAAATCACGTATGCTCACAGAGTGCTCCGAGACATCGACAAGCACTTGTTTGCCAAATCCCATCATGTATTCATCAATGGCATTGTCCATCACTTCTTTAAGAAGCACGTAAATGCCATCGTCGGAGGTTGTGCCGTCGCCAAGTTTGCCTATGTACATGCCCGGGCGTCGACGAATGTGCTCTTTCCAGTCAAGAGTCACAATGTCATCGCCGGTATAATTGGATTCCGTAGAGGAGACTGTCAGATCAAGTTCTTCATCTTCTGCCATAATGCCGCAAAGTTAACAAAAATCGGGGAAATCTGCAACCGGTTGCCGTCGGTGTCATTTTTGTGATAATTAAATAAATTTTTCAGTAATTGCGTTGAATATTCAGAAAAGTTGCGTAAATTTGCGGGGTGATAACGACACCTTTGGAACAATTTATTAAAACCTCATAATTAAATTCTTACATAATGAAAATCGACAACTATAACTTCGCAGGCAAAAAAGCCATTGTACGCGTTGACTTCAATGTGCCTTTGGATGAAAACGGCCATGTGACCGATGACACCCGTATTCGCGGCGCGCTCCCTACCCTCAAAAAAATCCTTGCCGACGGCGGCAGCCTTATCATCATGTCGCACATGGGCAAACCCAAAGGCAAAGTCAATCCTAAATTCTCGCTGTCGCAGATCAAGGAAGACGTGGCCAAGGCTCTGGGCACAGATGTGATTTTTGCCGATGACTGCGCGAAAGCAGCCGACAAAGCCGCAGCATTGAAACCCGGCGAAGTGCTCCTGCTCGAAAACCTCCGTTTCTATCCAGAAGAAGAAGGCAAGCCCGTGGGAATCGACAAAGAGGACCCTGCATACGATGAAGCAAAGAAAGCGATGAAAGTCGCTCAGAAGGAATTTGCCAAGACTCTGGCAAGCTATGCTGACGTTTATGTGAACGATGCTTTCGGCACAGCACACCGTAAACATGCTTCTACTGCCGTGATCGCCGATTACTTCAAACCCGAGGATAAAATGCTCGGCTATCTGATGGAGAAGGAGGTTCAGGCTGTTGACAATATTCTTTCCGATATCAAGCGTCCGTTTACCGCTATTATGGGCGGCTCGAAGGTGTCTACCAAGATCGGCATCATTGAGAATCTGATGGACAAGGTGGACAACCTGATCCTTTGTGGCGGCATGACCTATACATTCGCAAAAGCCATGGGCGGAAACATCGGCGAGAGTATCTGTGAGTCCGACAAGCTGGATCTGGCTCTGGACATCATGCAGAAAGCCAAGGACAAGGGCGTGAATCTGGTGCTCGGCACAGACTGTGTGGCCGGCGACGCTTTCAGCAACGACGCACATACTCAGATCTGCTCCGTCAAGGAAATTCCCGCAGGATGGGAAGGCATGGATGCCGGTCCCGAATCATGCAAGGCGTTCACAGCCGCTATTCTTCCTGCCAAGACCATACTTTGGAACGGTCCGGCCGGTGTGTTTGAATTCGACAATTTCACCGGTGGTTCGCGCGCAATCGCAGACGCTATTGTGAAAGCTACTAAAGACGGCGCCTTCTCTCTGGTTGGCGGCGGTGACTCTGTGGCTTGCGTCAACAAGTTCGGTCTGGCTGACGAGGTCAGCTATGTGTCTACCGGCGGCGGCGCACTGCTCGAGGCTATCGAAGGCAAGATTCTTCCCGGCATTGCAGCTGTGAAAGAATAATAACAACATACTTCTGACAAATAAATGAGACGCGACTGACCTCAGAAGGTCGCGTCTCATTTCATAAATACCAGTCGTAATGTCATATCAGAAAGTGATTTTAATAGGCAATGTGGGACGCGATCCGGCCATACGATATGTGGAAAAGCGCCCGATGGCCGCATTTTCGCTGGCCACGACCGAAACATTCATACCGTCCGGCGCCACCGAACCTGTGAAACGTACGGAATGGCACAACATAGTCATGTGGGACGCCAATGCCGACTTTGCGGAAAAATATATACGCAAAGGCTCACGACTGTTTATTGAAGGACGTCTGCGTACGCGTATGTGGGAAGACCGTGCAGCTATAAAACATTCTGTTACGGAAATTCTGGTAGATCGCTTTGAACTCCTTTCCCGAGAATTATAAACAACAATAACCAAATATCATTTAATAGATTATATAAATATGAAAGTTTACACACGTACCGGCGACGCCGGCACCACGTCCTTGGTGGGCGGCGTCAGAGTTCCGAAAGACAGCGCACGTATCGAGGCCTATGGCACCGTCGATGAACTTAACTCATATATAGGAGTGCTTACGGCATATCCCAAATGTCCGCCTGAGGAGCGCGCCCTGCTGATCTTCGTGCAGAATAAGCTTTTCAATATAGGTGCATATCTGGCCACTCCCGGCGAGAATGCCGAGACTCCTGTGAGCTTCTCTGATGTGGAACGTCTTGAAAAATCTATTGACGAGATGGAACGTATGACGCCGCCTGTGGACCAGTTTATCCTGCCCGGCGGATGCACACTGTCGGCACAGGCCCATGTGGCCCGTACTGTGGCCCGCAGAGCAGAACGCCGCATCACCGCATTTATATCCGCAGAAAAGGCATCCGTATCGCCCGTAGTCATGTCGTTCATCAACCGCCTGAGCGACTGGTTCTATGTGTTTGCACGCTATAATAACGTTATTTCAGACGCTCAAGAGACTTTTTGGGATAAAAATTGCTAAAACTTACGGTTAATTCAAATAGTTTCACTACTTTTGCAGACTTTTCGAGTAAAACATTTAAAAACGACACATATTCAACACTATGTATTGGACTCTTGAACTGGCATCGAAACTTGAAGATGCACCTTGGCCTGCAACCAAAGACGAATTGATAGATTACGCCATGCGTTCCGGTGCGCCGCTTGAAGTAATCGAAAACCTTCAGGAAATGGAGGACGAAGGTGAAACATACGAATGTATCGAGGACATCTGGCCTGACTACCCCTCAAAAGAGGACTTTTTCTTCAACGAGGAGGAGTATTAAGCTGGATTTCAATGTAATTATTTAATAGCCAATGGTCAAACAAATATATTTGTTTGACCATTGGTGTTTTATAATCTCAAATAGGTGTTGCTTGGGAGTATTTCATAAACCGAAATTTATAAGGTGAGTTTATACGACATTACATTACCCTTGCCGTTTAGAAAGTTTAACATTTGATGACATTAGCCTATCTATCAGTTATTTATCTCGTAGCAACGCCTAATTTCCACAGATTTTAGGGGGTCAAGCCGAAATGCCGGTGCATTTGTTAAGATTCGAG
>BLLX01000029.1 GCA_011959405.1 Muribaculaceae bacterium
GGGGGTCATCCGAGTCTGGGTTTTCCACAAACCATCACATACGACAATGTGACGGAAGAATTACACAAATACGAGCTGGCAGCATCGCATCTCACATTGAATATGCCATCGACCAACAGCTACATAGAATACGGCAGCACCATATATTATATCAATTCCGAAAACCAACTGTGCACATATCCGACCGGATTATATGTATATGACAATGATGGGACTCCTGCATTGAACACATACGAGAACAATCACAACGGCGGCACTCCGGTCAGCATTACAGAAGGCAACATCGCCGGAACATACAATATCGGTATCGGCAACGCAAAAATCGACAATGCTGAAGTATCCTCCGTGGGCACTCTTTCTGTAGCCATCTCAGCAGCCGGCACACCACCTTTGTCGCACCGGTGGCAGTTACTCTTCCATACGAACTTACTGTTGTAGAAATATTCATAGGCCAGCATATGGATGATATGCTCACAATGACACAGGCCGAGGGTGGCGCAACGTTCGCTGCCGGTACGGGATTCATAATCGTAAGCGCCGATAGCCATGTGAAATTCCGCATTGCCGACGCAGACCACCAGGAATCGGCCATAACGGAATATTCTTCCACATTTTCCGGATCACCGTTCGCATCCGTGCATAATACGACCGACGGAAATACCGTGCCGTTTGCTTTAGCCACTCCGGCAACAACCGAGACCGCTTCGGATCAGAAGACTGTGACATTCAAAAAAATCAATCATGGTGAAGTCCGTAATGCCTATACCGCATTCATTGACATAGATCCGGCAAAATACGCGGAAGAAACTCTGTCAGTCAATCTTGAGGGAAACACCACAACTGATTTGTCGGACCTGAACGTGGATGACCGGAAAGATAGCCGGGCTATATATGATATCATGGGCCGCAAACTGTCGGCTCCGGTTAAAGGCATAAACATAATTGACGGCAAAAAATATATGTATTAAAACAAAGTCTGTAATTTACACAGAGCGTAACGAACTGTGAGCAAGCAATCGTTACGCTCTGTTTTTTATCTCATATAAAATACCTCATACATCACACACGCAAGAAACCGGAGAACTTCTAATAATATATGTATGGGAAATGCACCTGTATTTCATACAATGTGCTTTATTCCTTGAATTCATACAATAATATCGTGATTTTTTTGTAGTTTTGTAGCTTAGAAACACCTTAGTTAACCTAACCTAAACCAACACTAACACAACATCTTTATGAGAAGAACGATCTTAACCGCATCCATTGCATCGGCAATCATGCTGACGGGTGCCCCCACCGTTTTCTCTGCCGATGCCGTGACTCTCACGTTCAACCGTACGGGAAACAATGCACAATCAGTAACGGTGTCCACGGAGGGGATTGCAGGAGTTTCAGCCGAGCTCCTGTCGGTATCGCATTCCATGAAAACATCAGGAAGTGCAATCACATCATCCATTTTGTGTCCGGATGCCAACGGCAATACATCTCCGACAATCACTTATGTCATGGCTGTGAACAATCTGCCGGCAGACTATAAGTTCAACAGCATCGGAATTGACATACATGCCCTGAACGGCGCTGGCGCATATCAGGAAAGCAGCGACGGAGTGGACAGACTATGGAATGTCGACATCCAAACCGGAGCAAGCGAAACGGCATTGTCAGCCTTTGCATCGGCATCGGATATTGACATCGCAGCCGGAGTCAATCCTGATGGCGCACGCCATAAAGTATGGGATTTTACAGCATCCGATGAAATGGCCGCGACTTCGCCGCATATAATCAAACTGACAGTGACGAAAGGCTCTGCCAACGGCGGATGCTTCTTCGGCATTTCGTCCGTGACACTGTCTGGATCCGGATCCACCGTCGATCCCGACCCGGATCCGGAACCGTCAGCCGGCAAAACCTATACGATAAAATGGAAAAACAACACATCCGACTACATGACGGAAGCGGCCGACGGCGGCATAGTGATCTCGTCATACGCCACACACAACAAGATTTTTTGGGAGCTGATCCCAACTGGAAAAACAAACTGCTACTATGTGCGCAACACTGCCACGGGACGCTACATCGGCTCATGCAACATGCAGCCGAGTTCCAATTCGAAAGTGCGCATGAGTGACACGCCTGTGGAATATTACATCAGCAAATCATCATCGACTTCCGGAGACAACAAAGGCTGCTGGTGGATGTCGTCGACCGACTGCTCTGGATATGATTCCGAAACCTCCGGCGCTCGCTGCCTGAACAAAGACGGCGCATCGACAAGCATCATCACGTGGACCACCGGCGTAAGCAATGTGGGATCATACTGGACACTCACAGAAAGCGAAGACCTTTACGAAACCAGACCTTTTAATCCGGCCGAGGCTGTGGGACAAGCTGATTTCTTCTATCATATCATTGACGGCAGCAACCAGTCAATGGCTCTGACCCATGACATGACATGGCAGAAAACAGCAGAAACAGAAAACCAGAAATGGTATTTTGTCGGCTCGTCAAACAAAGATGGCGGATACATTATTGTGGACGCATCTTCCAATACTCCTGCAAATTCCGGAGCAAAATACAGAGTTGTGGAAAACGGAAATCTGACAATCTCTTTTATAGGAGCCGACAACCAGCGTCTGTCAATCGGCGGAGTGAATGAATTCCTGATCCGCTCCATGAGATCCAAATTAGCGCTGGACCTGCAGATATACAGCATGCCATGCGGATCGGTTGCAGATTTTTATGTCACAAACGCAACCGTCATATCCGAAGGCGTCACACTCCACTATCCCATGCCGGTACGCAACGGTTCGTCCGTCAGCTATCCGTCGGCATCAAGACCGACTGACAAATACACCATTGTAAGCCGCGATATGATAATGGTGACAGAAGCCGGCTTCACTGTCAATGTAAAACTCAATACCACTCCTTCAGAGACAGTGAAAGCATACCTGTATTTCGACTGGAACCGCGACGGGGTATTCGAGGAAACCGTAGAACTTGAGACAGGCCGTGAGATGACATCACAGACAATCATACCTCCAGTAGGCGACGAGAATCTGGGCATGTCAAGAATGCGTCTGCGTCTGACAGACAACGGTCTGACCGAAGCAGAAGACGAGGTGCACGGTCAGGTAATTGACTTCAAAGTCAAAAATCTCGGTCCGGCAGTCGACACACGCTATAATCCCACAGTGGGAGTCAACGACAGCCACCGCGGATCAGCCATGTACGACGAGAATACCAAGACAGCCATAGCCACCCCTCGCGGCACTGCCGCTTTCCTGCTGTGGAAAGAGGATATGCGCATACTGTCGACAGATGCCACATTTGAAGTGGAACCGATGGCCGTAAAGCGCCATCTGACTGCTGTGTTCTCGCCAAATCTGGATCCGAAAACCGGCATCAGCCAGGAAATACTTGCCACAGAAGCTCAAGGTGTGGCAGTCACCCTGACAGAAGACAAGACCGTCAATGTGATCACCGACACCAGAGTGCACCATATATTTGTGTTCAACACAAAAGGAGATATCGCCGCACATGTGGCAGGATCGTCGTCTCTCTGCATATCATCAATCCAGTCAGGCATATATATCGTAAAAGCTATCACAGCCAACGGTACAGCCACATCTAAAATCGCTCTTTAATCGTATCAATTATGACAAATAAGCTTATATTCAGCGCCATAGGCGCTATGATAGCGACCGGCAACTCTGCCGATGCACAAGAAGTGGCCCAAACCCAGCAAAAGCCCAACATCATCTACATAATGTGTGACGATATGGGCTACGGAGATCTTGGCTGCTACGGACAGCAATTCATATCCACTCCCCGTATCGACAACATGGCCGCCGAAGGAATGCGTTTCACACAGGCATATGCCGGCAGCCCGGTTTCCGCACCCTCGCGTGCTTGCTTTATGACCGGACAACATTCGGGCCATACTCTTGTGAGAGGCAATAAAGAATACTGGAACAACGGTAACCTCAACCAGTATTACGGCAACAATCTGGATTATTCCAGAGTGGGCCAGCATCCGTATGATCCGGACCATATCATCATTCCCGAGATATTCCAGCGCAACGGATATGCCACCGGCATGTTCGGCAAATGGGCCGGAGGATATGAAGGTTCGGAATCGACTCCCGACAAACGCGGCATTGACGAATACTACGGATATATCTGTCAGTTCCAGGCCCACCTGTATTATCCCAACTTCCTGAACGAATACAGCAGATCGCGTGGTGACGACGGTGTGAAACGCGTGACTCTCGAGCAGAACATACAGCATGCCATGTATGGTGCCGACTACCTGAACCGCGCGCAATATTCAGCCGACCTGATCCATGAGAAAGCGCTGGAATGGATTGACAGTCAGAGCGCCGACAAACCGTTCCTGGGAATATTCACCTACACCCTGCCCCATGCTGAACTGCTGCAGCCCAACGACTCCATTCTCCAGGCTTACCGCGACAAGTTCTGCGAATGCGAGGAGCGTAAATTCGGAGGTGACCAAGGTTCGCGCTACAATCCGACCGACATTGCCCACGCACAGTTTGCCGGCATGATCACCAGACTTGACCAGCAGGTGGGCGAAATCCTTGATCTGCTGAAAAAGAAAGGACTTGACGAAAACACCGTGGTGATCTTCACTTCCGACAACGGCCCTCATGAGGAAGGAGGCGCAGATCCGGCGTTTTTCAACCGCGACGGCCTGCTCAAAGGCACCAAACGCTCCACAAATGAAGGCGGCATACGCATACCCTTCATAGTACGCTGGCCCGGAAAGGTCGCCGCAGGTGTCGAGAATGACCACATGTTTGCATTCTATGACCTTATGGCGACATTCTGCGACATAGCCGGAATCGAGAACTATGAGGAAAAATACCGTAATCCCAAACTGGAAAACGACTGGTTTGACGGCATTTCCATATACCCCACCCTCACCGGCAAAGGCGAACAGGAAAAGCACAAATATCTCTACTGGGAATTCCACGAGACCAATATGTTGGGCCTGCGCATGGACAACTGGAAAATGGTGGTGAAAAACGGCAACTGCTCCCTTTATGACCTTGCCACGGATCTGCATGAGGACAACAACGTGGCATCGCAATATCCAGATATCGTGAATGAGATGAAACAATATATCAGGAACGAACATACTCCGAACCAATATTTTCAGGTAACAATACCGTAAAAGAAAACCACTATCAACGAAATGGATGAAATACTAAAGTATTTTCCTTCACTCACAGACACGCAGCGCCGTCAGTTCACGGCGCTGCGTGAACTGTATGGGACATGGAATGAAAAAATCAACGTCATATCCCGCCGGGACATCGACAATCTGTACGTGAACCATGTGCTCCACTCTCTGTCAATAGCCCGCTTCATAACTCCGGCTCCGTCGACACGATTCGCGGATTTGGGCTGCGGAGGGGGATTCCCCGGAATTCCTCTGGCCATCCTTTGGCCCGAATGCTCATTTCACCTCATAGACCGTATAGGCAAGAAAGTGCGGGTGGCATCAGAAATAGCTGCAGCAACCGGATTGGACAACTGTACTTTCCAGCACGGTGATTCAGGCGAATGTCGTGAAAAATTTGACTATGTGGTCAGCCGTGCGGTGATGACATTACCGGATCTGGTAAAAGCGTCAGCACACATGTCGGACCGGAAACAGAATCCGCTGAACAGAT
This sequence comes from Muribaculaceae bacterium, assembly GCA_011959405.1. Lineage (GTDB taxonomy): Bacteria > Bacteroidota > Bacteroidia > Bacteroidales > Muribaculaceae > UBA3263. The sequence goes on from BLLX01000029.1 coordinate 5,700, forward strand.
TGCCAAACGGACTTATATGTCTGAAAGGCGGCGATCTGGATTCTGAAATACAGGCGACTCCCCATAGCCGGGATATTCTCCAGGTGCCGTTAAGCGATTTTTTTGACGAAGAGTATTTTAAAACCAAAAGTCTCATATACGTGAAATTATGAAAACCGCCCTATTGACCATAGCCATGCTGGTAATAGCCAATGTGTTCATGACTTTTGCATGGTACGGCCATCTGAAACTACAGACATCGGGAGTGTCAAACAACTGGCCGCTGTATCTCATAATAGGCCTTTCATGGGGCATAGCTCTGGTAGAATATTGCTTCCAGGTGCCGGCTAACAGAATCGGCTTCGACGGCAACGGCGGCCCATTTTCCCTGATCCAGCTGAAGGTGATACAGGAGGTGATAACTCTCTCTGTTTTCATCATATTCAGTGTAGCCGCGTTCAAAGGCACCCAATTCCGCTGGAACCATTTCGTTTCATTCATGTTATTAATAGGAGCGGTTTACTTTGCATTTAAAAAATAGAACGAATATGGCATTAGAAATAAAAAAATTCACCGTCAACATGTTCGGGGTCAACACATACGTGGTCCATGATCCTGTGTCCCGTCAGGCCATGCTTGTGGACCCCGGAATGATCAGCGACAGCGAACACCGGACGATAGAGGATTACATACACTCATGCGGGCTTAACGTCAGATATGTGGTCAACACCCATCTGCATCTTGACCATGCGTTCGGCAACGTACGCGCGGCAAAAGACTATGCGGTAACTCCTATGGCCCATGCCGCTGACAGAGAACTGGGCCAAGCCCTGCCGTCGCAGGCCAGAATGTTCGGCATTCCGGGTAATTTCACCCCTGTGGACAACTTCAGGGCCATCGACTACAGCGATATTCTGACTCTGGGGAACGAGACAGTTGAAATCCTGCATACACCCGGACATACACCAGGCGGAATAGCATTATACGCTCCCGGCTCAGGATGGGTAATAACAGGCGACACCCTGTTCCAGGGCAGCATCGGACGGACAGACCTGCCGGGCGGCGACTATAGCCGGCTGATTGATTCGGTGACAACAAAACTGCTTTCACTGCCGGACTCCACTATAGTCTATCCGGGCCACGGACCGTCAACGACAATAGGCTACGAAAAGTCACATAATCCCTATGTGTGAGCAAGATCCGGCATGAAGCAGCGAAAAAATATTTGGCGGTTATGAATATATTAGCTATCTTTGTGAAAAAGTTGAACTATATGAAACAATATATACGCACATTTTTCGTTGCTGCAGCAAGTGTCATCGCATTCTGCGGTGGACATGACGCCATGGCCGCGGAGCGCATAGAGACTGTCGATTCCGTACAGGCCAAAGTCACGGTGACTGAAAGCGGCGTGGAATTGTCGGCATGCGGAGACTCCGCCATGCGCTTTGAAATATACTCCATAACGGGCAAACTGGTGAAGACGGTCGATGTGTCTGACGAGCCGGTAGAAGTGCTGTTGCCAAACGGTTGCTACATAGTTCGCACTTCATTATGGTCAAAGAAAGTGGTGGTTAAGTAAATCCGCCATTTTTTCTTTTACCGTATCACCCATCCATACTATCCCATTATTCTATGATCCTCTCTGTCGAAGAGGTGAGCAAAAGTTTCACCAATCATCAGGCGCTGGACCGGGTATCACTTGAAGTGCCCCGGGGCAGCGTTTACGGGTTATTAGGCCCCAACGGTGCCGGCAAAACCACTCTTATCAGAATCATCAACCATATCACAGCGCCTGACTCCGGTCGGGTGTTTTTCGATGGTCACCAACTGACTGCCGCCGACACCGAGTCGATAGGCTATCTGCCGGAAGAACGCGGACTGTACAAAAAAATGAAAGTCGGAGAGCAGGCTTTGTTTTTCGCACGGCTGAAAGGTCTGCCTAAGCACGATGCCGAAAAGCGTCTGCGCGGATGGTTCGAGCATTTCGGCATTTCCGACTGGTGGAACAAGAAGGTAAACGAACTAAGCAAAGGCATGGCGCAGAAAATACAGTTTATCGTGACTGTGCTGCATGAACCGAAACTGCTCATTTTCGATGAACCATTCTCAGGTTTTGACCCTGTGAACGCGCAGCTGCTCAAGGATGAAATACTGCGGCTGCGCGATCTCGGCGCCACCATAGTCTTCTCGACACACAACATGAGCTCCGTGGAAGAGATATGCGACAGATTCACCCTGATCAACAAATCGCGCAACATTCTGAGCGGATCTGTAGAGGAAGTCAAAAGACGTTTTGCCCTCGGGCGGTATGATTTCACCATCGAAGGCGACACCACCGCACTGGTGCCTTATCTGATCCCCATGGTGGAAGAACATGAGTTCAGCGAAAGCCATAACGGCCGCACCACCCTTTCGGTGAAATTAAATGCCGGAGCCACGCTCCGCGATGCCATCACGGCTGTCAACGAACACTCCGTGCTGCTCGGTGTCGCTGAAAAACTTCCGACCATGAACGATATCTTTATCCAGTCCGTCACGTCCGGATCAACCAACCAAGGAAGAGAACAACAACAATGAGCGTCAATAAAACATCCATAATCATAAGCCGCGAATATTCAGAGCGAGTCAAGAAAAAAAGTTTCATCATCACGACTATTCTTGTGCCGGTGCTTATGCTGGCGCTCAGCGTCCTGCCTACTCTGATAATAGTGTTTGCAGGAGGTGGGGAAACCAAGACCGTTGCCGTGATCGACGATTCGGGTCTTATACTCCAGAACCTGACCGACAATGAAGAGGTGAGATACATCGCAGCTGAAGGGACACAGGAAGAATTGCTCTCCGCCGACGAAATCTACGGCCTGCTGGTCATCGACCGCAACATTGTCAAACGCCCGTCGGGAGTGAAATTACTCACTCCCAACGCATCGTCACTGGCCGTTGAAAACAACATCACCTCCCAGATGGAGAAAATCATCGAGACCGAGAAACTCAAAAGCTACGACATTGACAATCTTGACCAGATACTCGATAATGTAAAGACGTCGGTGACCTTGCAGACGCTACGCACGGATGAAAACGGCGAGGAGGGCGAAAGCCAGTCGGCGGCGATCAGTTCAGCCATAGGCACTCTGCTGAATTTCCTGTTATACATGTTTCTGGTGCTCTACGGTTCACTGGTAATGAATTCAATAATCGAGGAAAAAAACAACCGTGTGCTGGAAATTGTGGTCTCATCCATCAAACCTACACAGCTACTGATCGGCAAAGTTATCGGTGTGGGCCTTGTCGCCGTGACCCAGATCATTATCTGGGTGGCCATAGTGTTGTGTATCACCACCATGATCTTGCCGGCAGTCATGCCTGCCGACATAATGAACGAGGTCACCGCACTCAACGCAGGCAGCATGGACATAAGCAACTCCTCGATAGATCAGGACATGGCCATAGCGCTCGGCATGTTCACCAACGTAGGCTATGTGCTTGAACTGGTCGGCTATCTGTTTCTTTTCCTTGTGGGCGGTTTTCTGTTCTATGCCTCTATTTTCGCGATGATAGGATCTGCTGTCGACAACATACAGGACGCTTCACAGTTGCAAATGCTCGGTATAGTTCCTGTGATAATCGGCCTGGTGTCATCAATGGCCGTGATCCCCAATCCCAACGGCCTGTTCGCAATAATCATGTCCATGATACCGTTTACCTCGCCGATGGTAATGATGGCCCGTGTGCCGTTCGACATACCGGCATGGCAGATTGTCGTTTCCATAGTTCTGCTGTATCTCAGCATCTTCTTCATGGTCTGGATTGCCGCTAAAATATACCGCATAGGCATATTCATGTATGGCAAAAAGCCCACCGTACGCGATCTGATACGATGGGCCAGATATAAATGATCGACACAGGATGGCTGTATTGTACGACACGGTGATTCACGGAGGGGCGGCAGCACTGGCCGTGGTCCACAGAGTCCCTAAGATATTTACAGGACGTGGCAAAAATCGCATGTTTGTTGACGGTCAGGCACTTGCCTTGCGTTCGCTGGCAAGAGAGTTCAGACCAGGAGCAAGAAACTATTGGTTTCACTGCTCGTCGCTCGGAGAATATGCCATAGCCCGGCCTATAATCCGGACTATCAAAGACAAAGATCCGGAATGCCGCATAGCCCTGACATTCTTCTCTCCCACCGGCGTGAACGCATTGAAATCCAATCCGGGCAGACATTGCGCGGATTATGTAGGCTTCCTGCCGATCGACACCGGCGCTCACGCGCGTGCGCTGTTAGACATCGTCAAGCCAAGCGCGGCGGCATTCATGGTGAGCGAATACTGGCCCAACTATCTGAGCGAGCTTCATCGGCGCCACATACCCACATATCTCATTTCGGCCATATTTTCACGCCGCGCGCCGCATTTCAAGCATTGGTTCGGCATAGGCAAAGCGTTCCGCGACAGCCTGTCGGCCTACACCCGGATTTTCGCATTGGACACAAAGTCAAAAAACAATCTTGCAAGTCTCGGCTTCGACAGAGTGACATTGGCCGGAGACCCGCTGGTGGACAATGCCCTGGCAGTCGCCGCCACCCCATATGCCGACGACAGGCTTCAGGAATTCTGTCAAGGACACCGAGTGATGATATGCGGCAGCATATCCGATGAAAAGGATCTGCATATATGTTCTACTGTGGCCAATTCTCATCCCGACCGCCGTTTCATATTCGTGCCCCACGAAGTTGACCCAAGCCATCTCCAAAGAGCGGAAGCAAGCCTGACGGTGTCGTCATGCCGGATGAGCGACTACGTATGCGGCTCAGGCCAACAGTGCAATGTGCTGATCGTGGACCATGTCGGGTCGCTCGGACTGCTCTACAGATACGGAGCCATGGCATACATAGGAGGTGGGTTTACATCTCAGCTCCACAGCATCATCGAGGCTACTGTGTATGGTCTGCCGGCAGCATTCGGCCCGCGCACGGAACGGAAAGTCACTCCCGACGACCTGTGCGATCTGGGAGTTGGCACTGTAGTAACCTCACCGCTTGAGCTTGACACATGGTACACTCATCTTCACGATGCGTCTGACAGCGAATTATGGCGTCTGCGGCAGACGGCGATAGAATACTGTCTCGCACAGAGCGGAGCCACCGAATCAATTGCAAAAACGATCATCGACAATGGATAAGCAACGACTGAAAACCTCAATTGTCACGGCATTGGCCGAAGGTGCGTCGCGATTGCCGATGCCTGTGCTTTACGGCATAAGCTCCGGGCTGTCGGCTCTGATGTCGCGCTTCCGCATCTATCGCTACAAAGTGATCGAAGATAACCTGCGCAAAGCGATGCCGGAATTATCTGACCGCGAACGCAAGAAAGTCATAAAACGCTATTACGGCCATCTGGCCGATTCGATAGTCGAAACTCTGAAACTGCTCAGCATAAGCGACAAGGAACTTAAAGAAAAAGTGGAATTTCACGGCTTCGAACAGCTTGACGCCGATGTTGCCGCCGGTCGTCCCGTTATCCTTTATCTCGGACACTACGGCAACTGGGAGCTGGTGCCGGCCATCACATGGGTATTGCCCAAGGAGTTCACCTGCGCTCAAATCTACAGACCATTCAGCGACGGCGCATCGAGCGAAGTAATGTACAGGATACGCAACCGTTTCGGAGCGCTCAATATTCCACAGCGACAAGCGTTCCGCACGCTTGTTCGCTTAAAAAACGAAGGCAAACAGACCATTACGGGATTCATAGCCGACCAGCGGCCTAACGAAGGCGGTGACCGACTGCAGCACTGGACCACATTCATGGGCCTTGACACTCCTTTCGCTCCCGGCGGCGAAGAAATCGGCAACCGCATAGGCGCCAGATTCTATTATCTGGACGTAGATTCACCGAAACGCGGACATTGCTCCATCACACTTGTGCCGATAGTTCCGGCCGAAGGAGAAGAATATCCATATACGGTCGCCTATATGCGTATGCTCGAAAAAACCATCCGGCGGAATCCTGCGCTGTGGCTGTGGAGCCACAAACGCTGGAGCATACAGCGTCATAAAGCCGACGCAAATGAAAACGACAAAACTACTTAACAACGACAATAACCGATCATGAAAATTATCTGTGTAATTCCGGCCCGTGCCGAATCGTCACGTTTTTTTGAAAAACCTCTTGCCCTGATTCTCGGCAAGCCAATGATACAGTGGGTCTACACCCACTGCAAGGAAGTGAAACTGTTCGACGAGGTGTACATTGCCACCGACAGCGATAAAATCCGCGAATGCTGCGACACGTTCAACGCTCCTGTGATAATGACATCGTCGGCACATGAAACCGCCACAGAACGTCTCTATGAAGTGTCCACAAAGATTGACGCCGATCTGTATGTGATGGTCAACGGCGACGAGCCCCTGCTCACAGAAGAAGCCATCGTGCAGTGCATTCCCTCCGATCTGGATCCTGACACGATGTATGTGTCGAATCTGATGACGGATTTCTCCAACCCCGTGGAAGTAGTCGATGCTACAAACCTGAAAATAGTAACGGCTGCCGACAACCGCTGCCTGTTTATCTCCAGAAGCCCGATTCCCTACCCCAAGGGCAGCCTGGACGTGATATACCACAAATTTGTGGGTGTGGGCGCATTTACCCGCAAAGCACTTGAATTCTACCACAACACCCCGCGCGGTCCGATAGAAAAAGTTGAGGAAAACGATTCGTTCCGCTTCATTGAAAACCACGTACCCATCTATTACTACAATTGCCACTGCAAGTCTTTGAGCGTAGACAACCGCAAAGACATCGAAGGAGTGGAAAATTATTTCAGACAGCTGGGATATAAATAACCGGCCTATGCCCTCGCGACAAAAGGCTCCGCATCTGCTCATACTGCGTCTGTCCGCCATGGGAGACGTGGCTATGACCATACCCGTGATCTACTCGCTCGCACGGCAGTATCCCCATGTCGGAATCACCGTGGTCACATCTGCGTTTTTCAGACGTCTTTTCATCAACCATCCGGACAACATAGATTTCTTCATAGCCAACACCAGAAGTGAACATCGCGGAATCATGGGTCTCTACCGTATGATCCGTCAGCTGAAAAAACTGGAATTCACCGCAGTGGCCGATCTTCACGACGTGCTCCGCTCGCGTATCATACGCTCCGCTCTGGGCTCGGTGACTGTACCGGTGGCCGTTGTAGACAAGAACCGCTCCGGACGCCAGATGCTTACGAAAGAAAAAAGCCGTGTGTTTCAGCCCAATTATGTGGACCGCTATGCCGATGTGTTCCGTCAGCTGGGCTACACGGTTGTACCTGACTTTCATTCTGTGATTGAAGAAACGGCGCCACGCGCCGGTGTGGGAATAGCCCCGTTTGCGCGATATGCCACCAAGACATATCCGGCTGAGCTCATGGAGCAGACAGCACGCATTATCTCCGACGCAGGCCACAGAGTCTATCTTTTCGGAGCCAAAGGCCGGGAAGCGGACGAACTACGGAAATGGGCCGAACGCAATCCGTCACTGACCGTTGTGGCCGGCACCATGTCGCTTAAAGAGGAAATCGAAGCAATGGCGCGACTCAAAGTCATGATAAGCATGGATTCGGCCAACATGCACTTGGCATCGCTGGCAGGTACTCCCGTGGTCTCCGTATGGGGGTCCACAATCCCCCAATGCGGATTTCTCGGCTACAACCAGAGCACTGACAACGCCGTGTGGCTCGATCTGCCATGTCAGCCATGCTCGATAGCCGGCACTGAGAAATGCCCGAAAGGACATTTCAGTTGCATGATGCGTCTTAAGCCCGAACTGATAGCCAACACAACAATGAAACTGCTATGACAACAAAATTCCGATCCGCCACCGACTGGACCACATGGCTGACATTTATTTTTACAATAGCCGTGTCATACGGTCCTATGCTCTTTGTGGGATTTGACTGGATATTGTTCATCATTTCCTCTTCATTGCTTGTGACAATTGTAATACTTTGTCTCGGCACATGGTATGAGATCAGCGGCAATGACCTGACAGTATATCAGTTTTTCCGACCCCACAAATTTCCGATAGACAAAATTGCCATCATACGGGAGTCACGCAGCATGCTGAGCGCTCCGGCGCTGTCATCACACAGGCTTGTGATAAGATTCACAGACCGCAAAGTCATGAAAGGATCCATGCCATTAATGATCTCACCAGCCAGACGGCAACAGTTCATCAGGCTGCTTCTTGAGGAGAATCCCTACATCGTCCACTAACTGTTAAGCCAAAACCCAAATAAAATGCGTAACTTTACGCAAATTTTATAGCCCATGAAAAAGATTACTTTTATCCTGGCGCTAAGCGCCTTACCAGCCATGGCCCATCAGATCACACCGGCCGAGGCACTGTCACGCGCGATGGAATCGCAGACCGCACTTAAAGCCGTACCTTACGGACGTGCTGCAACAACCGCGTATGATTTCGTCGGATCCTACGGAAGTCTCTATGTGTTCAACCGTGCGGATTCCGAAGGCTTCCTTATCACGTCGTCCGATTCCCGGCTGCGCCCCGTGTACGCCGTAAGCACTTGCGGACGTTTTACCGCCGATGAAATCCCGCCTGCCATGAAATGGCTGTTCGGACAATATGAAGAGGAAGCAAAAGCCGCGGCTGAAGATGGCGGCGACATCAAGGTCCCTGACTACTATGTAGGATGGGAAGCGATCGAACCGCTCGTGAAAGCCAAATGGGACCAGGGATCTCCCTACAACGACAGATGTCCTGTCGTGTATAACCAACGTACACTGACAGGATGTGTCGCCACGGCAATGGCTCAGATCATCTATACACACCGCTATGCCAAAGGCTCCGGACAAATATCCTATCAGCTTTATATCGACAACTCCACCCAGACATTTGATTTTTCACAGGCAAAATTCGATTTCGCGTCAATGACCGATACATACGATTCAAAAACACCTGCCGCCGCACGCGAAGCAGTTGCCGAACTGATGGAAGCCTGTGGCAAATCGGTCAAGATGAGCTATAACCCAGGCAGCAGCGGAGCCATATCCGATCATGTGCCTGTGGCACTACAGACATATTTCGGCTATGATCCCTACACAACCATATGCAACCGCAAAGATTATCAGACCGAACAATGGGAAACTATAATCTACAACGAACTAAAAGCAGGACGCCCTGTATTTTACTCCGGATCAACCGACCAATATAGCGGACATGCCTTTGTCTGCGACGGATATGACGGCAACGGACTCTATCATATCAATTGGGGCTGGAGCGGTATGAGCGACGGTTTTTTCGCTCTTCCGTCGCTCAAACCTGGTCAGGTAGGAGCCGGAGCGCAACCCGGCGGATTCAATAATGTGCAGCAGATGGTGGTGATAGCCCCTCCGGGATCCGGAGACTTGCAGAATCTTGCGCCCGAAACTCCCGCAGGCCAGACCGACATAACCATAACAGACGTGGAGATGTCGCCGCTATGTGCCGGCGAGGAAGCGTCGATGACATTTACGGCTGTCAACCGCGGCAACCTTGACCTGATCACAATTTCTGCACGACTGCTACTGTATGATTCCAGAAACAATATTGTAGCATACGGCAATGAGGTCGTTTCATATTCGGTGACGGCAGGCGATGCCCGCCGCAGCACATTCCGCATAACCCTCGCTGATGACAAGGGAAACAGCATAAAGCCCGGCGATTACAACCTCCACATATCAGGTTCGGATGACAATCCTATTTCCGCCGATGCAGTATTCCCGGTAACAGTGACTGACGATCATTTGCCTAAAGATGAGTTCACACACTCCGGCCAGGTCTCTGTCGGCAACGCTAAAGAATCTATTCCGGACATTATATTCAAAGGCCAGTCATTCCATCTGTCACCCTCGTTGCGCAACGACAACGCCAATGCAAAATTTACCATCGGTCTGGCACTTTTCCAGCCCGGCACCGACAGCATCGTATGGTCTGACACCCAGTCTATGACATGCCAGAATACCAATGGCCAGTACCTCGGCGGATTCCCTTATCTGAAAAACTATACCGTATCGATCCCTGCTGGAATATACGACGCCGCTTTCATATCCGACGGCAACAAGATCATCTCTGCCCGCCGCACAGGAGTGAAAGTAGCTGAACTAATAGGCAATCTGGCGTTTACCACAGACAAAGACGGCAAAGGAGCATCGTTGGTGCCGTTATCATCATACCGAGGAAACATAGTCATTCCTGAATCCGTCACCTTGTCCGACGGACGCACGCTTGATGTCACATCCGTTGAAGCCGAAACGTTTCAAGATCTCAATGCGGTGACCTCAATAGACTTTCCGTCGACTCTGACATCAATGGGGATGCATTCGCTGCGCTATGCGCGCAACATCGAAACCATAAGGTTCCGCGGAGACCATGTGCCTTTTGTCCATATAGCAGCAGTTGCTTACCGTATCAACCCGTACGTCAGAATACACGTCAACCCGTCCGCTATCGACGATTATGCCACCGCAGTGACCCCATTTGTTCCTGAGGTTTATTATCCCGACGGCTACATCCCAGTTTCGGAACTCACACTCGACCGCAGTGAGATGACAATGGTAGAAAACTCGACTGCCAGACTCACAGCCACCACACTGCCCGGCAATGCCACGGAAAAGACCATAAGATGGAAAAGCAGCAACGAGACTGTGGCTACAGTCGACTCCAACGGCAATGTCCACGCAATAGCAGCAGGCTCAGCGGTAATAACAGCATCGGCCGACGCTGTCAAAGCTACATGCTCTGTCACGGTCGAAAAATCCAGCGCTATACAGGACATCACCGTTACCGATGCAGAAGAAGCTCCGCTCACCGACATGCTTGGACGCAGAGTGACCAATCCCGTACGAGGACAGATATACATACGCAACGGGCAGAAATTTCGTTTGCATTAAGACAATGCTCTGGAAACTAAAACCATGACCAAAGGCTCTCATAATTACATATGAGAGCCTTTTTATTGTTTAACAGAATGGTTTTTGGGAAATATTTCTGAATTGCGTAATTTTGCGCCAAATAACCAACTGCATCAAACATGACCCATAAAGAAACACCGGTATTGCTGCTCACAGGCTATCTCGGCAGCGGTAAAACCACTCTGCTCAATAATATTCTCAAAAACGAACGCGGCATCAGATTTGCCGTTATAGTAAACGATATAGGCGAAGTCAACATAGATGCCGCCATGATACAGAAAGGCGGCATAGTCGGCGGCAATGATTCCGACGATCTGGTCGCATTGCAGAACGGGTGCATATGCTGCACCTTGAAAATGGATCTGGTCGAGCAGCTGTCGGACATTGTGAACACCGGCAAATTCGACTATATAGTCATAGAAGCCAGCGGCATCTGCGAGCCTGCGCCCATAGCCCAGACTATATGCACCATACCTCAGATGGACATCAGATACACATCAGGTAGCGTGCCGCGGCTGGACTGCATAGTGACTGTAGTCGACGCCCTGCGGATGAAAAGCGAGTTTGCCTGCGGCGACCAGCTCCGGTGCCCACATATCGAGGAAGAAGACATTGAAAATCTGATCATACAGCAGATAGAATTCTGCAATGTGATCCTGCTCAACAAAATCTCGGAAGTATCGGATGAGGACGCCCGCCGCATCAAAGCCATCATACGGGCCATACAACCGAAAGCAGAAATCATGGAATGCGATTATGCCGGCATCAGTCTGGACAACATAATGAATACGCGCATGTTTGATTTCGAGAAAGTAGCCACATCCGCAGCCTGGATACATGAGATCGAACAGCCGGTATCGGAAGAAGAGGATGAGTGTGAAGAGGAACATCACGATCACTGTGAATGCAGCCATCACGGGCATCATGACCACCACTGCTGTCACCACCACCATCATCATGAAGAGGGAGAAGCCGAAGAGTACGGGATACAGACATTCGTGTATTATCGCCGTAAAGGATTCGATCTTGCAAAATTCGACCGCTTTGTAGCGACTCAGTGGCCAGGAAACGTGATCCGCACCAAAGGCGTGCTGTATTTCAACTCCAACCGCGACATGTCGTTGCTTTTCGAGCAGGCAGGCGTACAGAAAAAACTGACTCAGGCCGGACTGTGGTATGCGGCCGCCCCCGAGGAAGAGCTGCGTGCCATGATGGAGCAGGATCCAGGACTCAGAAGAGACTGGGACGAAAAATACGGCGACCGTATGATCAAACTCGTGTTCATAGGCCAGCATCTGGACAAAACGGCGATTACTGAAGGACTTGACGCTTGTCTGGAGAAATACTGATTGTGGCGGCAAACATTGAGATAATAATAGGCAACATGGTGTGCCGGCACTGCGTGGCGGCGGTGGCCGGCGCACTGTCTGACATGGGATTCCACACAGCGGAAGTAAGGCTGGGAAAAGCGGAGATCAACGCCGAGGAACTGACCCCCGACAAATATGCCGAAATAGACCGACGTCTGAACGCGCTGGGATTCGTGAGAATACAGGACCCCAACACTGCAATCGTCGAGCGAGCCAAACTCGCCGTCATCGACCACGTGAGAAACGAGACAGAATGCCGCAAAAACCTGTCGGCATGTATGGAGGAACATCTGGACATGAGCTATGATGTCATCAGTCGGCTGTTTTCTGCAAAAGAAGGCCGCACAATAGAAAAATATCACATAGCCCAGAAAATAGAGCGCGTGAAAGAACTGCTGGATTTCGGAAACCTCACGCTCGGAGAAATAGCGTTCCGGACAGGATACTCGAGCACAGCCCATCTGTCGCGCCAATTCAAGAATGCCACAGGCATGACACCGACAGAATATCAGCGTCTCAATAAAAGCGGCCGTATAGAAATCGACAAGGTGTGACCCGCAACACGGCGGAATTATGCAACAGATTCCCGTAAAGATATAATATACGGGACACTGTTTTCAAGTACCTTTGCACAGGTATAAAAAGCCATAAACCTGTAGCAAAATTCCATACAGTCATGAATTTTACACGATTTTTCTATTCGTTTGCGACAATCCTCAACGAAATGTCGCCATACATATTGCTCGGATTCATAATCGCAGGAATACTGCATGTGTATGTCCGCCCGGAAACAATGAGCCACCATCTTGCCGGCAACGGATGGAAACCGGTCCTCAAAGCGGCTCTTTTCGGGATTCCACTGCCGTTGTGCTCATGCGGAGTACTGCCCACGGCCGTGTCGCTCCGGCGCCAGGGCGCTTCACCGGCTGCGGCAACATCCTTTCTGATCGCCACCCCACAGACAGGCGTCGACTCAATAGCCGCGACATACTCGCTGCTTGGCCTTCCGTACGCAATCATAAGACCTGTAGCAGCGCTTGCCGGCGCATTATTCGGCGGACTTGCAGTGGGTAAATTCGCGCCCGAAGCCGGCACACAGATGCCAACTACGGAATCTACGGCATGTCACTGCGGCGATTCACACGACAGCTGCGCCGCAGGCAGCAACAAATCTCGCCGCACCGGATTCCTCTCCCGTATGGCCGAGGCCGTGCGTTACGGACTGGTCGACATGGTGGCCAGCGTGGGCAAATGGCTTGTGATCGGATTGATCATTGCCGCACTGATCACCGTATTCGTGCCTGACTCTCTGTTTGTGTCATTAAACCGATACCCGCTGCTTGCAATGGTTGTGATGGTGATTGTCGCGGTGCCTATGTATATCTGTGCCACCGGATCCATTCCCATCGCGCTGTCTCTGATGCTTAAAGGATTGTCGCCGGGCACAGCATTCGTGCTGCTGATGGCCGGACCGGCTGCAAATTTCGCATCGGTAATGATACTGTCGCGCACAAACGGCCGACGCGCCACAACAATCTATCTGGGGTCGGTGGTATTCACCGCCATGGCTTTCGGACTGCTCATTGACTATATTCTGCCAGTTTCATGGTTTGCCATCGACATGGGGCAAGGCGGCATGGCATCCGGATGTCACGAACATGCCGACGTGGCGTTCGGAGCATTCGAGACAAGCTGCAGCATACTGCTGTCAGTGCTGTTGGCCTATGCTGCGATCAAACGATATTTTCCTAACAGCAATCATATAAAATCAGAACGACACAACATGAACACAAGAGATTACAAAATCAAAGGCATGTCATGCGCGCATTGCCAGAAATCCGTCCACAACTCCATTGCCGCTCTCCATGGTGTCAGTGCCGTCAGTGTGGATCTGAACAAAGGCATAGCCACTGTGGAAGGCGACGTAAGTCCGTCGGACGTGATCAACGCCATTGAGACGGCAGGTTTTGAATATTCGGAATAACAACAGACGGATCTATGGTGGAGCAGATAGTATTCACATTGCGCGCACGCAGCCGCGGCATCCATCTGGTCACGTCGGAAATAATCGGCCGATTGCCCGCTTTGCCGGAAAAAGGACTGCTGCATCTTCTGATCAGACACACCTCGGCGGCATTGGCCCTGAATGAAAACGCAGATCCGGACGTACGTCATGACCTAAGTGCCATTTTCGACAGGCTTGTGCCTGAAAACGCCCCCTTCTATCTTCACACAGACGAAGGGCCGGACGATATGCCGGCTCATGCCAAAGCGGTCATTGTCGGTGCATCGCTCACAGTGCCCATTTCTGCCCACAGACTGAACCTTGGCACATGGCAAGGACTATATTTATGTGAATTTCGCGATGCCGGAGGGCCACGTGAAATCGTGGCGACCATTATAGGATGAATATAATATAATCATTATAAGACTATTTTCAAACCGTCTGCAATTATTCATTAGGAAAATTTTGTTTGTTCATAAAAGATTCTGATATTTGCATAAACATTCTTAAAGAACGTGATGCAACATATCAGCACATTTCCCCAGATGATTGAACATCTCCGGCAAAACAGTTCGCGTAAACGCGTGGCTGTAGTGTGCCCCTATGATGATGAGACAGTATCAGCCGCTGCAATGGCTATAGACCAAGGGTTGGCAGACATAATATTAATCGGCGATTCAAGACTGTCAGAACAGCGGTTGCCCGAATCACTTTCATCATCAGCCCAAGTAGAGACGGTCATTGTGTCCGACGCTGACGAAGCGGCGGCGATGGCAGTAAAAATGGTGAAAGACAACCAAGCCGACATATTGATGAAAGGCCTGATCAATACTGACACTCTTCTCAAGGCTATCCTCAACAAAGAAAACGGACTCCTGCCCAAAGGCAAATTACTGACACACTTGTCGGCGGCACAATTGCCCGGCTATGGAAAACTGCTGTTTTTTTCCGATGTAGCGGTAATCCCCTATCCCACTCTCGAACAGCGCGCTGCGATCATTGAATATGATCTTGCCACATGCCGCAAACTCGGCATTGAAGAGCCGAAAGTGGCACTGATCCATTTCACAGAAAAAGTCAATCCGAAATTCCCCAATTCGACAGACTATGTCGAACTGATCAAAATGGCACAGACCGGCAAATTCGGAAAAGTGAAAATGGCAGGTCCCATGGACGTAAAAACCGCATGCGACGCCCATAGCGCCGATGTGAAAGGACTGACATCGGATGTGTGCGGCGATGCGGATCTGCTGATTTTCCCAAACATAGAATCAGGCAACACATTCTACAAGACCATCACCCTCTTTGGCAAGGCCGTGGTGGCCGGCATTCTACAGGGACCTTCCTGCCCCGTGATTCTCTCATCACGCAGTGACTCCGCGGAATCCAAAATGCTCAGCCTGGCACTGGCCTGTGTGAACGCCTGATATAAAGGACGATGAGAATCGGCCTTCCCCTGCCCCCGCTTCATAATCCAAACATTCTTCCAATCCTGATGAAAATACTTGCTATAAATCCCGGATCCACCTCGACGAAGATGGCCGTGTTTGATAATAACGAAAAAATATTCTCCCAGAATCTTCGTCACAATGTTGAGGATCTCGCTCCGTTCACCCAAGTGATCGAACAGTTTGATTTTCGCAAAAATCTTGTGCTGAATGCACTGAAAGAAAACGGTATTCCATGTGAATTTGACGCTGTGATAGGCCGCGGCGGCCTTCTGCGCCCAATTCCAGGCGGAGTCTACGAGGTCAACGACGCAATGGTGGCCGACATAAAAAAAGTGAAACGCAGCCATGCCTGCAACCTCGGATGTCTTATAGCCCGCGATATCGCCGATGAATGCGGATGCAAAGCTTTCATTGCTGATCCGGGAGTCGTGGACGAAATGGACGAAGTGGCCCGCGTGACCGGATCGCCCATAATGCCGCGCGTAACCACATGGCATGCCTTAAACCAGCGTGCGATCGGGCGACGCTTCGCATCCGAACTTTCAGCATCATCCGGCCGGCATATAAGGTACGAGGAACTGAATCTCATAATCTGTCATCTCGGTGGCGGCATATCGATAGGCGCTCATAAAAAAGGCAAAGCGGTCGACGTCAACAATGCCTTTGACGGCGAAGGGCCCTTCTCACCCGAACGAGCCGGCACCCTTCCGGCAGGATCGCTCATAGACCTTTGCTATTCCGGCAAATATACAAAAGACCAGCTGAAAAAACGTATAAGCGGCAATGCCGGACTGGCTGCGCATCTCGGCTCAACACACATTCCGGAGATCATAGACCGTATCAATGGTGGCGACGCACACGCCAAACTCGTGATCGACGGCATGATATATCAGATAGCCAAACATATAGCGGCACTGACACCGGTGTTTCGCGGAAAAGTAGACGCAATCCTGATAACCGGCGGCATAGCATATTCCGAATATGTGATCTCACGCCTTACGGAACAGATAGATTTCATTGCTCCTGTCCATATTTACCCCGGCGAAGACGAACTTGAAGCGCTTGCCTTGAACGCTCTCGGCGCCTTGACCGGAGAACAGGACGTCCAGACATATACACAGACCGTACTCGACCGTCATCTGGCCATGGCCTGACTACTGAGCTAAAGAAAAAAACATTATGGCAGGCTTGCAGACGCCTGCCATAATGTTTTTCCGTATATCGCTTTTTATTGCTAACTTTGCACCTCGAAATCAAAAAAACACATTTCATATATGAACGAACTGCCCACGAAGTATGCTCCGGCCGAAGTAGAAGACCGGCAATATAAGTTTTGGACTGACCATGAGCTTTTCCGCTCCGTGCCAGACGCGCGCGAACCTTACACAATCGTGATCCCGCCGCCAAATGTGACCGGAGTGCTCCACATGGGCCACATGCTCAACAACACTATTCAGGACATACTCGTGCGCCGCGCGCGCATGGAAGGCAAAAACGCCCTTTGGGTGCCCGGCACCGACCATGCGTCGATAGCTACCGAGACCAAAGTGATCGGAAAACTGGCCGAACAGGGCATCAAGAAAACCGATCTCACACGTGAACAGTTTCTGGAACATGCCTGGGACTGGACGCATACCCACGGCGGCATCATTCTAAAGCAGCTGCGCAAGCTCGGCGCATCGTGCGACTGGAGCCGCACGGCGTTCACCATGGACGAGACACGCAGCGAATCCGTAAACAAGGTGTTCTGCGATCTCTACGAAAAAGGTCTGATATACCGCGGACTGCGTATGGTCAACTGGGACCCCAAAAACCGTACCGCCATATCAGACGACGAGGTGAATTATGTAGACGAGCACTCCAAACTCTACTACCTTCGCTATAAAGTGGCAGGTGATCCGGAAGGACGTTATGCCGTAGTGGCCACCACACGTCCGGAGACGATCATGGGCGACACCGCCATGTGTATCAATCCCAAAGATCCTAAAAACGAATGGCTCAAAGGCAAGCGCGTGATAGTGCCTTTAGTGGGCCGCGAGATCCCCGTGATCGAAGACCGCTATGTGGAGATAGATTTCGGCACTGGCTGCCTGAAAGTGACTCCCGCCCACGACAAAAACGACTACATGCTCGGCAAGACCCACAATCTGGAGTCGATCGACATATTCAACGAAGACGGCACACTCAACGAAAACGGCGGCGCATACGCCGGCATGGACCGATTTGACGTACGCAAGAAAATAGCCGACGACCTCGCCGCAGCCGGCCTGATGGAAAAGGTTGAAGACTACAACAACAAAGTCGGCTACAGCGAACGCACCAAGGTGGCAATTGAGCCGCGCCTGTCGCAACAGTGGTTCATCAACATGAAGCATTTTGCCGACATATCGCTGGCACCGGTGATGGACGATCTGATCAAGTTCGTACCTGAGAAATACAAAACCACATATCGCGTATGGCTTGAAAACATACAGGACTGGTGCATCAGCCGTCAGCTATGGTGGGGCCACCGGATTCCGGCATATTATTATGAGAATGCGCAGGGAGAAACGAAAATCGCAGTAGCACCGACACGTGCGGAAGCCCTTGCCAAAGCCAAGGCCGATGCCGGCCGTGAACTTACGGATAAGGATCTGCGCCAGGACGAGGACGCTCTGGACACATGGTTCTCCTCATGGCTCTGGCCCATCACCCTGTTCAACGGCATACTCGATCCCGGCAACGAGGAGATAAAATATTATTATCCCACATCCACTCTTGTGACCGGACCGGACATCATTTTCTTCTGGGTGGCCAGAATGATCATGGCCGGCTATGAATATGTGGGCGAAATGCCGTTTAAAAATGTGTATTTCACCGGAATCGTCCGCGACAAGATCGGTCGAAAAATGAGCAAATCGCTGGGAAATTCACCCGACCCTCTGGAACTTATCGACACTTACGGCGCCGACGGTGTGCGCATGGGCATGATGCTTGCGGCCCCTGCCGGCAACGATATTATGTTTGACGAAAAGCTCTGCGAGCAGGGCCGCAATTTCTGCAATAAGATATGGAATGCGTTCCGCCTTGTGAAAGGCTGGGAGGTGGACAACGCCGCCGCACAGCCCGAAGTCTCCAAAGTGGCCTTAAAGTGGTTTGAGTCAAAAGTGCGCGAAACAGCCGCGGAAGTGACCGATCTGCTCGGCAAATTCCGCATATCGGAAGCGTTGATGGCCGTGTATAAGCTCTTCTGGGACGAATTCTCAAGCTGGTATCTTGAAATGGTGAAACCGGCATACGGTTCACCTATCGACGCCCAGACATATAGCGCCACACTCGGATATTTCGACTCGTTGCTCCGCCTGCTGCATCCGTTCATGCCGTTTATCACAGAAGAATTGTGGCAGCATCTTGCCGAACGACGCGACGGTGAGTCAATCATGTATGCCACACTGCCTGAAACGGGCAGCGCAGACTCTGACGTGCTCTCGC